>JAQBOH010000176.1 GCA_028288125.1 Mucilaginibacter sp.
CCGCGTACTCCGCGTCTTCTGCTTGCCGGCAATTAGCAACTAAATAAAAATAGCCAGGCTCTCAACCCTGGCTATTATCTCAAATTTACAATTATTAATTGAATGTTCACCAGCCCGTTATACGGAACCAGCTTAACCTGGGTTACAAACAAAAAACTCCCACTATGCGCGGGAGCAATGCCTTAAAAACAAAAATCATGATTAAATCCGTTCGAAGTAAATTGCTTCACAACGATTTACGCCTAACCATTGAAATGCTTGTTTTGATTATAAAAAATACAGGAATGGCTTGTATCGCGATTCCAACCCATGCTAAAGTACTCATAATTGGTAAAATTTGAGAGTGAACCTTATTGTATATACAAAAATCGTTCCGGTTTTTTCTAAACGAACAATAGAGAAAGTGGTTTAATCTTTAATAGTAATTTGAGATTTTCATTTCTTTTAAAATGGGCAAAAATGGGTAAATAACTACCTCATTTGGGTAATTGTTTCTACTAATTTGGTGAAATGTCATTTCGACATTAACTATTTGGAAATATTTTATCCCTGCTAAAAGCCGCGATACACCGGTTAATTGCCTCCTTTTGCCAACATAGCGTCCTTAATATATCTCAACGGAGCGCTGCCATAACTTAGAAACTTCTCATTGAATTCTTTTAATTTATACTTATCCCCCACTTTCTTTTTGTAAGCCTCACGCAGTTCTGTTATTTCTTTATAGCCAGTGTAGTAGCTGTCGAGCTGCACGCTGGTTACACTTACACGCTTCCATTTCCCGTCGGCTTCCGCCTGTTGCTGGAAGGCTTCGCGGGTAAGGAGGGTTATGGCTTCCTGCTTCGGCATATTTCCGGCGTGTACGCTATAGTCCAAAATGGTATTACAAACCGAGCGCAGGTGCCATTTATACCACATCAGCCTCATTTCGGGCTCATCGTTGCCATAACCATTGTCCAACATCATTTCTTCACTATATACGGCCCACCCTTCAACCATGGCCCCATTACCAAATACCGATTTGATCAAACTAGGGGCCTTGTTGGCATATACCAATTGAACATAATGACCAGGAATGGCCTCGTGTATGCACAGGATCTGCAGGGTGTATTGATTATATTCGCGCAGATAACTTTCGGCTTTTGCGGCCGGCCATCCTGCAAGGCTTCCTACATTAAAGTAGGAATTACCATCCTTGTCGTAGGGCCCGGGAGAACTCATGGAGGCCCCGGCAACACCAGCCATATAACCCGGCTCTTTGCGTACTATCAATGGTTTGGTAGGGTCAAGGGTAACAAAGTCCTTCGCTTTTACAAAAGCCGTGAGCTTCGGAAGGATGTTCCCGATAGCGGACTGAAATTCGCCGGGCTGAACATGTTTGGCTGAAAGTGTATCGATCAGCTGCGCGATCATATCGAGTGAATCGGCAGGCCGGGCTTTCGTGCCAAAATACTTAGGCCACAGCTTTTTGCTGATCTTAGCCATTTCGCGGTGTATGTACCTTTTACGCTCGACCGCCGCGTTATATATCTGCTGCGCGGTAAACTCAGATTGAATGTCGTATTTAAACTTGGCTTCGTAAAACTCTTTGCCCAGCCGGAAGCTGCGCGGATGGTCGTTTTTTAAAGTTTTCAGCCATTCAGCAAAACCCTTTATTGCTTCAGCCGATACATGTGCCCTGTCCAGCATCAGCTTTTGTTCGCTTTGCGGGATATTCGTTTTCTTTAACGAATCGGCGAAATCTTTTTCTATTACACCAACGCCGCCCAAATGCTGTTCAATCGCCAGGCTGGTAAGCTCGGTAACAGGGTTTTTTATTTGCTTTTCGGCCTCTTTATAATACGCAGGCAGATTGGCCATTCTCTGGTAAAAATTGCGCAGCCGTTTGGCCAGGGGCGCATAATGCTCGTTAAGGATATAAGCGAAAGTACCGATAACGTTGTATGAGCCGGGGTCCCACTGGTATGATCTTAATTGTTTTATATTCCACTGGATCGATTCCATTTGGTTTTGCATCAGATGGTAATCGATTTTATTGGCATCATTTAACGTATTCACTTCAAACCGGCTCAAAGAATCAATCTGTACTTTGGCAAAATTGACCATTTTATCCCTGCTCTGGTCGTTGGGAATAACCAGCAGGCTATCGTATTTATGATAGCCAACTGAGGTTGCCCAATCCGGATTTAATTTCCAGAGGCCTTCCAGGAATGAATTTTCATAAACAGCAAATGCAGCGTCGTCTTTTCCTTGCAGCGGCCCTACAGACGAGCCGTCTTTTTTACATCCTGTAAAGACCGCAATAACCAACGCGGCAGTAAATAATAGTTTTTTGATCACCGGGATATTCGTTTAGCTTTTGATGCATAAACTTAAAACATTTTACCCGGAATTAATGAACAGAATGTAAAACCTTGATTACAGTTTGCAAAAAAGATACGATTTATAAATAATCAGAACTTTAATTTGTTAATTTTCATGTATAATACATAGCCGCCCCGGGGAAAGAGACTGACAGAATGAGGTGGCGATAATATTATTAAAAAAGAATATATTAATGTATAGATTTATATTATTGCCGATACCCAATTGCCCGGCTGGTCGCGGATAGCATTTTCTCAATATTATATTAACCGTTTCATCAATGATCAAAAGGAATTTCGCATATATTAAGTATAGCAGTATAAATTTTTGAACCAAATTGAGTCGTAATTGTTTCTGCATAAAACCTTGACCTATGAACGGCGAGCATAAAATACTTATTGATGAATTAAAGAAATTACTGCTTGGAGGCAATGCGCATGTTACTTTAAAAGATGCTTTAAAAGGATTGCCACCAGAGTTGCGCGGTATTAAGCCGCCTAAAATGCCATACAGTATATGGCAGTTGACCGAGCATATCCGCATAGCACAATGGGATATGCTGCAATTTTGCAAAGAAGCTAATCATAAATCGCCAAAATGGCCGGATGAATACTGGCCAGCCCAAAATGCGCCAAACAATGATAGCGCGTGGAACGAATCGTTAAAGCAAATAGATGCGGATATGGATGAGTTTATTGAATTGATAAAGCGCGCCGACCTTTACAAAAATATACCGCATGGCCAGGGGCAAAATGTTTTACTTGAAGCTTTACAGATTGCCGATCACAATGCCTATCACATCGGGGAGATCATTGCATTAAGGCGGATGATGGACGATTGGAAATAGGAGCTCTTATTTCAACTTATTTATAAAATCAACCATTCCGGCAACCAGTTCGGGCTTTAGCGGCAGATCGGGTTTGTAGAACGTGGCCATGTTTTGATCGGGGTTGGCGGGCGCTTCCTTCAGGATATGGTTCATACCGTTAATGATCAATAATACCGCGTCCGACTTTGCTTTTTTCAGTTTTTCGGCATTATCAACCGGTATTTGTAAATCTGTGCTTCCGTGAATGATCATCACCGGCATTTTCATTCGTTTAATGCCTCTTTGCGGCACAAGCCGGCACCACGACATTAAAAAGTGCTGTTTGCTAGGCGCTGCGACATAATACAACGCTGGGTCGACGTTAGGGGTTGTTTTACCTTTACGAAGGCTATCCAAAATAGCTTTAAATTCCCCGGCTATAAATTCGGTTTTTAATTTCATTTGGTCGGTCAGTATTTTGTCCGCCTGCTCGCCGGCCCCTTCAGCCGAAATAAATGCTTTAATAGGTTCATCAATTGATGCCATCATAGCTACGAGTGAACCTTCACCATGACCGAATAAAATGATCTTTGAAAACCTTGGATCGTCATTCAGCAGGTGTATTAAGCTAACGGCATCGTCGCTATAGTCTTCCATGGCCAGCTCAGATTCTTTAACAGTTGAGACGCTGCTGCCGGCGAAGCGTTTGTCGTAACGCAGTGTAGCAATGCCACTTTTACCGAGCGCGTTTGCCAGTAATTTATATGTATTTGCGGTTACGCCCGCTTTGGGGTTGTTGCCGTCGCGATCGGTAGGGCCGGTATCGGCAATAATCAATACAACCGGAACTTTCCCTGAAATATTTTTTGGCGTAACCAGCGAACCCGAAACAGTACCGGTTAACGTTTTAACCAATACAGGTGACTCGGTTAGGGCTGGATCAATCACCACGCCTGGCGGCGCGCTTTCATGATATGGGCTAAGCAGCAACCCGGTTAGTTTATTTTGCGCATTCAGCGAAATATTTAACAAAAAAACACTGTTTTCAAAAGTGGCTTTATATACGGCCAACGATTCGCCATATTTAACGAATTCGGTTTTTAGCAGGCTGCCATATTGCGATTTTAACTGTTGGGTGGTTGGCCTGAATTTTTCGATCGGCAACGCGGTTTTCATTTCGGAGCTGAACATGCTGAAAATACTATCGGTTTTATCGTGATTATAAAATTGGGTAAAACGGGCCATAGCGGCGGCATAACCCGATGGTTCGGCCTGTGCAAGTGTTTTTACCGTAAAAAATATAATGAGGATAAAAAAAGTAAATTTCTTCATTTAAGTATATCAGCGGTTAACTTTCAACTTCGAAATTAATAAAAAAATCGTGCAGCTTTACCGGTAAGGTGTGAATGATATGTATTTTTTTATAAATTGCTCAAGATTAAACCTTTAACAATTGATGACTGGAGGTGATCGGGAAAATCCGAAGCGAGTAAGGAGCCTGAAGTCAGAAATATAACGCTAAACCCGAATTCCGAAATCACAACATGGAAGTACACCACCACCCAGAAGTAGAAAAGAAAGGCTTGAAGGAGTATTTATTGGAAGGCCTGATGATTTTTTTAGCCGTTACAATGGGCTATTTTGCCGAAAGTGCGCGCGATCACCTGTCGGACGGGTCGAAAGAAAAGGATTATCTGCATGCCTTATCTGCCGAGTTGAAAAGCGACACAGCGATGTATACCAGTTCGCTTCATAAGGTTTTTTATTTACGGCCGCTATTAGATTCGTTGTATAACAACGCCCGGCATCCGGCGGCTTATAAATTTACGCTAATAGGTAAGTGGAATACGCCTGTCAACGAATACGGCGTAACCTACTGGCCGGCGTTAACTATTATTCAGCAATTAAAAAGTTCGGGCAATTTGCGGTTGATCGAAAATCAGGGTGTCGCTCAAAAAATAATGGAGTACGAAACATTTGTTGAAGGCAACTATAAAGAGGATTTGAATGACGTTAACAAAGCTTATAACGCGCTATATGCGCTTGAAGATGCAATGTGTGATTATACCGATTTTAACAGGCAGGTTAATAAGAATATGCAAACGAACCCGGACAAGGATATAATGAAGAGTTCATTTATGTATGATATGCCCCTTTTTGAAAAAGACCCGGATAAACTTAATCAACTGGCTAACAGTGTAGTTAATATCAATGCCCGCAACTGGGGATATATGACCCGGTTAAACAAAGCGAAAAATGAAGCCGCGGGGCTGCTCAAACTCATCAACGAGAAATACCATTTTGACAATGAGTGAGGGGGAGAAAATCCGGAAAACCCGGAAATCGGCAAGTAAGAAAGTGAACAGGAGGTCTGACGTCGGAGGTCAGAAAAAGACAATAAATTCGAACAACGAAATTGAAACACGGCCAACTGCCAACTCAAAACTGCTAACTGAAACTATGGAAGTACACCACCACCCCGAAATAGAGAAAAAAGGCCTGAAAGAATATTTGCTGGAAGGTTTGATGATTTTTTTGGCTGTAACGATGGGCTTTTTTGCCGAGAGTTATCGCGAGCGCGGCAGTGAGCGCACAAAAGAAAGGGAATATATAATCAATATAAAAAAGGACCTGGCAACCGATACTTTAAACTTGAACATTTGGATACCATCCCTTTATAGAAGGGTGTTAAGTTTTGATACGCTGATAAGCTGCCTTGAAATCCCCGGCCCGGTAAAAAATGGCGCCCGCATGTATTACCTTGCCAGACTAAGTACCAGGAACGGCATATTTGAACCAAGTGACAATACTATTCTTGAATTAAAAAGCTCGGGCAACCTGCGGCTTATCCAAAACATTGAAATAGTTAACGGCATGATGGATTTTGAAAGGTCATTAGGGCAATACACCAATCTGTTAGATATCGAGGGCAAGGAGAACGTGCTAAGCTATCCCTTGCTGGGCCAGTTGTTTGACGCGAAAGTGTTTGATAAGATGGTGATCGTAAAAAATAAGGAACTTACCGAAAAAGAATATGCCGCCGGATCAACAAACAATACCCTTGTGCCACCGGGTAACCCGCAATTACTTAGTTATGATAAGGAAAAGATAAACCTCCTGATTTATTACCTGCACCAGCGCAAATCAAGTTTTTTGGGCGAAATACGCCGGCTGTCGGCACAAAAGGCACTGGTTGAAAAATTAATTAAGATGATCAACCAGGAATATAAGCTCCAATGAAAACAACAATAAAAATCTGAAATAAGAAACGTACAACTTATAACAAACAACCTGCAACTAAATCACAATGGAAGTACACCACCACCCTGAAGTAGAAAAAAAAGGTCTGAAGGAGTATTTATTCGAAGGTTTGATGATATTTTTAGCCGTTACCATGGGCTTTTTTGCAGAAAACCTACGGGAAAGTATAAGCAATAACCATCACGAACATGAATTGGCGAAAGCTTTGTATACCGAACTATCAGCAGATTCGGCAGCGGCTGCCGGCAAACTGGAAATTCGCCGTTTAAAAGAAAAGGACCTGGATTACCTATATCATTTTTTTAAAGACAGCAGCTTCACAAAAACATCCCGCAGATTTTATCCTGCCTTTACAACGGGATTATATATGATAAATATTTATGCTTTTGAACCAAAGGATGGCATCCTGAGTCAGCTTAAAAACTCGGGTACGGTTAGATACTTTAAAAGCCTTGAACTGCAAAAGCTTCTGGGCGACCTAAGTGTTTCTATAAACAACATAAGATTTAGAAACGATCAGGAGTATCAATTTTTTGCAAACCCCTTAAAACAATTTCTTTTAACACATTACGATTTTAGCTGGCTCGATCATTTGCGGCAAACCTATCCTACACCATCTGAAGGATCGCTTCTTAATGTGGTGCATGCTTATTTAATTGACAAAAGAACCATTGAAGGAAGTATATTAAATACGGCGTCAATTAACAAGGGGGAAACAACTAATATGATCTTGTTTTATAAACAAATGCTTGAATCCACTCACTCCCTTCAATTGGATGATTATATTGCTATCAACAAAAAAATATTACAGGTTTTGCGTAAAAATTATTTCTTAGAGAATGAGTAAAAGGGAGGAAGAGTCCGGCAAGTCAGAAAAGTTCGAAAGCCCGTAAAATCAAAAAATAAATCCGAAATAGAAAATCAGAGATCAAAAATGGAAGTACACCACCACCCCGAAGTAGAAAAAAAAGGCCTTAAAGAATATCTGCTGGAGGGCCTGATGATTTTTTTAGCTGTAATGATGGGTTTTTTTGCTGAGAGTTACCGCGAGCGTATATCGGAAAAAAAAAGGGCAAACGAATACGCTGCTACGTTATACAGCGACCTGAAGTTAGACACTGCCGAACTGAACGGGTACCTCACCTATTTCAAATTCGGCAAGGCAAACGTCGATACGCTGATGCAACTGCTGGCTGATGCCGACCCGAAACAAGTGCCGTCAGGCAAATTGTATTGGTTTGGGTTGTATGGCGGGGCATACCGTATTTTTACATCGCACGACGCTACCTTGCTTGAATTGAAAAACTCGGGTTCGCTTAGATTTTTTGGTGATAAATTAATCAACAGGAAGCTGGCATTGTATGATGAGCTTTGCCAGGCTATGAAAAAAACAGATGATTTGGAAGCAGGCATCTATACCGATGTGCGAAAAGCCCGCGCGGGCTTGTTTGAATTTAAATACAATGACATTACTAACAATATTTCGCACATAAAGGATAAAAAAGAAATAAGGGCCAAAATCGATTCATTCAAACGAACCAATCCGCCGCTGCTCAGCTACGACAAAACGCGGTTCAATGAGTATGTTGAACTGGTGCGTTCAAGATTCTTCGATCGTAAAGTAAACAACGCTGATAGCCTGCTCCGAAAAGCAAACGAGCTGATTGGATTGCTGAACAAGAAATATGATTTGAAAGATGAGTGAGGGAAGGAGTCGGAACGTCAGTAAAGTCCGAAAGTGAATGAGAAGCCCGAAATGAAAAAATCAATCCGAAATAGAACATCCGAAACGGCGAAGCCCTCTTGAGTGCCTTAAAAAAAACAATCAACCTCGAAAAATCCAAAATCAAAACGATGGAAGTACACCACCACCCCGAAGTAGAGAAAAAAGGCCTGAAAGAATATATCCTCGAAGGGTTAATGATATTCCTGGCCGTTACTATGGGTTTTTTTGCCGAAACCATCAGGGAAAGTATTTCAGACAATGCAAAAGGCAGAGACTATATCAAGTCATTTGTGCAGGATTTGAAGCACGATACAGCGAACTTTACTGCGCTGGAAGCATTTGACCAAAGCAAAATGATCGCGTTGAACAACCTTTATCCATGTTTTGATACTGTTGAAAAGAATAATAGGTCGGTATCATGCCTTCTGCCAATCATGAAAAAGTCGGAATCAAACATAGTTGTGAATTTTACAGACGGTACCATGCAACAGTTAAAAAATGCGGGAGGTTTTCGGTTGTTAAATGAAGTTGATAAGGACAGCATTGTTGCATTCGATCATGTGGTGCTGGCTTTCCAGGATTTTCAATCCACGATATTTCAGCAACGGCAGGACATCGTAAGGGATGTGTATGTTAAGCTCGTTAACTTCAGGGCTGAACCGATGCTGCATACTGACGAGCCTAAAAACGTTACCGCTGCTATACCCCTATTTTATTCAAATGATAAGTCATTAATTAATGAATATTTCAATGACCTGACTCTTTATAGGAGGGTTATTAAAACCCAACTGGGAAAGGTGCAACGGCTTAAAACACGCGAAACAGGGCTTATCAGATACTTTGAAAATAAGTACAATTTAGTGAATATAGGAGAATAGACCGGAAGATGAAATACTTCCGCAATCAACATTCCGAAACCCGAAAATCAAAATAAATCCGGACCGATAGCTATCGGGGCCGAAACAAAATAACTGCCAACCGCCAACTTAAAACTGCCAACTGAAACCATGGAAGTACATCATCACCCCGAAGTAGAAAAGAAAGGCCTGAAAGAATATATCCTCGAAGGATTAATGATATTTTTGGCCGTAACGATGGGTTTTTTTGCCGAAGGTTTACGGGAGAATATCAACGATAACGGCAAAGAAGGCGAATATATTACGTCAATGATACGGGATGCTAAAACCGATATCTTCAATTTCAGACAGGCTATTATCTTAAATAAAAACCGGCTCATTGCCCTCGATTCCGTCTCAATTCTATGTTATAATTACAGAGCCGGGAGTAATGATGGTGAAATATACCGCTTATTCAGACAATGCATGGGCCATCCGGATTTTGCCGATATTACCGAGAGAACCTTGTCGCAGCTTAAAAATGCAGGCGGCATGCGGTTAATAAAGAAAAAGGCATCGGCTGACAGCATTATATTATATGATCAGTTTGAAAGAAAACTGGCTAACCAGCAGGAATATTATAACAGATCTCTTAACGGGCTGGCGGACGTATCTTTCCGGATATTTAATTACAAATATTTTTTTGTTAGGGGCGAAAAGGCAAAATTAGTCACCTTTAAAGGTGCAAAATTGCTTGATCATAGACATGCAACTATCCTTGAAATGGGTAACCGGGCAAAACTATACGAAGGCATAGTGGCCTTTTACATTAACAGGCTGACGGAAGCAAACCAGCATGCGGTAAGCCTTATAAATACATTAAGAAAGGAATATAAATTAGATGACGAATGAGGGATATTCAAGGCTTGAGCGCGATTGAAAATAAACAACCGCGAAAAATCGAAAATCCGAAATAAATCCGGCCCCGGTAGCTATCGGGCCCGAAACAAAAGAACTGGCCAACTGCCAACTTAAAACTGTCAACTGAAACAATGGAAGTACACCACCACCCCGACCTGCATCATGAAAAAAAACCCTGGAAAGAGTACATCCTTGAATTTGTGATGATATTTTTAGCTGTAACAATGGGCTTTTTTGCCGAAAGCCTGCGTGAGAACATGTCGGAAAGATCAAACGCAAGAGATTTTTTGGAAACTTACAGAAATGAATTGGTGCAGCAGCATAAGGACTTTGAAAGCTATAGTACGATATTTCATAAAAAGATTGATTTATGCGATAGCCTGGCGCGCATTTTTGACGACGGAAGAGAGAATAAGGATATCCATGTGGTTGAGCGGCTGTTAATACCCGCCAAAAGAATTATTTATATACCGGTAAACACTTCCGCATATGACCAGATGATCAGCTCGGGTACGCTGCGGTATATAAAAAATATCCCTTTAAGAGATAGCATGGCCTATTACAAATCCATGATGGATGGATTGAAAAATTATAACACCCAGATAAATTTAATGTTGCTTAATGGCGAACTGGAAGTGCAAAAACTTGAGGATGTGCATAACGTTGTTCCAAAGGACACAGGCAATTACGTAAACATATTAACATACAAAGCGGTGATGAAACCATACCAGGCGATGACCGATAGAGAACGAAGATACCTGGTTGGATATTATGAAGATTACGTCATCAGCGCCGCCTCATCCATAAATAAGCTTTACACTTTGAATAAACATAATCGGGCCGTGCTGAATTTGGTTAACCGTGAACTGGATAAATAGGTTGTGAAAGCCGGTAAAGTCAGCAAAGTCCGAGAACCAGTAAAGTCAGAAAATCAGCAAAGTAAAAAGAAGCAAATCCGAAATAAAAAAATCCGAAATCCGAAATAAAAATGGAAGTACACCACCATCCCGAAGTTGAAAGAAAAGGCATCAGGGAATATTTGCTTGAGGGCTTAATGATATTCCTGGCCGTAATGATGGGCTTTGTTGCCGAAAACGTGCGGGAAGATATTTCGGAACACAAGCGGGCAGGGGAGTTTGCCCGTTCGTATTTCGAGGATATCAAAAAGGATACAGCGGCGCTGCATGCGGCTGTGCATTTTAGCGATCGTAAGCTTTCGATAATGGATAGCGCATTAACTATGCTTCATTTGCCTGTCGAAAAACAAAAGGACACCGTGCTTTACAGGCGATTGTCGGTAAGTTCCAACGTGGCGCCTTTTGAGCCTTCTGCAGGGACTTACGAGCAGATCAAATCATCGGGCTCATTAAGGTATTTTGATCAAAAGCTGGTGACACTAATGAACGGTTACGATGTGCAGGCGAAGAAAACTGTAAAACGCGAAGACATTGACCTGAAATTTATCATTGACCAGGTGATGCCATTCGCCATAAAAAATTTCAATAGCGAAGTTGTTTTTGACGCATATTTTTCGCGCCGCATTTCGCACGAATTGTATTACGCCGATAGAAGCAAGCAAAACATGCGGCAGATGATCAATTATATGGTTGTGGTTAAGGTCGAGCGGCTGCGCGTAATAACCGAATATGCCAAACAGATGAAAATAGCGGGGGAGGTTTTAGCCGAACTGCACAGGGAGTATGATTTAGAATAAGTCCGAGAAGTTGAAGGTTGAAGGTTGGAAGTTAAAGGTTGGAAGTTGGAAGTTGAAAGTTGAAAGTTGAAAGTTGAAAGTTGAAAGTTGAAAGTTGAAAGTTGAAAGTTGAAAGTTGAAAGTTGAAAGTTGAAAGTTGAAAGTTGAAAGTTGAAAGTTGA
>JAQBOH010000186.1 GCA_028288125.1 Mucilaginibacter sp.
TTTTATCGTGGGTATAATGAATAGCCTGTTTGGCCATTTCTTCGCCGTCTGCATAATCCTGGGTATTGATATCATATTGTAATTTAGCGGCATACACATCAACGGGATTTCTTTTTTTAATGTTGATGTTTTTCAGGGCGGAGTCCAGCGAAACTTTTGCCTCCGGCATTTGGCCGAGGTACATTAGCGAGCGGGCCTTCCAGGTCAAGGCTTGCTGTTTTAGGTCAGGCTGTTTTGGAAACGAGCGGATCACGTAGCTAAAGTATTCCGACGCATTAAAGTAATTCCCGCCTAAATAACTTGCTTTTCCCAACACCAGGTAGGCATCGCCAAGGTAATGACTTTGCTCTTTAAAAGTAATAATCGTATTGGCTTTGACGGTTGCAGCCTCAAGGTCCTTGTCGGGAGTTGTGCTTTGCGCGATGGTATCCTGGTAAACGCTTAATATCTCGTTGTAATTGTCAACATATGTTAGCGCATAGCTTTCCTGTTTTAGCCGCAGCAATTCGTTAGCGTTAAACAGCACATTGTAATGCGCGGTAAGGTTTTGAAGCATGCGGTTAAACCCGCTTTCTTTTTCAAGCGAACAGCCTGCCATGACGATCGTCATAGTAAGCAGCAAAAAGTTTAATTGTTTTGATACGGAAAATATGGAAACTCGACTCAATTTGACCCCGCGTTATAAAGCCCCTAATTTACTAACAATAATGCAATAGGATTTAATAAATTTGCGCATGGCCAATGAAGAGCAAAAAGACGACGAAAATCCCGGAAACAGCTATTTAAAATATAGCGGTATGGGTGTTCAAATGATAGTTATAATCGGGGCGTTTACTTATGCCGGTTATAAAATTGACGAAGCGGCCAAACACCCCGTAAAGTGGGTTACAGCCATCCTCTCGCTGGCCGGCGTTTTTATATCTTTGTACCTCGTTATCAAGTCGGCGAAAAGTTAAGCCGCATTTATTCAAATCACACTAAAACCTATGAAAATCACGTCGACAGTTTTATATTTTCTTTTATTTACTTTCATTATTGCTATACCGCCATTAGCACTTCAGTACACAGGTAACGGCAACTGGTTAGCAGCCGGCTTTTGGACCACATTTATATTTATGGCCGCCCTCACCATTTTATTATTGATAGGAATGCTGAGCGTAAAGCAAAAGAACCAGGAATATTTTACCCAGGCTTTTTTGGGAGCAACGACCTTTAAAATATTGGCCTGTCTCATATTTATATTCATTTTTTTGGCAAAAAACGCTACCGATAAGCATGTTTTTTTGGCGGATTTTGTTTATATATATTTATTAAATACAGCCTTTGAAATTTATGTTTTGTTGCGTAACTTGCGGCACGAAAATTCAAGGTAGAAAACTTCATTTAGATGATTAACAGGGCGATTTTGAACTTAAAATTTTTTAAACTTTCTATAATTTCTGCGTTTTTTTTAATCGCAGGCCTATTTTCAAGCCAGGCCTTCGGCCAGGAAAAGACCGAATCGGGCGCTGAAAAGAAATTCGAACCAAAAGAAATAATACTTGAACATATCGGCGACTCTCACTCCTGGCCTGTTGTGGGAAAAACTTTCCTTCCGCTGCCTGTAATTCTTTATACCGATAAAGGCATCGAAACATTTTCATCTGCTAAAGTAGAGCCTGAAGGAACCGTTTATAATGGAGGGCATTACAGCTATAAGCTGGATGGCGGCAAAATCAAAGCGGTGAATGTATCCGGCACAATTGACGAGGCCGCTACTAAAAAGGTAATGGACTTTTCAATTACCCGTAACGTGGCTTCAATGTTTATGGCCGTTACTATATTACTTATCGTTTTCCTGAGAGTTTCTGCTGCCTATCGCAAACGTACCGGCAAAGCGCCAAAAGGAATGCAGTCGTTTTTAGAGCCCCTGATATTATTTGTACGTGATGATATTGCTATGCCTAACATTGGATTAAAGCATGCCCGGTTCATGCCTTTGTTATTAACGATATTCTTTTTTATCCTGCTCAACAATTTATTGGGTATGATACCTTTCTTCCCGGGAGGCTATAACCTTACAGGTAATATAGCAGTTACCGCTGTTTTAGCGGTAATTATATTTTTTGTTGTTAACCTTAACGGGAACAAATACTACTGGAAGCACATATTTGTGCCAAATCCATGGTGGCTGTTCTTCATTATGATACCGGTTGAAATTGTAGGAATTTTTACCAAGCCCATCGCTTTAATGATCCGTTTGTTTGCGAACATTACCGCGGGGCATATTTTAATTTTGAGCTTAATATCGTTGATATTTATTTTCAAAACGCTTTGGGTTTCGCCGGTGTCAATCATTTTTGTTGTATTTATGGATGCCATTGAGTTATTGGTGGCGTTTTTGCAGGCCTATATATTTACACTGTTGTCGGCATTGTTTATCGGGATGGCTATTGAAGAGCATCACCACGAAGTTTTGTAATTAATTATCTTTTATATATACACGTTTAAATTAACAAACAATGATTGGAATGATTGGAACCATGGGTGTGGTTTTAGCTCAGGCTGTAGGAGTTCACGGTAGCCTTGGCGGCCTTGGCGCTGGTTTAGCAGCTATAGGTGCCGGTATCGGTATTGGCCAAATCGGCGGTAAAGCTGTTGAAGCTATTGCGCGTCAGCCTGAAGCTATTTCTAAAATCCAACTTAACATGATCATCGCTGCTGCCCTTGTTGAAGGTGTGGCTTTGTTCGCGGTGGTTGTTGCAGCATTTTTCTGATCAAGAGTCGGAATGCAGTACAAAAACAACCCGGAGCGGTTGGCACCGGGTTGTTTTTAAACTTGAATTTATTTATTATTAAAATATTCTGAATTATGGATTTAGTTACCCCTCAGATTGGTTTAGTTTTTTGGACTACACTATGTTTTGCGATACTATTATTTATACTGGGTAAGTATGCTTGGAAGCCTATTTTGGCAGCTGTTGCCGAAAGGGAAAATTCTATTGAATCGGCGTTGTCAAAGGCCGAGGCGGTAAAAGAGGAAATGGCCCGCTTAACCAGCGAGAATGAAGCTTTGTTGAAGCAAGCCCGCGCCGAGCGCGATGCTATTTTATCGGAAGCGACAAAGGTAAAAAACCAGATCATCAGCGAGGCTAAAGACGCGGCGCATAAAGAAGGCGCGCGCCAGATTGAGCAAGCCCGCCTGGAGATCAACAATCAAAAAGCGATAGCTATGGCTGATGTTAAAAACCAGGTAGCAGCACTTTCGCTTGAAATTGCCGAAAAAGTATTGCGCAAACAATTCGAAGACAGCAAAAAGCAGGACGAGTTGGTTAGGGACCTATTAAAAGACGTGAAGCTTAGTTAAATATCGGATTTCGAATTTTCGATTTCGGATTTAAGCCATTGTCGAATAACCGTATATCTGAAAACAAAACAAAAAATAAATCCGAAATCGAAAATTCGAAATTCGAAATAAAAAAATGTCAGAATTAACAGTAGCAGCCAGGTACGCTAAATCATTGATCGATCTTGCCCAGGAACAAAACAGGGTAGACGCGCTTAAAGAGGATATGGAGCTTTTTCATCATACCTTAAAAGCAAATCCCGAATTAAAGGCGGTTTTGGCTAACCCGATCGTGTCGCATTCAAAAAAGATAAAAATAGTGGACGAGGTGTTTGCCGGTAAAATGGATAAAACCAGCACTGCTTTTTTTAAGCTGATGATCAATAAAGGCCGCGGAGAGGTTTTGTATGCTACCTCGCAGGAATATGTTAACATGTACGATTTGAAAAACAATATTGTACATGCAACAGTGGTCTCGGCTACGGATTTATCCGAAGCCAATAAAAAGAAGATCATCGCTGAAATAGCAGCGTCGACAGGCGGCACCGTGAAGCTGGATGCTAAAGTAGACCCGGCGCTTATAGGCGGGTTTGTTTTAACCGTTGGCGACAGGCAGGTTGATACCAGCATAGCCAGCGACTTAAGGAAATTAAAAAAGGACTTTGCCCAAAGGGTAATTGCAGTATAAAAACTCTAAATAAAAATTAAGAAATGGTAGAGGTAAGACCAGACGAAGTATCGGCAATTTTGCGTCAGCAATTAGCAGGCTTTAAGTCAGAATCTGAATTAGAAGAAGTGGGAACCGTGCTCCAGGTAGGTGACGGTATCGCGCGCGTTTATGGTTTAACAAAAGTACAATCAGGTGAGCTGGTTGAGTTTGGTACCGGGTTACAGGGTATCGTACTTAACCTGGAAGAAGATAACGTAGGTGTTGTATTGCTTGGTAAATCTGATGATATAAAAGAGGGTGATACAGTAAAACGCACCAACCGGATCGCCTCTATCAACGTAGGCGAAGGCATGCTTGGCCGCGTTGTTGATACTTTAGGTAACCCGATTGACGGCAAGGGCCCGATAAAAGGCAAAACTTACGAAATGCCATTGGAGCGTAAAGCGCCGGGTGTTATCTACCGTCAGCCGGTTACCGAGCCGTTACAAACCGGTATCAAAGCGATCGATGCGATGATCCCCATTGGCCGCGGACAGCGTGAGCTGGTTATCGGTGATCGCCAAACAGGTAAAACAGCAGTTTGTATCGATACCATTATCAATCAAAAAGAATTTTATGAAGCCGGTAAACCGGTTATATGTATATATGTAGCCTGCGGTCAAAAAGCATCTACAGTGGCAAACATTGTACGCACGCTCGAAGAAAACGGCGCTATGCCTTTCTCTATCGTAGTTGCGGCCAGCGCGGCCGACTCTGCTACCATGCAGTTTTTCGCGCCGTTCGCGGGTGCCGCTATTGGCGAGTACTTCCGTGATACCGGACGTCCGGCATTGATCATCTATGATGATTTATCAAAACAAGCTGTTGCTTACCGCGAGGTATCGTTACTGCTTCGTCGCCCACCGGGCCGTGAGGCTTACCCGGGTGACGTGTTTTACCTGCACAGCCGTTTATTAGAGCGTGCAGCTAAGATCAGCCAGAACGACGACATCGCACGTGCGATGAACGATTTGCCGGAATCAATTAAAGATATCGTAAAAGGCGGCGGCTCGTTAACAGCGTTGCCGATCATCGAAACACAAGCAGGCGACGTATCGGCTTATATCCCTACTAACGTAATTTCGATCACCGACGGGCAGATATTCCTTGAATCAAACTTGTTTAACGCGGGTGTACGTCCTGCCATTAACGTGGGTATTTCGGTATCGCGCGTGGGTGGTAACGCGCAGATCAAGTCGATGAAGAAAGTTGCCGGTACCTTGAAGCTTGACCAGGCGCAATACCGAGAGCTTGAAGCGTTTTCGAAATTCGGGTCTGACCTTGATGCCTCTACAAAAAACGTATTGGATAAAGGCGCGCGTAACGTTGAGATATTAAAGCAGGGACAATATTCGCCGGTGACAGTTGAAAAACAAGTTGCCATTATTTACCTGGGTACCAAAAACCTGATGCGTAACGTACCGGTAAATAAGATACGGGAATTCGAAAGCGAATTTACCAGCCAGTTGGAAGCACGTCATCCTGAAATTTTAACTGCCCTTAAAGCAGGTAAGTTTGATGACCAGATAACCGGCGTGCTGGATACCGTTGCAAAAGAAATGACAGGGAAGTACTAATTAGATGTGAGATATTAGATGTGAGTATTGAGATAAAAGTACTTACATTTTATAGAGATAAAAAAACAACGAGAATGGAGTATTAGGGAATGAGCTGAAGTCTCAAATCTCAAATCTCAAATCTCAAATCTCAAAAAATGGCTAATTTAAAAGAAGTAAGAAACAGGATAAAGTCGGTAAGCTCAACACAGCAGATCACCAAGGCCATGAAAATGGTTTCGGCGGCTAAGCTGAAGCGGGCTACCAATGCTATAACTCAACTGAGGCCTTACGCCAATAAGCTGAAGGAGCTGCTGGCTAATTTGTCGGCAAGTTTGGAAGACGGCTCATCGCCGTTTTTGGTGGAGCGCGAGCCTAATAAAGTATTGGTGATCGTGGTATCGTCAAACCGCGGTTTGGCAGGTGCATTCAACACCAATGTGATCAAAACGGCCAATAACCTGATCGCTGAAAAGTACAGCGATCAATTAAGGGCAGGCAATGTTTCTGTTGTAGCTATCGGTAAAAAAAGCCAGGAATATTACCAGCGCCGCAAGTACAATGTTATTGGCAACAATAACGATTTGTACCTTGACCTGAATTTTGAAAACGCTTCAAAAATTACCGAAAGTATTATGCAGGGTTTTCTTAACGGGGAGTACGACCGGGTTGAACTGGTATACAACCAGTTTAAAAACGCGGCTATGCAGATATTGGTTGCCGAGCAGTTGATTCCTGTTCCTAAACCCGGGGTAAAAAAGGAAAAAGATTTAAAAGCTGTGCAGGTTGACTATATACTCGAGCCGTCACAGGAAGAGATAGTAGAACAGTTAATTCCCAAAAATATCAAGATACAGTTATACAAAGCCGTATTGGATTCAAACGCATCCGAGCACGGCGCACGTATGACCGCGATGGATAAAGCGACCGATAACGCGGGCGAACTGTTGAAAGCTCTTAAGCTTTCGTACAACCAGGCCCGCCAGGCAGCCATCACCACCGAGCTTACTGAAATTGTGAGCGGCGCGGCGGCTCTATCGGCGCAGTAAAAGCCGCCTCTAACCCCGATAGCTGTCGGGTCCTCCCCCGGTAGGGGAGACTTAAAATAATAAAGGCTTTCCGGTTTGGGAAGCCTTTTTTGTTGGGGCAGATAAAAATTCTAATTTAGAGTTTTAAAACCGGCTCATGAAAAAATCCCTGTATTTACTTGCCCTTATTATTTTAGTGGCCGCCAGCTACAACGCAGCAGCGCAATCAAAAAATGACACACTGGTATTGCGTAATGATGAATGGGGAAAAATGTACAGATCCGGCTTTCGCGAGCTTAATATACCATCGTCCGGGAGTTTGATGCAAGGGTTTATGTATACGCCAAACGGAGGTGGAAAGCATCCGCTGCTTATTATGCTGCATGGTTTCCCGGGTAATGAACGTAACCTTGACCTGGCCCAGCTAGCCCGGGCAAGAGGTTGGAACGTCCTTTATTTCGATTACCGGGGTTCGTGGGGAAGCCAGGGAAAATTCAGCTTTAAAAATTGCGTAGAGGATGTAGTAAACGTGGTGGCTTATTGTAAAAAAAATGCAGCCTATTTTAATACCGACACAACTAATATCACTCTTTTCGGCCATAGCATGGGCGGATGGATTTGTTTAAAGGCCTTAACGTACCTGCCGGAAGTAAAAAAGGGCTTTGCACTTTCAACATGGGATATATATGCTGACGTAAAACAGCTTGGGGGCGACATGGCGAAACTTGAAAAGGCTAACGGCAAATATTTTGTGCTGAATGCCACTACGCGGGAATTGTTTCAGCCCGTGATTGACGATCCCGATTACTTTAATCTCCGGGTCATAGCGCCCCGGTTAGCCGGCAAACAGGTGGTAATGCTGGACGAACATCATTTAAACAAAGGTGTTGCCGACGCCATCACCGCCGCTAATAAAGTTTCATTTGATTACCAGGTTTGGGCTACCGACCACGGCTTCAGTAATACGAGGGTGTCCATGATGAAAAAGGTGCTTGCGTTTATTGGCCCCCGGTAAACAAAATTCTTAAGGCCTTGTTATTTAACTATGACAAAGCCAGCAAATTCAAAAGATAAGCCCTCGCCGGCTGATACACCAACCAAACGACCCAACGACAATGGTGACAAAGCCAAAATCAGAAAAACGGACAGAGAATACGATGCAGACAAGCCACACAGCGGCAATATCGCCGGCCGTCATGAAACGGAAGAACAGCCTGTACAGCCGGTAAAAGATGCGCCGGATAAATAGTTAATTAACCACTTCTTTGCTGATCCCAAATTGATATAATAACAAACATTTTAAAAGTGATAAAATTGGCATTGTTTTAGATATTTATTTATAAGTATAATTTTTAACTTAAAGTAAAAATGCCATGGGTTTATTAAAATTTATTATTGTAGGCGCAGCCGTGGGTTACGGCATAAACTACCTCACAAAAAAACGTGCAGACGGCCGTTCGGTCATTGACGACCTGGGAGCAGATGTCCCGGAGTGGATTGATAAGGCTAAACAATTCGTCACGGATAATTTCGGCGACGTTGTTCAGCCTGCCGCGAAGGCCAGTTAAAAGAAAAGAGGCTGTTCCGCAGTATGGGACAGCCTCTTTTTCTGTAATTTATCCGGAGACCTGATAGTGCCCGGGTTCATTTACGCGATTCTCAGCGGCTCAATTATTATGATACAGCGCCTGTGTAATTCACCATTTATCAACTAATTTTATAAAGGTGGCGACACTGCTTTGTCAGTGTATCCCTTGTATCAGATGTATCTGTTGTATCTCTTGTATCTGTTGTATCAGGTGTATCTCTTTCACAAATGATACAGGCGCCTCTGCCTGATACTGCTTCTATTTTTTACTCTCTTTCGGTTTAAACCGGACCAATTATATGCCTGTATAAAACAGGTATCCACTCCATATTTTCCGACAGATTTTCTGCAACGGCCCGGCTGAAATCTGGCAGTCTCCCGCCTGCATACATACAAATCATACTTTTCTGACTTTCACCAAAACCACATTTGCATCCCTGGAAATAACCGGTTCCGTATATGGGTTAAATTGTTTTAATTTTTCGGAATTTTATTATACTGAAAATCAATTACTTGCGAAATAAATTAAAGCACATAGAAAATTTTTATCGCTAATTGAAACAAAGGCAATCGCCACTGCGTACAAAAAGGCCTAATTAATTTAAACTATTATGAAGCCTCAAAATGTAAAAAATGGCCGTAAGGGCCTATGGACTTCTTATGCCTTTTTTATAGCTTTAACTTTCTTAATAGCGTCCTGTAAAAAAGATGCAATGGTTACCCCGGTTAGCGCTGCCGAGTCAACTGCTACAGGAGCGACAACTTCAACAAGTGCAACAACACCAAGCGGATCTACATCTGCCACACCAACAAGTGCAACAACACCCGTACCAGCAACAGGTACAACCCCAGCTGCGGGTAGCGCAGCAGCAACTACAGCTGCTACACCGGCTGTAACTACAGCCTCAACCCCAACCGCGGCCGCTACTGCAGCCGCCTCAGCATATACTTCGTCGGGTCCGATAAACCTTAGCGGTTCGCATGATATAACCATTAGCGGCAAACTGATTAATGGCGGCAGCGTACCGGCAATTACTTTAACCAATTGCTACAACGTACATATCACAAAAAATATGCTGGGTAATTCAACCGATGTTGGCGTATATCTGTATAACTGTTATAATATTACTGTTGACTATAATAACATCACTAATGTAAGCACCGGCGTTTATGTAGTGAATACTACAGGCGGAGGCATCGCGGTTAACTATAACCAGTTCAAAAACATGGTTGGCCCTATGCCACGCGGCCAGTTTGTACAATTTAACACAGTAAGCGGCGCAGGTAATTCTATCAGCTATAATAAGGGTGAAAACATTTTCGGCCAAAGCAATCCCGAAGACGCCATTAATGTTTACAAAAGCAGCGGCACTTCTTCAAGCCCTATTCAAGTTATAGGTAACTGGATAAGAGGGGGCGGCCCGAGCGCAACCGGCGGCGGCATCATGTTAGGCGATACCGGCGGATCATACGAAATAGCTTCTGGCAATATCCTGGTTGATCCGGGACAATACGGAATAGCTATTGCCGGCGGCGATCATATGTCAATCACAAATAACAGCATTTATGGTAAAGCCCAGTCATTTACCAATATAGGTTTATACATCTGGGGTCAATCAGGTTCGGCTTGTACCAACGCTACCATCAGCGGAAACCAGGTAAAATTCATGAGTAAGTCAAATGCCGAAAATGACGCATGGGTTGGTACAGGGGAAGCTACCCCGTCCGGCTGGAGCACCAATACATTTGGCGCAAACATCAGCGCGTCGATCTTACCATCTGTGGTAGTATCATTCTAAATAATTCGACAGACAATATATTAACGCGGCCCATGGTAACATGGGCCGCAAAAACTAAACCCCAAACAATTTATATGAAAGCACAATTACTTTTCATCGCGATGGTATGCATCATTGCCTGGAGCTCCTGTTCAAAAACAGAGATTAAACCCAGCAACCAGACAACATCATTAACGCATGTTAATTTTTCATCCACCAGGCTAGCTACTGTACCTTACGCTTCTTACGCGCCGTCGAGCCCGATAAACCTAACCGGGTCGCATGATATAACCATCAGCGGAAAATCTATCACCGGCGGCACGGTTCCGGCAATTACGCTGAAAAACTGCTACAATGTGCATATTACTCAAAACAGTTTAGGGAATTCAACCAGTATTGGCATCTATTTGATCAATTGCAAAAACATAACAGTTGATTATAACTATATAACGAATGTAAGCACCGGCGTTGATGTTGAAAATACATCCGGCGGCGGCATAATCGTTAATTATAACCAGTTTTTGAATATGAAAGGGCCAGCTCCCCATGGGCAGTTAGTGATGTTCAATACAGTTAGCGGCGCTAATAATTCGATCAGTTATAATAAGGGCGAAAATATTGCCGGGCAAAGCACTCCTGAAGATGCCATAAATGTTTATAAAAGCAACGGCACAGCGTCCAGCCCGATCACGATTGCCGGAAACTGGATACGCGGCGGCGGACCGAGTACAACAGGCGGCGGTATCCTGCTTGGGAACAGCGGCGGATCGTACCAGGTCGCATCAAACAATATCCTGGTTAATCCCGGCCAATACGGAATGGCTATTGGCGGCGGCGACCATATATCTATTACAAATAACAGCATTTATGCAGCCGCTCAATCCTTTACCAATGTGGGCATATATGTTTGGGGACAAGGCGTACCGCCATGTACCAATAGCACCATCAGCGGAAATAAAGTAAAATTTATAAATAAAAACGGCACTGAGAATGATTCGTGGGTTGCGCAGGGTGAAGCTACTCCCACGGGCTGGAGCACCAATACCTGGGGCGCTAATATCGATGCATCGATTTTACCGGCTGTAGTTGTTTCGCAGGCGGCGGCCACAATGCCGATAGATAATACAACCTACGTTGTATCAGGCGTTATTAATTTAAACGGTTCGCACGACATCACCATAAGCGGTAAATCAATCAATGGCGGCAGTGTTCCGGCAATTACGCTAACCAATTGCTATAACGTGCACATCACCAAAAACATGCTGGGTAATTCCTCCAACGTGGGTATTTATTTGTATAACTGTTACAACATCACAATCGATTATAATTGCATAACCAAAGTAAGCGCCGGCGTGTTAGCAGTCGATATCACCAACGGCGGTATAATTGTGAATAACAACCAGTTTAAAAATATGGTTGGCCCTATGCCTCATGGTCAGTTTGTGCAGTTTGACAATGTAAGCGGTGCAAACAACTCGATCAGCTATAACAGGGGCGAGAATATTTTCGGCCAAAGTAATCCGGAGGACGCTGTTAATATTTACAAAAGCAACGGAACAGCTTCGAGCCCTATACAGGTAGTTGGTAACTGGATAAGAGGCGGCGGCCCAAGCACATCGGGCGGCGGCATTATGTTAGGCGACAACGGAGGTTCGTACCAGGTAGCATCTAATAACATCCTGGTTAATCCGGGGGAATATGGAATGGCTATCGCGGGTGGCGATAATATATCCATTACCAATAACAGCACTTACGCGGCAGCCCAGTCCTTCACTAATATCGGGGTATATGTATGGGGTCAATCGGGAAGCCCGTGCACCAATACTACCGTAAATGGCAACCAGGTCAAATTTTTCAACAAGTCTAATATCGAAAATGACGCATGGGTAGCCACAGGTGAAGCAACGCCATCCGGCTGGAGCACAAACACATTTGGCGCCAACATTAACGCTTCGATTTTACCGACGGTACTTATTTCCTTCTAAATAGTTATCATAGTTTAATTAGATTGGGCCGTCTCATATTTATGGGACGGCTTTTTAATTTAATATAAGGTTTATAACTAACCATCAGGTTTTCACGTAATAGGTTTGACTATACTATGTTTATATCGCATATTTGTTAATCAAATCCCCGAAATGACTGATCGTTTGTCTTTTTTCAACTTTTCCCTTAAAAAGGTTTTGGACCGGGAGCCGGATTCTTTTGAAAAAGCGAAGATCAAGATCGTATTTACAATATTGGCATTTTCGGTTATCAAGTCCTTCATTGCAGTTTATGCTGCAATTGTTCAGGATCAACAAGGCCGATTGTTACGGTCGGCATTTATAGCTGTGATATTTTTAAGCCTTACAAAGGTATTGTTGCACCGGCCGTCAGCCATGCGGATCGTCTCGCACGTGATATTGCTATCAGGTTTGTTTTTTATTTACACTAACCTGTTCGTAATGCCGGAGGGGTTAACAACGATTACTATTCAACTGATTTTTATGACCATGCTGGGCAGCTATTATTTAATAGGCGGCCGGTTGGCTTTTGTATATGTTGCTTTTGGCATCCTCCCAGTGCTTGTTTATTTGTTTTTTATACGCAACGTACATACTGTACCGGACGATTTAAGCGGGGTAGGCACCAGTGTTATGGTGATGCTGAATTTTTTAACTTTTATAATTAGCCACTACTGGTATTACCGCGCTTTTCACGAAAGTTTAAAAGAGAAAGAAAGCTTAAATAAGCAGCTACAAGTAAATGTTATTGAGGCCAAAGCCCTGGCAGAATCAAGGTCGATCTTTCTATCAACCATGTCTCACGAACTCCGTACACCTTTAAACGGGGTTATCGGGATGACCAACCTGCTTAAAGACAGTGCCAATGACAGCCAAAAGGATTACCTGAATATATTGGAGTTCTCGGCAGCCAACTTATTGTCGATGGTTAATGATGTGCTGGATTATAACAAAAGCGAACTGGATAAAATCGAGTTGGAAGAATTACCGGTAAACCTGTCGGCGTTGCTGCAAAAAATAAGCTCCGGTTTGCAGATGAAAGCGGTTGAAAAGAATTTATCATGGAAACTGGAAATAGATGAGGTGTTAAAAAACCGGCTGGTGGTTACCGATCCAATGAGGCTGACGCAAATTATTTACAACCTGGCGGGTAATGCTGTAAAATTTACTGACAGCGGCCGGATAAGCATAAGTGTTAAGGTTGTGAATCAGAATGAGCATCACATTTATACAAAATTTACTATAAGCGATACAGGTATTGGCATTAGCCCGGACAGGCAGGAAGCAGTATTTGAGCTTTTTACCCAGGCATCGACAGATACCACCCGGAAATATGGCGGCACAGGATTGGGGTTGGCTATTGTAAAGCGGCTGCTTAAACTTTTGGGAAGTGATATCCGGCTCGAAAGTAAGCTGGGTAAAGGGTCGGTGTTTTCGTTTGTTATTAACTTCCCTGTATATATTGGTGAATTGACCCCGCTTGCGAACGATGCGGAGCAAACCAGCATGAAGGGCCTGAAATTGCTGATCGCTGAAGATAACGGCATCAATGCTTTAATATTAGAAAAAATATTGACCAAATGGGATATTGAAACCGTGGTGGCAGTAAATGGCCAGGATGCTTTAACAAAGATGGCAAATGAACATTTTGACGGGGTATTAATGGATATTCATATGCCTGTAATGGACGGCTATGCAACTTCATTGGCTATTCGTGCGCTTAGTGACCCTACAAAAGCAAATGTTCCGATTATCGCCTTAACGGCATCCGTTTCGCATAATATTTTTACTAAAATTAAGAATGCCGGGATGCAGGATTACCTGACCAAACCCTTCCAGACGGAGTTGCTGCACGAGAAAATACAGCAGTTGTATAAGACGGCGGCGGTGTAATCGAGCAGGTCTGGATTCTTTATCAGTTTACTTCAACCGGTTCTGCAACCTCACTTAGCAAAATTACCGCCTGGTCAATACCATGCACCCCTTCTATGCTTAACCGAAGTGTATTTTTTACTTCCTTCAAATTACAGCGGCGCGGATTCGCCTGTACAAATGCCAGGACCTGCTGGAAAGCGTCCGTCTCAAAATAAGGCGACTGCTGGTTGCTGATAAAGTAGCCGCGCAGCACATTTTTTTTGAGTGATATTTTTTCGAAGCCAATAGTCTTGCCCAACCACTGCAGGCGCATGGTATTTAACAGGTCGTTCACCTGGGGCGGTATGGGGCCGAAGCGGTCGTGCAGTTGTTGCTCAAATGCTTTTAGCTCTACCTCGTTTTCCAATTTGGATAACTCGGTGTACAGGTTGTACCGCTCGGATATGCTGGTGACGTATTCGTCGGGGATCAGTATTTCCAGGTCGGTATCGATTTGGGTAAAGGCGATAAATGGCCGCGGTTTATCATCGGGAAATACGCCCTTAAACTCGTCTTCTTTTAATTCCTGTATCGCTTCATCCAGTATTTTATGGTACATTTCAAATCCGATCTCGGCGATAAAACCGCTTTGCTCGGCGCCTAACAAGTTGCCGCTGCCGCGGATGTCAAGGTCGCGCATGGCTACGTTGAAGCCGCTGCCCAGGTCCGAAAATTCTTCTATGGCGCTCAGGCGTTTGCGGGCCTCGTTGGTGAGTGTTGAAAGCGGCGGGCTAAGCAGGTAACAATAAGCCTTTTTATTGCTCCTGCCAACGCGGCCGCGCATCTGGTGCAAGTCGCTCAAGCCAAACATGTGCGCATAGTTGATGATAATGGTATTGGCATTCGGGATGTCCAAACCCGCTTCGATAATGGTTGTGGCCACCAGCACATCGTACTCTCCGTTAACAAACTTTAGCATTACATCTTCCAGCGCGTCGCCTTCAAGCTGACCGTGGGCTATGCCAACGCGGGCTTTCGGTACCAGCCGGTGTATCATGCCGCCCAGCTGGGGCAGGTCACTTACGCGATTATGGATAAAGAACACCTGCCCGCCACGGTCGATCTCGTGTTCAATAGATTCTTTGATCAGTGTATCATTAAAAACATGCAGTTCTGTTACAACCGGCTGCCTGTTTGGCGGCGGCGTCGATATGATGGAAAGGTCACGCGCACCCATTAACGAAAAATGCAATGTGCGGGGGATAGGCGTAGCCGTCAGCGTAAGCGTATCCACATTGGCGCGCATCTGCTTTAACTTTTCTTTGGTTGATACCCCGAATTTTTGCTCCTCGTCAATGATCATCAACCCCAGGTCCTTAAACTTAACGTCCTTGCTCACCAGGCGATGGGTGCCGATAATAATGTCAACCTTGCCTTCCTTCAGCTTCTCTAAAGTCTCTTTGATCTGCCTGGTTGATTTAAAGCGGTTAACATAGTCGATGGTACAGGGGAAATCTTTTAAACGATCTGAGAAAGTTTTATAGTGCTGGGCTGCCAAAATGGTTGTCGGTACCAATATAGCCACTTGCTTGCTGTCGGCCACCGCTTTAAATGCTGCCCTTATGGCAACTTCTGTTTTACCAAAGCCCACGTCACCGCATATAAGCCTGTCCATTGGGTGCGGCGATTCCATATCCTTTTTAAAATCGGCGGTGGCTTTTTCCTGGTCGGGGGTATCCTCGTATATAAAGGATGCTTCCAGTTCGGTTTGTAAATAGCTATCCGGCGAAAAAGCATTTCCCTGCTGCGCCTTACGTACCGCGTAAAGCTTGATCAGGTCGCGGGCGATGTCTTTAACTTTTTTTTTTGTGGTCCTCTTCAGCCGTTCCCATGTATCTGTTCCGAGTTTGTTCATTTTAGGAACAGTTCCCTCCTTGCCGCTATATTTCGAGATGCGGTTAAGCGAATTTATATTCACGTAAAGCAGGTCGTTATCCGCATACACCAGCCGGATCATTTCCTGCATTTTACCGCTTACCTCCACTTTCTCAAGGCCGGCATATTTGCCAATACCATGATCGATGTGGGTCACATAATCACCAGGCTTTAACTCCCGCAGTTCCTTCAGGGTGATGGCCTGCGAGCGCTGGTAACCTTTTTTGAGCTTGTATTTATAATAACGGTCGAATATCTGGTGGTCGGTGTACCAGGCCAGCTTTTGTTCGCGATCAACAAAGCCCTCGCGTATCGAAACGCTTACCGGGGTAAATTTTACTGTTTTATCCAGATCATCCAGTATCGCGTAAAGCCGTTCAACCTGGCGGGCAGAATCTGTAAGAATAAAGTTTTCGATATGTTCCGCCTCGTTGTTTTTGAAATTATGGATCAGCAGGGTAAAGTCTTTGTTAAAAGAAGGCTGCGGCCGCATATCAAAATTGATGGTTTGATCGGGCTGGTAGAAAAACTGCTTGCCAAATTCGATCAGCGCAAAATCCCGCAATTGGTCGGCGATCAGCTTTTCATCCGTAAAACCAAATTTGGGATCTATCCAATCGGGGTTATGATTTTTATCTTCGGCGGATAATGCTTTCCACACCTGGGCCGCCTTTTTAAAACCTGTTTGGATAATATCCAGCGTAAACTGTACGTCCTTTATCCAAACCTGGGTGTCAGCGTCAACATATTCCAGTAACGAAATGTTATTCTCAGTTAAAAATTTCGACTGTACATTAGGGACAATGGTTATGCTTTTAACCTGCTCAACTGAAAGCTGGCTCTCAATCTCAAACGTACGGATGGATTCTATCACGTCACCAAAAAACTCAACGCGGTAAGGCAGCTCATGCGAAAATGAAAATATATCCAATATACCGCCCCGGATAGAAAACTGGCCCGGCTCGTAAACAAAATCAACGCGCTCAAAGTCGTAATCAATCAAAAACTCATTGATAAACTCGATGCTGAGCTTGTTGCCAACTGAAATTTCGAGCGTGTTTTTTTCGAGCGATGCCCGGTCAATTACCTTTTCGGCGAGGGCTTCCGGGTAAGTAACTATTAACTGTCCGAATTCCGTAGCATGATTAAGCTCATTCAATACTTCGGCGCGGGCCAGCACATTGCTGCTGTCAGGCTGGGTAAATTCAAAGGGCTTACGGTATGATGAGGGGAAAAGCAGAACTTCCTTGCCGGTTAAATTTTCAAGATCGGCCTGGAAATAGCCGGCTTCTTCGCGTTCGGGCAGCACAAATATCATGTGCTTATGCTGCAAAAAATACAATGCTACCGCCACGGCCGCATCACTTGACCCGACTAATCCACGCAACTGAATCCTTGGATTTTTAGAAGCGTTAATGGCGAGCAATAGCGCTTTT
>JAQBOH010000198.1 GCA_028288125.1 Mucilaginibacter sp.
ACGTTTCCCTTCCATTGTTAATGTTTTTCTTTTGTTTTCAATTGGGGCTGCATGATTTGCTTGATGTTTGCAATAGCTACGGCACCGGATTGCTTGAGCCGTTCAGTCACCGGCGGTTTTCGGTTAATTTACTATTTGTGGCCGACCCGTTATTTACCATCAGCCTGTTGGGCGCTACGCTGGTGCTGATCTTTAAACGTTCGAATTATAAATACCGCATGAGGTGGGCGCTGGGCGCGATAGGAATTTCTGTACTTTACCTTTGCTTTGCGGGGATCAACAAAGTTATTATTAATCACCGGGCAGAGATTTCCTTTAAAGCCCGGCATATCACGCGAAACGGCTATTTTACCACTCCCGCGCCGTTTACATGTATGCTATGGTATATTGTTGCCGCGGCCGACAGCGGGTATTATACTGGTTACAGTTCGGTATGGGATGATACGCGACAGTCTATTGATTATGAAATGCACCCGGAAACCGATGCCCTGTTAAAGCAAGCGCCCGATAAAAAGATATTGCACCATTTGCTCGCTTTCGCCGATGGTTATTATACGGTTACGAAGACCGATACAACGTTCTATTTTAATATTTTACGGTTTGGGCAGGTGCAGGGTTGGCGGGTTAGTAACGCGCCTTTTGTTTTCAGCTATCCCCTTTCGGGGACGCAGGGCGAGGCGATATTATTGCAGAAAGGACGCCTTGCGGGATGGAACGGCAATTCATTAAAAATATATATCGAACGCATTGCCGGCAGGCAAATCATCAAGCAACCCCGATAACCAGGAATTTAAACCGCGTTACAATTATTTTTTTCGTGGAAATTGATAAGTTTCATCATCACATCGATCGCGATCTCGTAGTTTCTTGCCCCTACGAGCTTTTTGTATTGCTCTTCCAGCTCGTTGATCTGTGTTTTTACGTACTGGTAATATTTTTCGCCATCGGGGGTCAGGAATAGCATCACAGCGCGGGCATCCGAGGGGCTTTTTTCGCTGCGTACCATATTCATGGTTTCAAGCTCTTTTATGATCTTGCTGGTTGCCTGTTTGGTGACGTTAAGTTTTTCGGCCAGCTCATTATTTGAAATGCCGGACGTGCCGATACTCATAAATAAAGGCAGCTGCGAATAATTAAAATCAGGGTAATGTGCGCGGCATAGCTTCTTTTCGTTCCATTCGTCCATGAAACGTTTTAATAGGTACACCAGCTTGCAGGTTACTCTATGTGAATCTTTGAGTTGCATTGTTTATTTTTTTAAATACCGTTTAATAGTCCGGATAAGTATTTATCTTACACTTACTTATAACGTATAAATAGTCAACCTAGTTTACGAAGGTATAATTAAAAATCAAGTTTTACCCTTCCTCTTATGCCCCATTTCGGCGCATCGGGATGATCCAGGTAGGTGAAACGCCTAACCAGGTCGACCCGCAGAAATTTAAAAATATTGCCCACACCCACGCTGCCTTCCATATAAGGCGTACCGTTTAGCGCGTAAGTAGTGGCCACACCAGTGCTGTTAACCGGGAACCGGAGCAGCGAGGGATCGGTCGATGGGTTGTTCTCGCTTCTTACCCCACCCCATAAGGCTTTAAAGTCAAGCGTTTCTCTTAGCTTCAATTTTTTGAGCAGGGGCAGTTTATTAAAAATAAAGCCATTAAAATTATGGTCGATATTGATGCTGGCGTAGTGGTCGCTTACAAATTCCTGGAAGTTCATCAGGTTGTATGAATCCAGCTGCAGCGAATAAGTCTGATTGGCATGGTGGATATCCATTAACGGAAAGGGCACCTTGCCAAAAATATAACCACCTTCGGTCACCACATCTGTATAGCCCAACTGCGACAGGTAAAAACGCTTGCTGATATTGCCGGTCATGCTCTGGTAGTTGTAGCCTCCGCCAAAAAAGTTCTTAATACCTTCATTATAACGCAGGGTAAATATTGGGTAGTTGTCAACAATAGGCACACGGTATATTTTGCCCTGGTAAAAACTTTCATGCGGCGCATAGCGCAGCTCGAGCGATAGCTCGGTGGTATGCACCGTGTTTACATTATTAAAATTATTGCCGACCATGTTTAAAAAATACAAACCGCCCGCCGGGCTTTGGTCCCACTTTTTTAATCCCGCCTTGTACGAAAAATGGCTGTTAAACTCGTGTACATAATCCAGGCGGAGGATGTCATTGTACAGCCACATATCGTTAGCCCCTCTTTTAAAGGACAGCAAGAAGTTATCTTCCTGTACAAACTGCAGTTCCTGACCCGGGATCTTGGTATCATGCTGGTAGCTGGCCCGTATATAGTTTTGCGGGAAGGAATAAATAGACTTATTGTTAAGTGAATACGTTGAGCTTAAAAAGTACTTAAACCGCTGGTCCAATGTTCCGTATGCGCCGTATGTTTCAAAATAGTAGCGTTTGCTTAGCTCTGGGGTGCTGCGGCCGCCGATGCGCGCGCGGAAACCCTCAATCGGGTTAAAGCTGTAAAAAGTGCTTGCCGGGCCCATTTCAAACGGGCCGAAGTCTTTGTAGCCGGCCACAAACAGGTTAACCCAACTCATGGTGCGTTTGAAGGACGGCATGGTTTGCAGGCTGTCGATGTTTTTATATATGCCGGCCTTTGCCGCGGCAAGCGTATCAGGGCGGCTGAGGAGCCAGAAGCGGTCGTTTTTATTTTCCGCGTTCATGGCCATTTCCAGCGCCGGGCCTTCGTAGGTTTGTTTTGGGCGCACTGTATTTACCAGGAAACTGTCTACGATCACCTTGCGTTCGCCATATATGCCGCCGCCTTTATTTTTGTTAAGTGCAAACTCCATTTTCAGGTCGCTTTGGCTTAAATGATATTTGCCATCGTTGTTTTTTTCGAACAGCAAGTTGGCCTGCATCTGGCGCACAAAGTTGAGGTTGATGTTTTTGTTGACGGTTAAGTGTACGTTCTCCACGGCGTAATTGCCGTCCATGGTTACATATAGTTTGCCTGCGAAAAGAAGATCGTTGGTGTTGCGCGGCGTAAAGCTTAGCTCTACCAGGTTCGGAACCTGGTCCTTAATGGTATCTGTTATAAAAAACTTATAAAAATCGGGCGCGTGATCGGCAATGGGACTTAGCAGCTGGTTGGTCACCAGCGATATATTGTTATCGTAAATATCAATATCCTGGTACATACGGCTGAAATACGCCTTAAGTCCCTGGTTATCGATAAACTTTTCATCGTATTTAACCTGTTTGCTGGCCTCTATCACCTGTTTTTTTGCGTAGGGCGCTTTGCGGTAGTAATTCTGCGACAGCTTTTCTTCCATATATACAGGCAGCAAGTTTTTGCCGCCGATAGCAGTTGAATCCTGTTTCAGGAATAAAAACTGGTAGTTTTTGAAAATACGCTTGTTTTTAAATTTCTCCGACAGGTTGCTCAGGTAAAAATCCATCAGCTCATATTGCCGGTATTCGGCATAGTTATAGCTTTCAACGCGATTTTGTGCTTTGTGCGCAATCACCTGCCTTATCAATTCAACAGCCGGATTATTTTTATTGCGATACCTTGCTTTTTTACCCGATTTGATCACCACTTCGCCAAGCAGGCGGCTGTCTTCGGCAATGGCCGCGTTGACGACCTGCGCTTTGCCGGGTTCAATATCTTTCAGCACAGTTTTATAACCGATGAAGGAAATTTGTATCTGGTTATAATTATTGTTTGTTGCCAAATGGTATCTACCGTTATTATCGGTGCTGATCCCCTGCGTACTGCCTGCGAAAGACACGGTGACATAGGGCATCGGCTGTTTTGTTTTGGCATCGGTTATGGTGCCGCTTAGTATAGTCTGCGCAAAGGCGCTTATTGTTGCGGTCATTAAAATAACCAGCAGCGCCAGGGTTCTGTTTAAGGTAAAGATCGTTTTCATCAGGCGAGGTTTTTAAAGGAGTAATGGCCGGGCAGCTTATTGAACAGGCCTGCAAGGATATTTTTATCGACTAAGGCTTTGCGTGACAGCTGCTTTACGTACCGCTTTGCGGTGAGCATAAATACACCGGCGTAAACACGGACGGTGAGCTCCAGGTACTCCGTGTTGATATCGGCGCCCAGCAGGTTTAGCTTTAACGCTTTCTCTATCGCGGTAAGCGCGTAGTCTGCACCTACTTTAAAAATTGATCTGTTATTCACTTCCGGTTGAATACTTATAGCGTAAGTGTGCGGCGTAAAAGAGCCCGGCTGCTGATGGGCAGGCAGGTAGGCAACCGACCCGGTTAGCGGGGCGTTTGCAGTTTGTTGTGATATGACAGCCGTTTCCATTATTTCCTTGTAATTGATGATACAAATGTAAACCAAGTTGACTATATTGGTCAACTATGTTTACTAATATTACAATAGAAACATATCAGAATGACATTTAAATGATGATTTTAAATTGATGTGAATAATTTGTTAAAATAAATCGCTGTTAATCAAACGATTGAATAATTGTGACATTTAAATGAAACTATCACATTATTTTGTGCCGTTACTTTGCCCCGTGTTTA
>JAQBOH010000004.1 GCA_028288125.1 Mucilaginibacter sp.
ATTCCGATATAGTAGTCGTGTTTAAAAAAGAAGGAGATAACATGCTTGTCATATCAAATGACAAGGAAATTCTGCTGCCCTTGAATTTCGCCAAAAACGTTATAGATGTGCAAAATGGAAACTACGGGCCACAAATTGTAGTTCGTGGTAAAACGGGGATTTCGGATATTGAAGTGGAAAATGAAATGCGTGGTATTATGCGGTCCATTCGCCGTCTAAGACCCGGTCAGGACGACAACTTCGCTTTAAATAAAACCAGCATCATATCCAACCGTTTAGACGTTGTATTTGGTGTATTGCATACCGTAGGGTTAATTATAGGCCTTTTTTCAATCCTTGTGGGTGGATTTGGCATAGCCAATATCATGTTTGTATCGGTAAAGGAGCGTACCAATATTATAGGTATACAAAAATCACTTGGGGCCAAAAGCTATTTTATTTTGCTGCAATTTTTGATAGAATCGATCATATTGTGTTTAATGGGAGGTATAATAGGGCTGGCCATGGTTTACGGGGCAACCGCCCTGGTTAAGGCCATGGTAGATATACAAGTTGTGCTAGATATTAAAAATATTATAATCGGCATTGGCACCTCTGTAACCATAGGTGTAATATCGGGCATTATCCCGGCTTATTTTGCTTCGCGGCTGGATCCTGTAGAAGCAATCAGATCAAACTAAGCTATGATTCCGGTGGTTTTTGGGGAATGTTTTTCATGTTGAAGCGCGGCTTGTAGGCGGGTTTTGATCCAACATTTTCTTCGCGCGGAGGAGTCACGGCATCTTCTTCAGACTTCTTCTCCGGCGAAGCAGCCGGTTTAGGTGCGTTAGCCCCCTTAAACTTTGGCGAAAATCCTAATTTGGCGGGCGGGAGCGTTGTTTCATCTTCCTTTTTCTCTTCAACCGGAGCAGCCGGTTTAGGTATATTTCCTGCTTTGAATTTCGGCACAAAACCAAGCTTAGCCGGTGGAGATGTTATTTGCGGCTCAGCCAGGCTTTCTATAATCGTTTGTTCGGCCACGGGGTTTTCTATGTGTACTTTTTCGGTTTTTACGTCAGGCGCCAGCGGGTATTGCCGGCGCACTTTGTTGAACCAATATTTTTTGGTGTGATCAAAGCTTTTTTCGCCCATTTGCTCAAAATGGGTTTTAAATTCAGAAAATAAGGCTGGTTCGCTTCGTTCCAAAGCAACCAGGTCAATTCTTTTCTTTTTAAAAAACTCTTCGAAATCCATGATAGATATGAGATATGAGATATGAGATATAAGATGCAAAGCACCAATATTTCATATCGTAATCTATTGTTATAAAATATTTAGTTAGACCTTCTCTTTGTCTCAAATCTCACATCTAAAAGGAAACGTCAACATCCAACTTATTGAAACGAATCCCTTTATCCGTTTGTGTCCAGTCCTCGCGCTCCTCATCCGTGGCGTTCAGCAACTTTGGGAACCATTCCAACGGAAAGGCCTGCTGTTTGCCATCAGCCTTTTCAACAAACAGCAAACCATTGCTAAAGGTTACTTTAACTTTTTTTTCCTGCTTGCGTGAGGTGAAAAGTGGCATAAGGCTCCCTCTAAATCTCCCCCGGTAAGGGAGACTTTTTTTTAAAGTATTTAAAGCCCTCCCTACCGGGGAGGGTTTGGGAGGGGCTTACTCCGCCATATTATGGTAAACCGCCTGCACATCGTCATCCTCTTCCAAACGGTCAATCAGTTTCATGATATCGGTAATCTGGTCTTCGCTAATCTCATGAAATGATTGGGCAACCCGCTCGAGCTTGGCTGATTTTACTTCGATTCCCGCTTCTTCGAGCGCTTTTTGCATCTTGCCAAAATCCTCGAACGCGGCATGTATTACAGCAATATCGCTGCCATTTTCATCAGCTTCAACAAACAAGTCTTCAAGGCCGGCATCTATCAGTTCAAATTCTAATTCTTCCAGGTCGCGGCCGCCAGGCTCAAAAGTAAATACCGATTTGCGGCTGAAAATAAAATCCAGCGAGCCGGTTTTACCCAACGAGCCTCCGTATTTGGTGAAATAGCTGCGGACGTTTGCTACCGTGCGATTGATGTTATCTGTTGCGGTTTCAACCAATATGGCCACGCCATGGGGCGCGTAACCTTCGTACACTATTTCTTCGTAGTCTTTTTCGTCGCGGCTGATAGCCCTTTTTATCGCAGCATCTACCCGGTCCTTCGGCATGTTTACCGCTTTCGAGTTTTGCACGGCTGTCCGTAAACGCGAGTTGGTGTTTACATCGCCGCCGCCGGCCTTTACGGCCATTACAATTTCTTTACCCAAACGGGTAAACTGCACAGCCATTTTCGACCAGCGCTTTAATTTTCTTTCTTTACGGAACTCGAATGCTCTTCCCATTTTTTTAGTCCATGGATTGTTTTGTATGATTTTATCTGGCTTATCCCAATAGTCGGAGGATATGGTCTATCGACTTGGACAGCTAAGATAATATTAGTTTTTCAACCTTTTACTTTTCGCCTTTATCCTTTCACCTAAATGATATTTTTTAAGTTCGTTAACATATCGCCCACCATTGTCGGCAGATCGTATTCCGGCTGCCAGTTCCAATCTTTTTGCGCATAGTTATCGTCGATTGATTTCGGCCAGCTATCGGCGATGGCCTGGCGCGGGTCGTTATCTGCGTAGCTGATCTCAAATGCCGGTATATGCTTTTTTATTTCGGCAGCAAGCTGTTCCGGCGTAAAGCTGATCCCGGCAAGGTTGTAGGATGAACGAATGGTAAGCGCATCTGACGGCGCATCCATTAAAGCTATCGTCGCCCGTATGGCATCATCCATGTACATCATTGGCAATGCCGTACCAGCTGATAAAAAGCTTTTATAGCTGCCTTTTTTTAATGCTTCGTGAAAAATATGCACCGCATAATCCGTAGTGCCGCCGCCCGGGTTTGCCCGCCAGCCGATCAGTCCCGGATAACGGATACTCCGCACATCCAGGCCGTATTTATTGAAGTAATACTCGCACCAGCGCTCGCCTGCCAGCTTACTAAAGCCATAAACAGTGTTAGGATCCATTATGCAATACTGCGGCGTTTCAAATTTGGGCGAATGCGGCCCGAAAACAGCAATTGAGCTGGGCCAGAAAACTTTAGCAACTTTAAATTCAACCGAAAAATCTAGCACATGGAATAAGCCGGTCATGTTGAGGTCCCAGGCCATTTTGGGCTTTTGTTCACCAACTGCCGACAATATCGCGGCAAGCAAATAAACCTGGGTGGGGCGATGTTTTTGAAAGATATGGTGAAGATTATCTTTATCGAGCACATTGGCCAACTCATACGGCCCGCTGTTTCGGAGGTCATCCGCCGGATTATTAATATCGGCGGCAATTACCGCATCTGCGCCATGTATTCCTCTTAAAGCTGTTACCAATTCGGTGCCAATCTGCCCGTTTGCGCCTATCACTAAAATCTTTTCACTCATACCATATTCCGGATTTGACGGCAAAGGTAGAAAGATTGTTGAAATGTTGTAACGATCTGTTTGTCGGAAAAGTCAGTAAAGAAGCCGGAAGTCCAGGAGAAAAATTCCATGAAAACCAATCTTCTAACTTTGCAACATTCCCACCTTTCGACAAAAATTCGCATCTTTGCAGCTAAAATTTATTTATATAACAATTTAAAAAACAATGAAAGTCGCAGTAGTAGGCGCCACCGGGTTGGTAGGCACTAAAATGTTGCAGGTTCTGGCAGAACGCAACTTCCCCGTTACAGAATTAATTCCGGTAGCTTCCGAGAAAAGTGTTGGTAAAGAGATCACTTTTAAGGGTAAGCAGTACAAGGTAGTTTCTGTTGAGGACGCGATAAAACAGAAGCCCGATGTCGCCATATTTTCGGCAGGGGGCAGCACTTCATTGGCCTGGGCCCCGCTTTTCGCGGCGGCAGGCACTACAGTTATCGATAATTCGTCGGCATGGCGCATGGATCCCACCAAAAAACTGGTGGTGCCCGAGGTGAACGCCCATGTGCTTACCGCGGATGATAAGATCATCGCCAATCCCAATTGCTCAACCATACAAATGGTGGTGGCCCTAAAGCCATTGCACGATAAATATAAAATTAAAAGGGTAGTGGTTTCTACCTACCAGTCAGTAACCGGTACAGGTGTTAAAGCCGTTGACCAGCTTTTTAACGAGCGCAAAGGTATTGACGGCCCAAAAGTATATCCATACACCATCGATCTGAACGTTATCCCGCAAATTGACGTGTTTACCGAGAACGGCTACACCAAAGAAGAAATGAAAATGGTGAACGAAACCGTTAAAATTATGGGCGACGATACCATTAAAGTAACTGCTACTACGGTTCGCATCCCGGTAATGGGCGGACACTCAGAATCTGTTAATATTGAGTTTGTGAACGATTTTGATTTGACCGAACTAAGGGAGCTATTGGCAAAATCGCCGGGTATTGTGGTGGTTGACGATATCGCCAACTTAAAATACCCCATGCCGCTCGACGCGCATGATAAAGACGAGGTATTTGTAGGACGCATCCGCAGGGACGAGAGCCAGGCCAATACCTTGAACTGCTGGATCGTGTCGGATAACCTGCGCAAAGGCGCCGCAACAAACGCCGTGCAGATAGCCGAATACCTGGCAGCCAATCATTTGATCGGGCAGGCAGTGGAGGTTTAGCCACCTCTAAATCTCCCCCGGCAGGGAAGACTTTAATAAACTTTTAATAGGGATGACCGGGAGGTTATCCCTATTAAAAGTTTGATTTGAACGCGCCCGGGAAATATAATAAGTATCTCGTCGTTGAAATAACATAGTTTGGATTGGGCCAGGCAGATGTTCACCGTGTGCTGATGAAAATCCACCCGGATTTACCCTAAAGTTGATAAACTAGTTTTTTTAAACTATTTTGCCAAAAGCTATGTATGCATAGCAACCTTTCCGCGTTATTTGATGTATATTATAATAAGCAAACGGATATACCCCAATCTTCTTATTTAATTGAATATGATATCATTCGCCCACCGTGTTTTTATGCAGGTTGCCGCTAACCTTAGCTTTTCGAAAGCGGCCCAGGCGTTGTTTGTAACCCAACCTGCTATCAGCAAACATATAAAAGGCCTCGAAGACCTGTATAAAGTTCCTTTATTTGAAAGAAAAGGAAACAGCATATTGCTGACCGAGGCGGGAAACAAATTAAACGAGTACCTGCAGCAGGCCAGTGAGATAGAGCGGCGGGCCGAATATGAGCTGTCTGTTTTAAGTAACCTGTCGCATGCCCAGGGGCATTTGCGTTTGGGAGCGAGTACGACCATAGCCTTATACATTTTACCATCGATACTCTCGGGTTTCCAGTCGGATTATGCCAATGTGGACATACAGTTGGTTAACCGCAATTCGGAATATATTTTGAGCGCCTTGCTTAATCACGAGGTGGATATCGGTATTATCGAAGTGGATAATAAACTGACCACCGTTTCGTACCATGCGTTTATGAGCGATGAGGTGATACCGGTTTGTTCGTCAAAAAGTCCGCTGGCAGGCAGGTCGTTAACCTTAAAACAGTTTGTAAAAACACCGCTTGCTTTGCGCGAAAGGGGATCGGGTACGTTGAATGCATTGCTAAAGTCATTGTCGGCATTGAATGTAAAGCCGTCGGATCTTTCCGTAAAGATCAGGCTGGGAGGGACCGAAGCGTTAAAGAATTTTTTACTGGCCGACCAATGCCTTGGTTTTATGCCGCGGCCGTCCATTGTCCGCGAACTGGAAGAAGGTGACCTGGTTGAGGTGCCCGTTGAAGGGCTTCACATTACCCGCGATTTCTTTTTTATCCGCCGAAAAGGCACCGACGATTATGGCCTAACCAACAATTTTATTCAATATGCTTCGCAGCATATTATGGTCGAAGCTTAGTGTAAGTCAGGAGTCTTAAGTCTAAATCCGGAGCCAAGTTTTGTGGCGATTCTATTTTACATTTCTTAAAACCAATGCACGGCCTGCCTGTAATTATAAATAGATTGAAATCTTTATTTTAAAATTAAATCTATTTATTATGGCAAGTTTAAATAACCGTAAGGTAGCTATCCTTACCGAAGAGGGTTTTGAACAGGTGGAATTAACCAGTCCGCAAAAGGCTTTAAAGGACGCCGGCGCTACAGTGGATGTGATATCGCCTAAAAGCGGTAAAATTAAGGCATGGAATGAAACCAATTGGGGTATTGAAGTGCAGGTTGACAAACAGCTGAGCGAGGTTAGCCCCGACGACTATGACGCACTGGTGCTGCCCGGCGGTGTACTCAACCCGGATAAATTACGGCAAAATAAGCAAGCGGTGGCTTTTGTTTCGGCATTTTTAGATGAGGGGAAACCTGTTGCTGCGATTTGCCATGGGCCGCAGATGCTGATAGAAACGGGTATGATCGACGGGCGCACCTTAACTTCGTTTCCGTCATTGCAAACCGACCTTAAGAATGCCGGCGCCCATTGGGTTGACCAGGAAGTAGTAGTCGACAACGGCCTGGTAACCAGCCGCAAGCCAGCCGACCTGGATGCGTTTAACGCAAAGGCAATTGAGGAATTTGCCGAAGGGGTGCACCAGGAGTAAATCGGTTGATCGGGTTGATTAAGTTGATTAAGTGAATTGTTGTTGCGAAGGCTTCAATATAAACACCTCACTTAATCAACTCAATCCAACTTAATTGACCAACTTTTTCAAAATCCCGATCCCAACCGGGTCGGTACTTTGAGCGGCGTTTGACAAAACCACTATTGCAATATCTTTATCAGCGTTGAACGCTAAAAAGCTGCTGCTGCCATTGGTGCCCCCATTGTGAAAGTAATATTCTATACCGTTTACTTTAATGATATGCCACGCCAGACTAATTTTTATGTCTTTGGTAAAAGTAACCTGGTGCGTTAATTCTATGGCCTTTGAGAGATCGTTAGTGCCGGGGTGCAGGTTGGCTTTCGCATACAGCAATAAATCGTTTAATGTCGACCTTA
>JAQBOH010000049.1 GCA_028288125.1 Mucilaginibacter sp.
AACGAGGGTATGGACCGTACACACAACCCCGAGTTTACCATGATGGAAATATATGTAGCCTATAAAGACTATATATGGATGATGGCTATGGTTGAGGAATGTTTGGAAACCGTTGCTAAAGCTGTTCATGGCATCCCTGTGGTACATGTTGGCCAGCACGAAATAAACTTTGCCGGCCCTTATGAAAAATTGTCGATGTACGATTCTATCCTTAAATATACGGGCATAGATGTATCTGCCATGGATGAAGAAGGCCTGCGTAAAGTTTGTGCCGATTTAGCCATTGAAGTTGATGCCAGCATGGGTAAAGGTAGACTGATCGACGAGATTTTTAGCGACAAAGTTGAACATAACCTGATCCAGCCAACCTATATTACCGACTACCCCATCGAAATGACGCCGCTTGCAAAAAAGCATCGTACAAAAGACGGGCTGGTTGAACGTTTCGAATTATTTGTGAACGGTAAAGAGATAGCAAACGCTTACTCGGAATTAAACGACCCAATTGATCAACGCGAGCGTTTTGAAGAGCAATTGATACTTGCCGGCCGTGGCGATGACGAGGCGATGGCGATGGACGATGACTTTTTACGCTCTCTGGAATATGGCATGCCGCCAACATCTGGTTTAGGTGTAGGTATTGACCGATTGGTGATGCTGATGACCAACCAGAGCACTATACAGGAAGTATTATTCTTCCCGCAAATGCGCGCCGAGAAAAAAGTTAAAGTAGCTACTGCCGAAGATTTTATAAATATTGGCGTACCTGCCGAGTGGGTACCTGTCCTTAACAAAATGGGATTTAACACCGTTGAAGAACTTAAAGCAGGTAACCCCAACAAGGTGTTTAACGACCTTGGCGGTATGCGCAAAAAATTAAAGCTTGACATTACCATGCCCGTAAAAGAAGCGGTTATGGCCTGGTTTGAATAGTAATTTTATACCACAGAGAACACTGAGGATTATCAAATATTATAACCACAAAGAGCACAGAGTGAAATTATCTCTGTGCTCTTTGTGGTTTTTCTTTGTGACCTCTATGGTTAATATAATATTTGCTGTTTAGAATATCTCCCACAACTTTCAACACATTTTTCTGAAATGGCCCGGCTGTACTCCATATTCCGATTTAAATGCACGGCAAAAAGCGCTGAAATTCTCAAATCCGCACCTCCAGGTTATCTCGTACACGGGTTTGTCGGTAAGTTTCAATAGTTCTGCGGCTCGTTTTAGCCGGATCCTTACGAGGTATTGATGCGGAGTGACGTGGAAAACAAACTTGAATTGCCTTACTAATTGAGGAATGGATAAACAGGCCATATTGCTTATCGCGTTTAACTCGATTTTGTCCATATAAAAAGATTGCAACAGATCTTTAGCGATACATAAGCGTTTGTATATTTCTGTTTTTGTATTTGGCTTAACCGCATTCACATTTTTCACTTGTTTTGATACAGATAGATTCATCCGGATCAAATTGGTTAATATAAAAACCAGATGCTCATCAACTATCCAGCTATCGTACCCCTGACTGTTAAGAGAAGAAATTAGGTTGTGCAATTGAATCTGCAGGTTTGGATCGATATCATTCAAGGTCTGAAAGAACTCGGGGGTATCGCCGCCAATTATAAAAGGATCATCAAGCAGGTGTTCTTCCCGGTATAATACATCCCTAAATACTGAAGATGCAAAGTCTTTTTCAAAAAAAACCGACAGTATTCGCGCGCTTTCGCCATTATCTATACGGCAGGAATAAGGTTGATCATCATTCATCACCAGAAATTGCCCAGGCCTAACGGCGAGCCTGCGATTGCCTATCCCATACCATTCCTCGCCGCTTAGTACGGTTTTAAAGGAAAGGCAGCCAACATGATGATCGCAATTACTGTAGCGGCTCAGTGCATTAAAAATAATATTATGCTTTTTGAATTTGCTAAAATGCGATCGTTCGTCAAACCCAGGCTTAGTATGATCGGGTAGTGTGGTAAAATACATGTGGTTTGTTGCTTATCTAACTTATCCTGAATTGACCAGTGTAAGTTAGCAATTATGAGATACACAAGTGTTACTGCAATTCTTTATCTATTTTGAGCATTTCTGCACAATACCAGGCATTCCCAAAGTATACTTTTGCATCAATCCGTGGATTAAAAAACACCTTTATGAAAAAGATCGTCTTTATACTTTTTTTTAGTTTGATATCAATTGCAGCAATCAGCCAAAACCTGTCACCTGACACTGTTCAGTATGAGAAGAAATACTACCAAAAACGGACAGCTATTTTCAACAGCGAACCAGTAATAAAAGGTAAAATTATATTCTTAGGAAATAGCCTAACACAATTTGGGGATTGGAAAAAACTTCTGAATGATTCAAGTGTAATTAACAGGGGGATTGCAGCCGACAACACCAATGGTGTTTTAGCTCGCTTAAATGATGTTATAATCCGTCAACCGGCAAAGCTTTTTATCGAGATTGGAATAAATGATATCTCTCAAAATATCCCTTTGCAAATCATTGTAAAAAATATTTTATTAATTGTTGAACGGGTACACGCACAATCGCCGGAAACGAAAATATACGTTGATAGCATTTTACCTACAAATGATAATGCCAAAAATGAGTATC
>JAQBOH010000070.1 GCA_028288125.1 Mucilaginibacter sp.
TTTATTTTTCTTACTTCGGTTAGCGAATAAACCTGGTAACCGCCACTGTCCGTTAAAATAGGGCCGTCCCAGCCGTTAAAGCGGTGGAGGCCGCCAGCTTGTGATATAGTATCTAACCCGGGCCGCAAATATAAATGGTAGGTATTGCCCAGTATGATCTGCGCCTGTATATCATTTTTAAGCTCATGCTGATGTACCGCCTTAACCGTACCTGCCGTCCCGACAGGCATAAATATCGGTGTTTGTATAACCCCGTGTTCAGTGGTAATTTCTCCGGCCCGCGCTTTTGAAAGCGGATCCTGTGCTGCTAAGTTAAATTTCATTGCAAGAATGCAAAATTAGCATAATACTTGTAAGTGATGTATTAGGTGGTGGTTGTTATAATCTTTCCGACTTACTACAACCTATTACAACTTTTCTAACGTATAACAACATTCAACTTATTATAACACTTTCAACTAAATTCCGCAAATTTGCGGAACTATTTATATCCGGGTTTGGAAACATATATACAAGAGGCGCTATTCATCTTATTCCAGATTTGTTTTTTTATTCAACTGTACTTTCTGGTAAGTGATCAAAGCGTTCTTGCGGCTTATAAACCAAGTGAAAAGTTAAAAAAAGCCAGTATCCCGGTGTCTGTAATTATCAGTGCCCGCAATGAAGCAAATAACCTGCGGGAAAACCTGCCGGCCATATTAGAACAACAGTATCCCGATTTTGAAGTGGTTGTTGTAAACGATTGTTCGTTTGACTCATCGGATCAGGTACTTGAAGAATTAAAAGAAACCTGGCCGCATTTAAAAATTGTTACTATAACAGAACACGCCCGTTTTAAAACCGGGAAAAAATTCGCGTTAACCTTAGGCATAAAAGCCGCGAAAAACGAACATCTTTTATTTACCGATGCAGATTGCAAACCCTCGTCGCCAAACTGGATAACACGTATGGCTGCAAATTTTAAGGGAAAAGTGCAAATCGTGCTTGGTTATTCGCCATATACACGTACTGCAAATTTTTTAAACCCATTCATTCGTTTCGAAACAATTAAAACCGCGGTAAATTATTTATCGGCGACTTTAAACGGTGACGCATATATGGGCATAGGCCGTAACCTGGCTTATACCAAGACTTTGTTTTTTGGTGCAAAGGGATTTGCGGCACATATGCATGTTTTATCCGGGGATGACGACCTGTTTGTCAATCAAAACGCAACGCCTGGTAATACAGCTATTGAAATACACCCCGATACTTTTGTTTATACCGAAGCAAAAAAAACATTGATGGATTGGTACCGTCAAAAACGGCGTCATTTTGGTGTTGGTAAATTATATAAAAGCCGGCACCGGAAAATGCTCTCGCTGGATGCTTTGTCGGGATTTTTATTTTATGTTTTATTTATATTATGCCTGGTTTTCAATTTTGAACCGCTGTTGGCATTAGGTATATTTATATTCAGAATAATTTTCCAGGTTATCATTTATCGTAAAACATTTAGTAAGTTAGATGGTAAACAATTTATATGGTACCTGCCGTTGTTTGATATGGTGTATTATATTTACTTAAATATTTTCGGATTGATCGGCTCTTTTATTAAAACTACTCAATGGAGATAAATTCTAATTTTACAGAAAATGCGAAAAATGATTTTCACCTGGTTGTAAGGGCCCGGCAAGGCGATCAAAAAGCATATGCTGATCTGATGCAGCGGTATAAGGATTCTATCTACTTCATGGTGTTAAAGATGGTTAATAACCGGGAAGATGCCATGGACCTTACCGTAGAAACCTTTGCAAAAGCGTTCGAAAAATTAGAAAAATACCAGCCCGACTACGCCTTTAGTACCTGGCTATTCAGGGTTGCTACCAACAATTGTATCGATTTTATCCGAAAAAAAAAATTAAACACAATGTCGATCCACGGCATGACGGATGAGGACGGCGAAGAAAAGCAACTCCAGATCAGATCGGATGTATTGAACCCGGAAGAAACGTCCATCAAAAAACAGCAAACCCAGGAACTAAGGTTGTTAATAGAAAGCCTGCCTTCACGTTACCGTAACCTGATTACCCTGCGCTATTTTGATGAACTGTCCTATGAAGAAATAGCCATGCAGCTGGATTTGCCCCTGGGTACAGTTAAAGCCCAGCTTTTCAGGGCGCGGTACCTGCTCGGAAATATTATCAATCGTGTGAACCGGGATGACATCTGATCTGATAATAAAATATTTTCCATCCCTTACTGCAAACCAGCTTCAGCAATTTAATCAATTGCCCGGGTTGTACAGTTTCTGGAACAACCAGATCAACGTAATTTCCCGGAAGGATATTGAACAGCTGTACGAACGGCATGTATTGCATTCCCTCGGTATTGCAAAGGTGATAACATTCTTACCCGGTGAAAAAGTATTGGATGTAGGAACGGGCGGCGGATTTCCCGGCATTCCGTTGGCGATACTCTTTCCGGATACACAATTCTACCTGGTTGATTCCATTGGCAAAAAAATAAAAGTTGTACAGGAAGTGGCAAAAGCTCTGGGGCTGAAAAATGTGTCCGCCAGCCATCACCGCGCCGAACAGGTGAATGAAAAGTTTGATTTTGTAATATCCAGGGCCGTAACGCGGTTAAAAGAGTTTTATCCCTGGGTAAAAGGAAAATTCAATAGGCTTTCTAAAAATAAATTACCAAACGGCATACTGTATTTAAAAGGAGGGGACCTTACACAAGAAATTGCCGAATCAGGATTAGCTGTGCAGCAATATTACCTCAAAGATTATTTTGAGGAAGCGTTTTTTTAAACCAAACAGGTGGTTTATATGAAATATGAGTTCTGATAGCTACTGAAAGCTAAGCACACGATTTAGTTTATTTTGCACTAGGTCATTTGCACATTCACCTGCACATCTGCATATTTGTACATCCGCATCAATATGTCTATACTCCACCAGGTTGCTTTAACTTTCATAAAAAACATCGGGCCCACCTTAGCCAAATCGCTGGTAAGTTACTTTGGCGATGCCGAAGAGGTTTTTAAAGTATCGAGGCATAGCTGGATGAGCGTTCCCGGGATAGGTGAGAAGCGGATTGAGCTGGCAGATATGGGTGCCGCGTTAGTCCGGGCAGAACAGGAATTAAAATTTATTGAAAAGAATAATATCGATGTTCTTTTTTATACAGACAGCGGTTTTCCAAAGCGGTTAAAAAACTGTTATGACTCACCTGTATTGTTATATGCAAAAGGTAATGCCAACTTAAATTCGCAACGTATTATAAATATTGTCGGAACAAGGAATGCTACTGAATATGGCAAAGAGTTGTGCCGGCAGTTAATAGAGGAGTTACAACCTTACAATGCCTTGGTTGTAAGTGGTTTGGCGTTAGGCATCGACGTTACCGCTCACAAGGAATGCGTTAAGCATCATATATCTACAGTTGGCGTCCTTGGGCATGGGCTTGACCGGATGTATCCCAGCCAAAACCGCGCAACTGCCGAGAAAATGCTTGAGAATGGCGGATTGCTTACAGAATATCCCTCAGAAACTATTCCCGATCGGGAGAACTTTCCGCAGCGCAACCGCATTGTAGCCGGTATGGCCGATGCCACGATTGTAATTGAGGCTAGCATAAAGGGGGGCGCGCTGATAACCGCCGAAATAGCGAATACCTATAATCGTGATGTATTTGCCTACCCCGGGAGAATTGGCGATGAGTATTCGGAAGGATGTAATTTTTTAATACGTAACAATAAAGCCAGCCTGCTAACCGGCGCGGCCGACCTGGCTTATATTTTAGGTTGGGAAAAGGCGGATGCTTTGAAACCAATAAGCGAGCAGTTTGTACTGCCGATCGATCTTTCATCGGACGAGCAATTGATCTTTGATATTTTGCAGCAGCATAAAGCACCGCTGGCAATCGACGATCTTACGATAAAAGCCAATATAGCTACCAGTGTGCTTGCCATGAATCTGCTGAATATGGAAATGGCGGGTCATATCCGCTCATTGCCGGGAAAAATGTACAGACTGAGTTAGTCATAGGCCATTTGGAATTGTCTTCCACTTATAATTGCAGTCGTAAATTTTTCTTCCTGACTTTCGATTCCCTATTCCTTCGGCGAACTGTAATAACTTAATTTCCCTGTGCCGGCGCTAACCGTCGCCCAATCATCGGTATCAAAGTCGATCACTGCAACCGTGCTGGTATGTACATCCCTTACCTGTCCGGTTAAATTATTAAGAATATAAGCTATGCCGGGATTATGGCCAACCAGCGCTATAAAATTGTGCTCGTTAGGTAGTTTATTGATTATACGAAGCAGTGTCTTCTCGCTGGCCTCGTATATACTCTTATCGAGTGTCGGGTCTGGCAATGAAAACTGATCTGCAAATATTTCGGCCGTGGTTTTTGTACGCAGGGCGGGGCTGGCAACAATATATTCCGGGATAATTTTGTTGTCCTTTAGCCTGTCGGCCATAAAAGCGGCGTCCTGGATGCCGATATATTTTAACGGCCTGTCGAAGTCCTTTCCGGAAGTTTCCTTTTCTGCCTTTGCATGCCGTATCAGCAATAATTTTTTCATAGGGACACTTTGTTTTCTCTGACTACTGACTTGTTTTAAAGATAATTGACTAATGCTGCTGGTGGCAATGCAGTCACAAAGTACAACTAATTGCCATTAAATGAAGCTAAATTTTTTCTAATTGTTTTATAAAAAACTCCGCCGATTTAACTTTCAGGTATAAATCTATTCAAGCTATTAATGATCGATGCCGGGTCTATATTATATAAACATGCATAATCCTTACGGAAACAGGGCTTATCGCCATATACCGAGCACGGCCTACATTCAATATCATCAGCCACAATGTCGCTTTCCGATTGCCCATAACCTAAAAATCCGGCATAGTGATGTGTTGCTCCCCAAATAGAAACTACCGGCACGCCTTGAAGCGATGCCAGGTGCATCCCCGCCGAATCCATGCTCAGCATAACGTCAAGCTGACTGATGAGTATTAATTCCTGCTGCATGGTTAAACGATTCACCATGGAAATAGCTTTGTTATACTTTCCTTCCCATTGCCGGCAGATATCCTCTTCAAGCAAACTCCCGCCAAATAGAAAAATAGTTATATCTCTGTTATTTAGTGTGCTGATCACTTCTTCCATTCGCTCCAGCGGGTAAATTTTGCCTTTGTGCTTTGCAAAAGGGGCTATGCCTACCCATTGTGTTGTTTTTTCGCCGGTAATGGCTATTAACTCATCCGTTAACTGCACGGGCTGCTTTATTAAGTGGTGTTCCAAAACCAGCTGGAAACCTATTTTGCGAAATAAATCGGCATAGCGTTCGGTAGTTATTTTTAAGGGTTTTAGCACCTTTCCCGGGAAACGGGTCAGCAGTTTTTTTTCGCTGCGGCCCTTGTCGATATAGGCATAAGTTAAGCCCGACAGCCGGAAAAGTCTTCTTAATATTTTTGAACGCAGATTATTGTGAAGATCGGCGAGGGCGTCATACCTGCCGGTTTTAAGTTCTCTGAATAATTTTATTATTCCACCAGGGCCATTATAATCCTTATCCAGGTCGGCTGCAATATAGTTTAACCGGGGAATATTATTGAAAAAGGCAGCAAATGCAGGACGTGAAACGTACGTTATTTGTGTTTCCCGGTTTTGCGCCAGCAACGCTTTAATCACAGGGACAGTCATAGCCACATCGCCCATAGCCGAAAAACGAATAACAAGTATATGTTTTATACCTGTCATTTACTTTTGCTATTGTACAAAACAGGATTCAGATCTGGGTCGTTATACATTTTCATCTGGCGGTACACTTTCATATATCTATCGCCGTTTTGGATGTCTTCGATCAATTCATCTATAGCTAAGGACAGATCCGCTCGTTGCTGCAGCAGGACAGCTAGTTTTTGCCTGCATTGCTCCAGGTGCTGCTCGTCCGTGCCGGTACGCAGCGTTTCTTCCTGCATATGATATATCTTGAGCGCCAGTATTGATAGCCTGTCAATTGCCCACGCGGGGCTTTCGGTGTTGATCGAGGCTGCTTCACCCGGTTTTACATCTTTATATTTTTCAAAAAAATAACTGTCAATTACCTCTACAATATCAGTACGCTCCTGGTTGGACGCGTCAATACGTCGTTTCCATTTTAAAGCTTCAACAGGTTCTATTGATGGATTACGCACTTCATCTTCCATATGCCACTGCGCCGTATCTATCCAGCATTTGGCATATAGTAAATAGTCAAGCGAACCTGAAGGGTAGGGGTTTTTACCGGCATTGTTTATATCGTTGTATTGGTGATAATGGTTAATCACCTCCGCAAATACCTGGTTGCAGCGCTCACTGATCATTTAATGTAAATTATCTTTCTTTAATTTTATTAATTATTGAAGTGGACGAATGTCCGACTACAAAGTTAATCGTTTTAACTTCCCCGCCGTTTGCAAGCACTTCTTTTGCGCCAACAATGTTTTCAATGGCATAATCGGCGCCCTTGACCAGTATATCCGGTAAAAGTGCCGTAATTAAATTGAGCGGATCATCTTCCTCAAAAACGACTACAGCGTCAACAAAAAACAATGCCGCCAGCAGCGCGGCGCGACTGTCCTGGTTGTTTATCGGCCGGGTTTCGCCTTTTATTCTTTTTACCGAGCTATCGGAATTTAAACCTATAACAAGTTTATCGCCCAATTCGGCTGCCTTCGCCATGTACGTGATATGGCCAATATGCAGCAGATCAAAAACGCCGTTGGTGAAAACGATCTTTTTACCCTCACTTTGCCAGGCAGCTACCGTTTTTTTAAGCGCTGCCAGTTCAGAGATTTTCCTTTTTAGGTTTTGTTCTATGTCGTTTCTCATTTGAGAAATTTTTAGACTTACGAAGTTTTTAAAACTCGTAAGTCTGTTTAGTACTGTTAAAATAAATCATCCACCGCTTTGCAGAGAATATGCCCTATCAGGATATGCATTTCCTGTATACGTGCGGTTACATCCGAAGGTATTACAATATTCAACTCGCATAAGCCGTTCATTTTACCGCCGTCCCTGCCCGATAAACCCAAAGTTTTGCAGCCTGCGCTTTTTGCAGCCCCGAACGCGTTCAATATACCCTGGCTGTTGCCGGATGTTGAGATCCCAATAAACAGGTCACCCGGATGGGCTAAGGCTTCCACCTGGCGCGAGAAAACATACTCATAACCATAATCATTAGCTATTGAGGTCAAAGCAGAGGTATCTGTAGTTAACGCTATACCGGGCAACCCTTTGCGGTTTTTTACAAAGCGACCGGTTAATTCAGCGGCAATATGCTGCGCGTCAGCCGCACTGCCACCGTTTCCGGCCAACAGCACCTTATTGCCGTTACTTATAACAGAAGTGATCATTTCGCAGGCTGCTTCAATCTCCGCGGTAAGTGTATCCGCTACTTTTTGTAACAGCTCCTGATGACCTTTAAGTTCTTCAATTACCATGGTTTTTATTTCGATTTCAATTTCGAATTTTTGTTTTCCCTAATGACTAATCCCCTTCTATATCTTTTATAATCTCATCAACCGTAGTTGAAACGCTGCCTACATGCCTGATCACAATAGCGGCAGCATAATTGGCCAGTTCAACGGCTTCGTCAACAGCCATGCCCGAAGCCATAAAATAGGCAATCGCGGCTATTACCGTATCGCCGGCTCCCGTGACATCGAACACCTCAGTAGCTTTTACCGGCACTAATTTGCTCGTTTTTTCGGTGATTATTGCCATACCTTCTTCGGATAATGTAACTACCAGGTAGGTTGCGCCTGTCCGCGAAAAAATAGTTTTCGCAGCGGCTTGCATGTCGGCAAGGCTGGTTATTTTTTCCGTATTGGCGGCTTCGGCAAGTTCTTTGCGATTTGGTTTTATAAGATAAGCGCCTTTGTATTTCCCATAATTCAACCCTTTCGGATCAACGAGCACTTTCTTTTGATGATCGTTGGCGATCCTTATAAGACGCTGGGTAAGGCCCGGTGAAAATAATCCTTTATTATAATCCGAGAATACGATTATGTCCGCCTTATCTATATGAACTGTGATTTTTTCAGCCAGATCATCTTCTAATTGCTGCGATAAAGCCTCTGTTGTTTCGCGATCAACTCTTACCAGCTGATGGCTACCAACCAATACCCGGGTTTTAATGGTTGTTTGCCGGGTATCATCCTGAATGACCGTATTGATTTTAACCTTTTCGCCTTCAAGTATTTGAATTAATTGTTTGCCGGATGCATCATTTCCAATAACCCCCGCAATGGTAACATCAGCGCCAAGCGTGACCAGGTTTTGAACCACATTGCCTGCGCCTCCCAAAGTTGTCGATTCCGTTTTTACGTTCACAATAGGAACCGGGGCTTCAGGTGATAACCGTGTAGCGTGGCCCCAGATATAATGGTCGATCATCAGGTCGCCGATAACCAATATCGACGGCTTTTTTTCTTGTGACTGTATCGAACGTACTTTATCTGTAAGAGTCATTAGTCATTGTGTCATTAATCAATAGTCATTAATGTTTGACCTTTCGCCCCTCACCTCAGCGGAGCTTCCTCTTTTCAAACACCTGCTTAATTTCCTGCAATGATAAGGCATTCAAACATCTTTCTTTGTATAAACCGCCTTTGCGGGCAACTAAAACGCCGTAATGCATATCTAAAAATCCTTCCTTACGGTGCGCATCCGGGTTAATGGATAGCCAAACGCCTTTGTCAAGCGCGTATTGATGCCAGCGCCAATCCAGGTCGAGCCTGAACGGGTTGGCGTTGATCTCTATCACAACGTTGTTTGCCGCGCAGGCGTCTATTACTTTTTTATGGTCGATCGGGTACCCATCGCGGCTTAATAACAACCTGCCTGTTGGATGCCCCAATATGGTGGTGTAGGGGTTTTCGACAGCCCTTATCAGGCGTGAAGTGGCTTTCTCTTTGTCCATTTTAAGAATGGAATGTACCGAGGCAACGATGAAATCAAAACGTTGCAGTATTTCATCCGGGTAATCCAGTGAGCCATCAAACAAAATGTCAGATTCAATGCCTTTAAAAATATGAAAGCCATTTAATTTTTTATTGAGATGGTCTATTTCTTCCTGTTGCTGCAATACCCGTTCAATACTTAACCCCTTGGCGTAAAAAGCGCTTTTACTGTGGTCGCACATGCCCAGGTATTCGAGCTTTAATTCGTCGCGGCAGTACAAGGCCATTTCTTCAACTGTATTTATACCGTCGCTCCAGGTGCTGTGATTATGCAGGGCCCCTTTCAGATCGTGGAAGTGGATCAGTTGCGGCAGGTTATTTATTTCAGCCTTTTTGATGAATGTGGTTCCTTCCCGTAATTCGGGGAATATAAAATCAAGTCCAGCTTTTGTATAGATCAATTCCTCGTGTTCAGGCTGGTCGGGTACGTTATCAATCCTTTCTAAAATAGCCTGAACATGCTCGTCATCCCCGGTTTGCAAAAACAGCTCTTTGTAGAAGTATCGTTTTTCTACGCAAATGATGTCAACAAGTAATCCATTTTTAAACTCGCCGCTGATATGATTGCCTATAGAATTTATATTCCGGATAATTTCGGAATGGAGGAGAGTATTAAAGGCAATTTCCTGATCGCGGCTTCCCAGCACAATAGTAAGCTCGCCGATGATCTCCGAAAGTCTTCGAAATCCGCCTGCAAATTCTATCAGCGCGCCCGGGAAAATACTTTTGATTTCTTCCAGTAACTCTTTCGCTTCGGCCTCAACCTGCGCATACAAAAATTTGCCATTGCTGGCCATCCTGAACTCGATAGCTTTGCGGATATCCTCCTGTGTTTTCAGCCCGAAGCCTTTCGCTTCAACAAGGCGGTTCTCGTTGCAGGCATAAAAAAGCTCGCCGGTATTTTCAATTCCCAGATCGCGCCAAATAATGGCAACCTTTTTAGGGCCTATACCTTTAATGCCCATCATTTCAACAACGCCATCGGGCGTTTTGGCGAGCAACTCGTCAAGCTCGGCCATCGTGCCTGTTTCAAGCAGTTCGGTTATTTTGGCCGCAATACTTTTGCCTATGCCGTCAACCTTCTCCAGTTGTTCAAAAGATTTTTCGGCAGCAGGGTAGGGCAGCTTATCCACTTTGAAAGCCGCGTTGGCAATTGACCGTATTTTAAACGGATTTACCTCGTGCAGTTCCATTAGTTGCGATAGCAGGCGAAGTTTGCGCACTATAGGTTTGTTTTCCATAATTGAAGATGCAAAAATACAAAAGCGCGATGTAACGGGGGAATTTGTGAGGCGTTATTTTACGTCACGTTGGGGTGCCGGTAAGTATGAAGGAATTAAAAATACCGCTTCTTACTGATAAGATTCAAAATATTTCTTCATCGGTTCAAAATAATGGGTTTTCCAGCCTTGTTCATATGCCATTTAAACAGGATTAAGTAATTTTAACAAAACAATAATTTTGAATGGAGAATCTTCCTTTTAATACAGTCGGGCTTTGCAGTGAAGAAATAGACCGGTTTAACGAAACGTACAAGGCGCTTAAAGCTAAATTTAATATTGATTTTACCGGCGATATTGATTTTCATTTAGATCAATTCGAGGTATTTAAAAATTACCTCGATATTAACCTGCGGGATTCATACGTGATCAGGCATTTGGGTAAAGAAAGCTATATACTTTTTATAGAAACCCATTTCAAAAACGTAAGTGCCAGGTCGACCATAATTACAGACTGCTATGAAAACCATACTTGGGCACTCGCCTATTTAAAGCGTGATTTTGGCCGGGTGCTGATACGCCGCGAAACACTGACAGATAAAATAATCGAACTGGTACACCCCGTTGAACTGGATTTTGCGGAAGACAAACCTTTCAGCGATACTTTTTATGTGTTGGTGAACGACCGTCAAAAAGCCGCGGCAGCAATTGACCGTAATTTCCGGAACGCGGTTATGGATATCAGGGAAGATGATTTTGTGATAGAGATCGTCGAGCATACGCTCATCATCGGCAGCCAGCAACCCATTTCGCCCGAACGGGCTGTTTTCCTGGCGGAGTTTGTGGCGAGGTTATCGTCGATTTGTTGATTTGTTTTATTTCCCAAACTAAAACTGTTGCGGATGAAATATTTGATTGGTTTATTTTTTTTGTTGCAACTGACACATTTTGGTTATTGCCAAACCGATAGTAGAATAAATATTATCAAAGACACCAACTATCTTTATGTTGATACGATAAACAATAAGATATATTTCGGCCATATCAGGCCTACAGGGTTAGTCAAAACCTATAATGGTAATATCGTTTCTACGGAATTTAGTATTTATTTCCCCGAATTTGGAGATATAACTTATTTAAAAACAGATAGTCAAAGGTTTTTTATAGATCAAAAAAAGTATTATCTAAGAACGCATGTAAGTAGCGGAAGCATTTTTAAATTAAACAATCAACTAACCAAGGACTGGGAAGTTATACTTAAGGAAAAAAGAGTAACTCATATACAAAATTACGATAGTATATCTTTTATAGCTGCCGGTGAAAGGACAGATCAAAAACGTATCTGGGTGGCAAAAATCAATTCACTTGACGGTAATATCTTATGGTTTAAAGAGTTAAAGGTAAAGCTTCATCCCCAAATTGCGGGATTAAGTATCGCTGCTAATAAAGTTATTATTGTTTTAACAGAAAGCAAACGCCTAATTCCTTTGAGCATAAGCAAAACCTTTGGGCGGCTTAAGGTATCTTTTTTTAAAGAAGGCGGCCGAAACACGAGGTTATCTATATTAAATATCAAAGATAACGGCAAGTTAAACTGGAATAAAAATATTCACATGGTAAAGAAATGCGAAATTTGGGATGAAGAAATCGCAGTTGACAGCAATATTAGGGTAATAAGTTTGTATTGTTATATCAATCATCTTAATGAAACCTTTAAGCCGTCTATTGGCAATTTGAATTTTGTCTTTGATATGAAAGGCAATGAAGTAGCCCATCAACGAACAAACATTCCAGAACTTTATTTAGCAAATATTAATGGATGGATTTTTGGAAGTAGAAGAAATGATACCGTACACATTGTCAAGTACGATGCTGGTATGAAGAATGTATTTATGGTGGATGTTAAAACACCTCAACATTTCACAACGGTTTCCATGAAATTTATAGATGACAGTTACTATTTATTTGGACATACAGACATCCACGATTTATTGATTTGTAAATTGGATAAATCCTTTCACTTAACGAGTAGTTGGACGTACAAAACACGCGAGATGGTAAGCGATCTGCAACTTACCACATCACCAACTGGGCATTTAATAATTATGGGTAAGTGCTATATATCTCACGAAGTGGAAAAACCCCCAAAGGAATATATTAATCTAGTCGAATTTAATTAATAGAGGGATAGCGTTATTCATGAAATCTACACCGTTGTCGTATGCCTCTCAACTGTATGGATATTGGTATTGGCAAAATCATTTTCGATCAATCCGTCGCGCATGCGAACAATGCGGTGCGCATGCAGGGCTATATCTTCTTCGTGGGTTACTAATATAATGGTGTTGCCCTTGGCGTGGATGTCTTCGATTAGCCCCATAATTTCAATGGATGTTTTGGTATCCAGGTTTCCGGTAGGCTCATCGGCCAGTATGATAGATGGGTTGTTGACCAACGCGCGGGCCACAGCTACACGCTGGCGCTGTCCGCCGGAGAGCTCGTTTGGCTTGTGGTCGATGCGGTTGCCTAATCCAACATTTTCAAGCGTTTTCTTAGCGCGCTCCTGCCTGTTGGCTTTATTAACACCGGCGTAAACCAGCGGAAGCGCTACATTATCCAAAGCCGTATTACGGGGAAGCAGGTTAAACGTCTGGAATACGAAACCAATTTCGGTGTTTCTAACTTCCGCCAGCTCGTTATCGCTCATGTGGCTTACGTTAATGCCGTTGAGTATATATTCGCCCTTGGTGGGGGTGTCCAGACAGCCCAAAATATTCATTAAGGTTGATTTTCCTGATCCCGAGGGGCCCATGAGCGCCACAAATTCACCTTTATTGATGGTTAACGAAACAGATTTAATGGCGTGAATGATCTCAGCACCAATTACATATTTACGTCCGATATCTTTAATGGTTATTAATGGCTCCATGCTTTATTTCTTGTTTGGACTGTAGTGTGCGTGGTTTTGTTACAGTGAGTTATTTTTTTAGTCGGTTGTCAACTCAATCAGGTCATTTCGAACGATAGTGAGAAAACTATACATTGAATATCGCCATGCTGTCGCGAATCAATATGTATAATTTTCTCCTCGTTCCTCGTCGAAATGACAGAGTATTATTTTGATGCTTCCTTGTCAATTACTTTCGAGACGAGAAAATACTTATCATCGTGCTTAGGCGCGTTCAGCAATGCATCCTCATGCGTAATATTCTGTTTAACCACATCTTCCCTCAAAATATTAACCTCATTGGTCATGTAGATCAGCGGTTCAACGCCTGTGGTATCTACCTCGTTAAGCTTATCCATAAATCCCAGGATACGGTTCATATCATTGATCATTGTATCCGTTTCTTCGGTGTTAAGCTCCAAACGTGCCAGGTGCGCCACTTTATCAACCGTGTCTTTATCAATGTTCATGCTGTTTCCAGTTTATGTTTTATGATGGCGTGAACCTCATCGCGCAGGGCATCAGCGTCGTCAATCGTCAGATGCGCCGTTTCAATGGGCTTATGTACAAATATATTACAAATACCCGGATGGCTGCCACGTTCGAGGCCCGTATCCCATAATACTTTCCAGGTATCAATAGAAGTTACAGGCAGAATAGGAATTTTCAGCTCGATCGCCAGCCGGAATGCCCCATTTTTAAACGGATGCAGCTTTGGAGGATATTCCTCCGGTATTGTAGCCTCGGGGAATATAATAACAGACACGCCGCTGTTTAACCTTTCGGCAGCTAATTTGAACGCCTTAAATGACGATATCTTGCTGTCCCGGTTAACCGTGATATCTATCGTCCTGAAAAAGAAACCCAGCACCAGGTTGTCCAGCAGCTCCTCCTTACCGATAAAGCAAAAGTTGTTTTTTGCCGCGATGCTGATAGCCGAAACATCCAGGTTTGACGTATGGTTGCCGCAGATAATATAGGTACGGCTCCAGTCAACCGGCTCCTCATATTTTATCCGGAACCATATTCCCGAAATAGTGGTGCTTAAAAAAATAATGAGCCGCCTGAACTGATTGATATATTTATACCTCGATTTTTTGCGTGATAGAAAATACAGTACCGGCCAAACAAGGATGAAGAAAAAAGCTACACTGTACCTGTAAATGTGGGTGTGTATTCTTTTTAGAAAGAGTTTCATTGACTCCAAATGTAGATAAATACTTAACTCTTCAGCAAAAGATTATTCTTTTTAACTTTTCGGGATTGCACGGGGTCACTTACTAGCGGGCATGCGAATATTAACTTCATCCGCCCCGAAATATAAAAAATCCTTACTTTCGCCCCAATGGAAACTGTTGTTAGCGGCATACGTTCAACCGGCAAGCTGCACCTGGGAAATTATTACGGCGCGATACAAAACTTCGTAAAAATGCAGCATGAATACAATTGCTATTTTTTTATTGCCGACCTGCATTCGCTAACCACACATCCAACTCCGGCCGACCTGCATGGCAACGTGAAACAGGTGCTCGTTGAGTATTTAGCTGCCGGTATCAACCCCGAAACGGCAACCATATATATACAATCGGACGTGCCTGAGGTTGCTGAACTATATTTATACCTGAACATGAACGCCTACCTGGGCGAACTGGAACGCAGCACCTCATTTAAAGACAAGGTGCGCACGCAGCCGGATAACGTAAACGCCGGCTTGTTAACCTATCCCGTTTTAATGGCCGCGGATATTATCATCCATAAAGCCACCAAAGTACCCGTAGGTAAGGACCAGGAACAGCATCTTGAAATGGCCCGCACTTTTGGCAACCGCTTTAACCGGTTATATAACAGGGACGTTTTTCCAGAGCCTTATGCCTTTAATTTTAGCGAAAAACTGGTAAAAATACCGGGGCTCGACGGTAAAGGAAAAATGGGTAAGTCGGAAGGGGAGGGCAACGCCGTTTACCTGTCAGACCCGCCCGAAGCTATCCGGAAAAAAGTGATGCGAGCGGTGACTGACAGCGGTCCGACGGTAGAAAACCAAAAGAAGCCCGAAGAGATACAAAACCTGTTTGATATTATCAAAGTAGTTTCTTCACCGGACACTTATACGCACTTCGATCATTTATATAACACCTGCCAGATCCGTTACGGCGACTTAAAAAAGCAGCTGGCCGAAGATATTATTATTGCAACCGCGCCTATCCGCGAACGTATTAACGATATAGCTAACGATACTCCTTACCTGCGCCAGGTGGCCCGCCACGGAGCCATCAAAGCCCGCGAGAGCGCTTCAAAAACAATGCGGGAAGTGCGGGAAATCATTGGATTTAAAAGTTTTTAGGTAGTTCATTGTTGATAGTTGATAGTTCATGGTGTATATTAGGCGGAGTTTATCCGGTGCGCAGCTGCTATGAACTATCAACCATGAACTATGAACTGACCTCAACCACGAACTAAATGCACATTGCTATTGTAGGAAACATAGGCGCAGGTAAAACCACTCTTACCGAATTACTGGCCAAAAATTATGGATGGGATCCCTTATTTGAAGCTGTTGATAACAATCCGTACCTGGAAGACTTTTACAGCGATATGAAACGCTGGAGCTTTAACCTGCAGATATACTTTCTCAACAGCCGTTACCGCCAGATAGTTGAAATACAAAAACGGGGATTAAATATCATTCAGGACCGCACCATTTACGAAGACGCTTATATTTTTGCCGAGAACCTGCACGATATGGGGTTGATGACCACCCGCGATTATGAGAACTATCAATCTATGTTTGATAATGTGATCGAGTTCATTAAACCACCTGATCTGCTCGTTTATCTAAAAGCATCCGTACCCACGCTGGTCAACAACATTCAGCGCCGCGGCCGCGAGTATGAATCGGGCATCCGGCTTGATTATTTATCCAAACTGAATGAAAAGTATGATAAATGGATAAAAGGCTATAAGCTGGGCAAGTTGTTGGTGCTGGATAAAGACAATCTTGACTTTGCCAATAAAACAGATGATATGGCTACTATTATACAGTTAGTGGAAAGAGATATTAACGGGTTATTTTAGAATCAAGAACCAAGAGTCAAGAGCCAAGATGAAAAATGCAGGGTTGAACAAGAAATGGCTTTTAATCCTGACTTTTCCCATTCTCGTTAGTTTTTTATCGATGGATATTTGGAAACAACTTGATTTAGGCTCGTTCAAAATATCTATACCGAAGGGTTGGAATTACAAAAAGGCACAGGGAGAAGATTCATTTATTGGGAAAATTGTCGGACCTAAAGTTTCATTGTTTTTTGATTGCAGTACTAGCGGCTATGCCAGCCATTTAATACCTACAGAACGAGAATATCTGAATCAAAGAGAATGGAATACTGGTTACTTTTATAAACCTGGAGTAACTTATACCGCAGATTTTAATGTAAAAAATGAGAGAGCTGCTCAAATGAAAAAGCTTGGGACAACCGATTCAACATTGGTTCACGTCGAAGCCGACCCGAGTTATCAAACGAAAACAAATATTCATTTTCCTACTTCCGCACAAAAAGCCAAATTTCCTAAGGCGGACTATATTGCCGATTTAACATTTAGAGATAGCACTATTTATGTTCCGATTTCAATTCCGCCTGTTATAAAATCCCACAACATTCAAATTGACGCCACGGAAAAATATATAATAAAGATTGTTTCTCCGAAAATTGCAGGAAACGGTATGACAGGAATTTACATTCATAGTCGGTCATCAAGTTTCAATTTTCAAATGAATGGGAAAAACTTATCTGCAAAAGACCAGGAATCAGCTTTAAAAGCATTTAAAACGATTAAATTTAAGGAATGAATATCCTTGGAATTATACCAGCTCGCTACGCGTCTTCCCGATTCCCGGGCAAGCCATTAGTTGATATTGCGGGGAAAACCATGATACGCCGGGTTTACGAACAAGCAAAAAAGTGTCCCAATTTATCGGAAGTTATTGTAGCGACGGATGATGAACACATATTCGATCATGTGAAGGACTTCGGCGGCGTGGCTGCGATGACATCAACCAATCATCAAAGCGGCACCGACCGCTGTGCCGAAGTCGCATTAAAATATCCGCAACATGATGTCATTATCAATATCCAGGGTGATGAACCATTTATTGACCCGGAGCAGATTAATATATTGATTTCCTGCTTTAAATCGCCCGATACACAAATCGCCACATTGATCAAAAAGGTACAAACAGAACAAGAGTTATTTAACCCCAATTCGCCCAAAGTATTGGTCAATAAACGCTCAGAAGCCATTTATTTTTCGCGCTTGCCGCTGCCCTATATCCGCGGGCAGGAGGAGCAAAACTGGCTGCAGCATTTCACCTATTTTAAGCACATCGGTATTTACGGCTATAGGGCCGATGTTTTGCAGGAGATCACCAAACTACCGGTTTCTTCACTCGAAAAAGCCGAAAGCCTGGAACAACTGAGGTGGATAGAGAATGGGTACCGGATAAAAGTAGCCGAAACAGAATTGGAAACTTTTGCTGTGGATACACCGGAAGATTTGAAATTTTTTTTAATAAAATAACTTGGAAGGCTTAAGCAACCTGTAACTTGAAAACTTCCAATTCGGCCCCGCTTGCAATAGCCTCGTTACCTTTTTCCATAACCAGCCGGGTAATTTCCTCCGAAAGATAATAGTGGCCGCAATTTGTGCACACTTCGGCAGGAACCTCTTTGATCAATACAATTGACCCATCTCTTTCTAAGGTTACTGTTGCTTTACCCTTTTCGGTGGTGCCTACCTGGCATAATGTGCATTTCATATCAATCTCTTTTTAATTTAAAACCTGCCTCCCAAATATTCCTATCAGGTTGGTATGCTGTAATAATTATACATCTTCCTAAAATCTCATCTACACCTGTTACAACGTGTATTGGCCTGCTATCAATATAACCTAATATAAGATAACTGGGATAGGGTTTATCGTAGTAGTAGGTTATTATTACTTCACCACTCTCAACAATGAATTTTACGTTAACTACCGAGATATTGCATTTAAACATTTAAGTGATAGCATGATCACTAAACAATGTTTCTTTACAAACCATTATGCGATAGTAAGCGTTGTCATAGTATACAAAATTAAACAATTATTTATAAAATAGGCCATTCAATCCATATACGTGTCGTGCTTGAACCTCACTATCATAACGTCATGTCAGCAACAGTCATCGAAGACGCTTATTTATAAAATAGATGATAGAAAAAGCTGAAAGCCAGGCCTGGAGCAATTGAGGTGGATAGAGAATGGGTATAGGATAAAGTAGCCGAAACGGAATTGGAAACATTTGCAGTAGATACACCGGAAGATTTGAAAAAATCTATATTTGAATCATAAACCTGATTTATCGTGAAAAATTTATTTATTAAAACACTGATCTTTATTTCAGCAGCGACTTTAGCGTCTAACGCAAAAGCACAAACAGATTACGTGATCACAGTAAAAGGGGATTCTATTCCCTGCAAAATAACTACCCCGCTGGTTGGAAGACCTAAATATAAAGTTGACTCAACAAGCGACTCAAAAAAAATCAAACCAGACGAAATTCGCGAATATTATATTGCCCGAAAAGACTTTCGCGAGCGGTCGGTATATACTGACAGCACCTCCAAGCCAATATTTGTAACCGTTATCGAGAAGGGCCGGATTAGCCTGTATGAATTGATAACCAGCCATTACAACAATGGGTTTAACACAACTACAACTGAATGGTATGCAGGCAAAGGATCTGATTATGTTACTGATTTAAAAACAAGTAGCCTTTTCACATTTAAATCAAAACAAAAGCGTAAAGATATTTTGGGAGAAATGCTCAAAGACAACAAAGAGGTTTACGAAAAATATATAGCCGATGGCAAATTTAGTTTTAAACAGATACATAACCTTGTTCATCTATATAATACTGGAAAACCGCTGCCGCCGAAAGATTATGATTAATTTGTAAAACTGGCGATTTGAAAATTGTACAATTACAACTTCTTCACCCAAACTCCAAAATTTTTCCTACTTTTGTATCCCGTACAGAAACATTTGATTCAGGTATAAAACCCGGGTCAAATTCAAAAAAAATCATGACTAAATATATTTTTGTTACGGGCGGCGTTACCTCGTCGTTGGGAAAAGGTATTATTTCTGCTTCCTTAGCCAGGCTGCTTCAATCGCGCGGCTATCGTGTAACCATTCAAAAATTCGATCCTTACATTAACATTGATCCGGGCACACTGAATCCCTATGAACATGGCGAATGCTATGTGACCGAGGATGGCGCTGAAACCGACCTCGACCTTGGGCACTACGAACGTTTTTTAAATACCCCCACGTCCAAAGCGAATAATATCACTACCGGCCGCATTTACCAGAATGTGATCAACCGCGAACGTGAAGGCGCTTTTTTAGGTAAAACGGTGCAGGTTGTTCCGCATATTACCGACGAGATCAAACGAAATATTCGCATACTGGGCGAAAGCGGCGATTATGATATTGTGATAACTGAACTGGGCGGTACCGTAGGCGATATTGAGTCGCTGCCATATATTGAAGCGGTAAGACAATTCAGATGGGAAGTAGGCTCCGGTAATTCGCTGGTTATACATTTAACTTTAATCCCATTCCTGGCCGCTGCAGGCGAACTAAAAACCAAGCCCACCCAGCACTCTGTTAAAATGCTGCTGGAATATGGTATTCAGCCGGATATACTGGTTTGCCGTACCGAGCATCATTTGAATACCGAGATACGTAAAAAGATCGCCTTATTTTGTAATGTGAACGTAAACGCGGTTGTTGAATCAATCGATGCTTCAACCATTTACGATGTGCCGCTGCTAATGCTGAAGGAACAACTGGATAAAACTGTACTGGCAAAATTAAAACTACCTCATAAAAGTGAGCCCGACCTGGAGAACTGGAGAGATTTCCTGGGCCGTTTAAAATACCCGAAATCAGAAGTCCGGATTGGACTGGTGGGCAAGTATGTTGAATTACCTGATGCATATAAATCGATAGTTGAATCGTTTATCCATGCAGGCGCGAAAAACGAGTGCAAGGTACGCGTTGAATATATTCCCTCGGAACAGCTTACGCCTGAAAATGCGATCGACCAGCTAAAAGGCCTGCACGGCGTATTGGTTGCCCCCGGTTTCGGCGAGCGTGGTTTTGAAGGAAAAATTGAAGCGATACGCTATGTACGCGAAAATAATATCCCGTTTTTTGGCATTTGCCTCGGCATGCAATGCGCCGTTGTTGAATTTGCCCGCAACGTGTTGGGATTAAAGGATGCCAGCAGCGAAGAAATGAATGCGAATACACCTTTCCCGGTAATAGGGATGATGGAAGCGCAAAAGAAAATTGTTAATAAAGGCGGTACCATGCGTTTGGGAGCATATGCCTGCGACTTGAAAAAAGGCAGCAAGGCGGCCGGCTATTACGGCAAAACCCATATTTCTGAACGGCACCGGCACCGGTACGAATTTAATAACGACTATTTAAAGCAATATGAAAATGCCGGTTTAACCCCGTCGGGTGTTAACCCTGACAACAACCTGGTTGAAATTGTGGAGCTTAAAAATCACCCGTTTTTTATTGGTACGCAGTTTCATCCCGAATTAAAATCAACGGTTGCAAATCCGCATCCTCTTTTTATTAACTTTGTCGCCGCTTCAATGGCGTATGCCGGTAAGAGGTAAATGTTCCTGATAGATACAAATGGATAAAAATACGTTTACAGGATTATTCCTGATCATGATTATAATGGGGGCCTCCATCTTTTTGATGAGGCCGTCAGAAACCGAACTGAAAAAAGAAAGGCTTAGAGCGCATGCCGACTCTGTTAAAAAGGCCGAATCAGGTAAACCTGCTACTCCAACCGCGAAATATACCGATACCGCTAAAGCCCAGGCAAGCAAACCGATTGATTCCGCTATTTTAAAAAGCCCTTTTGGCGCGAGTACAGTTGGCAGCGAAAAATTCATCACGCTTGAAAATAAAGACATTCGCGTAAAGCTGACAAACCACGGCGGTAAGGTTTATTCGGTTGAACTGAAGAATTTTAAAACCTACAATAAAAAACCGCTCATCCTTTTTGAAGGCGGAGAGCATAACCATTTTGGTTTGAATTTTTCGGCAGGGAATAATAGCATCAACACAGATAAGCTGTTTTTTACGCAGGTAGGGAACGGGCTAAACGTTGCAGAAAAAGATTCGGGCAGTGTTACCATGCGTTTGAGCTATAGCCCGACACAATACATCGATTATATTTATTCGTTAAAAGGGACCGGGTATAAAGTGGGATTAACGATTAAGCCCACCGGGCTAGACCAGGTAATGTCCAACAGCAACGCCATCAATATCGGCTGGTCGGCCAGCATGCGCAAGCAGGAAAAGGATATGGAGCAGGAACGGCGTTATTCGGCTGTCTATTATAATTATATAGATAACGACGTTAAATTTTTTGGGGACACTAAAGACGAACAAAAAGAGATTAGTGATAAAAAAGTGCAGTGGGTATCATTCGAGGCGCACTTTTTTTCGGGTGCGCTGCTTACCGAACAAGGTTTTAATAAGGCCAATCTTGCTGTAAGTACAGATGTAACTGACACTGCTCATGTCAAGCAAATGGAAGCTAATCTTACCTTAAGTAAGAATGCTGAAGGCGTTTATCCGCTTGCCTTTTATTATAGTCCGGTTAAATACAGCATCCTGAAAACACAGGGTTATCACCTGGAGCGCCAGGTTTATATGGGCTGGGCGCCGCTTGCCGTTATTAATCGCGTAGCGGTGTTGCCGGTATTTAGTTTTTTGAACCAGTTTACCAATAACTATGGCCTGATCATATTAGCCTTAACCGTTTTACTTAAACTGGTTTTATCGCCATTGACCTACAAATCGTACTTATCAATGGCTAAAATGCGGGTGTTAAAGCCCGAGATGGATGAGATCAAGACAAAGGTAGGTGATGATAACCCGACCCTGTTACAGCAGGAATATTTAAAGCTCTATAAAAAAGCTGGTGTAAATCCATTAGGCGGTTGTTTGCCGCTGTTGATACAAATGCCGATAGTTATCGCGTTCTTCCGCTTTTTCCCGAGTTTGTTTGAACTCCGTGGACAAAGTTTCTTATGGATGCATGACCTTTCGACGTACGATTCGATAGTGACATTGCCGAATATTCCTTTCATCGGCAACCACCTTAGTTTAATGTGTGTGCTGATGACGCTTTCAACACTAATCATGACCTATTTCAATAACCAGGTATCAGGCGCGACAGGGCAAATGAAATACATTGGCTACATCACCCCGGTAATATTCCTCGGGGCGCTGAATAGCTATCCTTCAGGTTTGAATTATTATTACTTCCTGGCCAACTTATTCACTTTTGCCCAGCAGTACCTTATCCGTTATATGGTGGACGATAAAAAGATTCACGCCCAGATACAGGAAAACAAAAAGAAACCCGAGGCTAAAAAGAAAACCAGCGGTTTCCAGGCACGTATGGAAGAAATGATGCGCCAGAAACAGCAGCTGCCCGCGGCGAAGAAGAAGTAATTTTTGGAGTCCATGGTCGATAGACCATAGTCGATAGTTTCACTCTGCTTAAACAGCGAAGAGTTCTGCTATGGTCTATCGACCATGGACTAAATAAAATTCACTAAAAATATTAGTACAAATTACATACATTTACACCATGTATGCGATTGTTGATATTGAGACTACCGGGGGGCATGCCAACGCGAATGGGATAACCGAAATAGCCATTTGCATACATAATGGTAAAAAGGTGGTTGAACGCTACTCAACCCTGATTAACCCGCATAGGCACATCCCCATTTACATCAGCGCGTTGACCGGCATCAGCAACGAAATGGTGCAGGACGCACCGCCTTTTGAAGAAGTCGCCCACGATGTTTACCACTTGCTAAACGGGAAAATATTTGTAGCCCATAACGTTAATTTCGATCATTCTTTTGTACGCTATCATTTGGCTGCCGCTGGATACGATCTGCAATGCAATAAATTATGTACCGTTCGCCTGGGACGAAAAATACTGCCGGGACTACCCAGCTACAGTTTAGGGAAATTATGCCGTCACCTCGGCATCGACAATGAAAGCCGGCACCGTGCCGCGGGCGATGCGGAAGCCACTGCCAAATTATTTTCGCTGTTACTGCAAAGTGATACGCAAAATCATATCCCGCTGGCTTTAAAGCAAAATTCCAAAGAACAGCTGCTGCCGCCTAATTTATCCAAACAAAATGTAGAAGCGTTGCCGCTCTCACCTGGGGTATATTATTTTCACGATCAAAAAGGGAAGGTGATTTATGTGGGGAAGGCGAAAAACCTGAAGAAACGGGTTTGCAGCCACTTTACAGGCAATAACCCCGGCCCGCAGCGCCAGGAGTTTTTGCGGAATATCTTCCAGATAACCTACCAGTTGTGTGGCACAGAATTGATCGCGTTTGTGCTGGAAGCCGTGGAGATAAAGCGCCTGTGGCCAAAATATAACCGCTCATTAAAACGATTTGAACACGCCTACAGCTTGTATGCCTTTGAGGATCAGCGCGGCTACCTGCGCCTGGCGCTCGACAAGCACCGTAAAATGACCGGCGCTATCTATAGCTGCAACTCGCTGCTGGAAGGCCGGGATGTACTGATGCATTTGATCGAAGGCTTCGCGTTATGCCCTAAACTCTGTTTTATCCAAAACAATACCGACCCCTGCACCGGTATAAATAAAGAGATATGCGCCTGTGAAGGCGTTGAAAGTCCGCAGGATTATAACATAAAAGTAAATGCGGCCATCAATGAGTTGAACGAAGCGCTGCCAACGTTTGCTATCCGCGATGCCGGGCGTACCGATGATGAGCATAGTTGCCTGTTGATTGAAAAAGGAAAGTTTTATGGTATGGGCTACATTTCTCATTATTTTGATGCCAATAACCTCGACCAGCTTAAAAACTACCTCACGCCTTACCCGGGGAATGACTATATTAAAAATATGGTGGCCAATTACGTGGTGAAGTATCCGGAACGGAAAATGGTGTTTGGTTAGCCTGAGATAAACTTACGAAGTTTTCAAAACTTCGTAAGTTTGAATTTCGTCAAATCACCCCTGCTTTTTCCAGTTCTGCCTGCATCTGTTGCTGAATACTTAATGCTTCGGCTCTCGCAGCTTCAGCAAAGTCTTTACCATTCGATGCATAGATGATAGACCGTGAAGCGTTCACGATCAGCCCGCAATCCTTATTCATCCCGTACCGGCAAACTTCGGCCAGGCTGCCGCCCTGCGCGCCTACGCCCGGTACCAGTAAAAAATTATCAGGTGCGAATTTGCGGATATTGGTAAACTCGGTGCTTTTAGTAGCGCCAACTACATACATGATACGGTCGGCACCGGCCCAGGTGTTGGCTTTTTTTATCACGGCTTCGTATAAAAATCCGTGTTCAGTGGTCAGGTATTGAAAATCCTTGCTGCCGGCCGATGATGTAAGCGCCAGCAGTATAACCCATTTATCAGGATACGCGAGGTAGGAGGTTACCGCATCATGCCCCATATAGGGCGATACCGTAATCGCGTCAAAACTCATCCCTGAAGCAGTTTCATCAAAAAACGCCCTGGCGTACATATCGGAGGTATTGCCCATATCGCCGCGCTTGGCGTCAATAATATTTAAACAATCCTTTGGCAGGTGCTTCCAGGTATCTATCAAGCTCTGCAGCCCCTTTACACCCCTGCTTTCATAGAAAGCGGCATTGGGTTTATATGATACGCAAAGGTCGCGCGTGGCGTCGATAATGCGCTTGTTAAATTCAAAAATCGGGTGGGGGAACTCCTTTAAAAACGCGGGTATCTTTTCAATATCCGTATCAAGGCCCACACATAAAAATGATTTTTTTTGTTTGATCTGGTCAACAAGCTGGCTGCGCGAAAGCATGAAAAAGAGTTAAATTTTTTGAATGCCCAAAAAAACTAAAAATTAAACCAAGTGTTGGTTTATAAAGGATATTTTTTTTAATAATTTGAAATTTTAAATTAAATGCTTAGAATTGCATGTTTTCCATTGAATTTTTCTTGCACTAAAGAAACAATTTAAAACTCCACGTTATTTTGGTATCTTTACATGGGTTTAGATTTTGCATAAACAATTTGCAAAACTAATTTCTTTCAATATATAATTCTAAATGTATAACCTTTTATTATTATTGTTAAATACTGCGAAAACCCCTTC
>JAQBOH010000078.1 GCA_028288125.1 Mucilaginibacter sp.
TTTTACTTTTAACCTACTCAGAAGATAATTGGAAATTTATAGGTATAGCATATCTGACCCGTACCGGCTGCCCGTTCTGCATACCGGGTTTCCATGCTTTTGCCAATTTTAGTACGCGCATCGCTTCTTCATCAAATCCGTAGCCAGCCCCTCGTTCAACCACAATATTTGATAAATGCCCATCCTTTTCAATAACAAAGCTCAAAATTACCTTACCGCTGACCCCGGCATCCTGCGCAGGTAAAGGAAATCTTAAATTTTTATTTAAAAATTTAGCCCAGGCGCTTTCACCTCCCGCAGGTTCGGGCATAACATCGAGGCCTGGTAAAATATGTATTGATTCATCAACAACCGGTTGAGTACCGGTTCCTGTATTAGTTTCAATTATTCCGGGATCGGTAACAGTGCCGGTGGTAGTAGTTTGACCAATTGCGCCGGTGATTTTCGCGTTTTCAATTGGCGGCGTTTTAGCTTGTCCGTCCGGCATCACAACAGGGGGAAGATTTTGGATGGTTTTAACGGGCGCTGATGATTTTGGCGGATCAACTTTTTTTGGCGGATTTACCGGCGGGCTAATAGGTGTAAGGTTAACTATCACACTCCGAGCCTGAGGAGGTAACATTACCCGCAACTGTTTAGTATTAAATACAATACTGGCGCCAAATAACGCAGCAACACCGAAAAAAGTAATACCCATAGCCTTTACCATATTGCCGGCATAGTGTTGCCTTAAATAGTAAGCACCATAATTTTTGTTTCGGTTTTCAAATACAAGATCGAGCCACTCGGTCTTGTACAAATCAAATTTTGAGGTAAGCATAGCGGTTGAAATTTAATTTTATTATAAAACGCTATGCCAATATTTAATATTGCGAATATATTGCAACATTGTAACATTTAGCAATATTTCATTCCAACATCAAAAAAGTATAATTTTATCAACTATAATTGTAGTTTATTAATAAATTTATAATAAATGCAACATTGTGGATTTTTATTACCACTTATCTGTGACCGTCCTTTTAGCAACTTCTGCTTTTTTCGGCGCAAAAGTTTTAGTCATAAATAATTTCAGTCTGTCGCCCAGCTGTTTACAAAAAGTCCCGGTCTCATCCAGGTAGCTGTCGGCGTCTTTTTTGCCGAGCTTGTTTGATATAGCTTCCAATGGGATTTCTTTACCCGGTTCAGGTACAAAATTCCCATACCGGTCGCGCTGGTATGGCGTAAATACAAAACCAGTTAACCAGTAACGATATTTTTGATCCTTACATTCAATATTTAAGCTGTAACCTATTTCGCCATGCTCGTGTTTTAATAGGCCGCCCCCGCCATAAACCAAAAACTTTCCGCTGCCATTCAATAGGTTTGGATTAGCAGTGCGGTTAAGTTTGATCTTTGAATATTCCGGCTTTAAAAAATAAGATACCCTTGCAAGCAATGTATCTTCACGCAAACCGGGCGCGTCGGCAACCTGGTAATAGATGTATCTATTGTTTTCATCAAAAGATAACAACTCTTTTTGGGCGAGGCTGACTTTAGCAAAAAACAAACTTGCCAAAGCGATCATTAATATTTTCATCCTATAAAGATAAAGCCGCACCGGGAATCGGTGCGGCTTTTTTTAAATATATTGCAGGTTTTTATTAGAAAGCGTAAACTGCGGCAAGTACAAATTGCGACGCGTTCGATGTAAATGCATTGTTATTTACGAATATGTCGCTTTTTGAACTATTGTCAAGCCTAACCTCGGGAATGAATGTTAATGGACCTGCTTTGATATTAGCTGTAAAAGTTATTGCGGTAACTGATTCGCCCGCAGGAGGACCTGCAGTTATATAGTTGCCGGTTTTGGTTGAAAAATATTCTCCGCGTAAACCCAGGGTAACTGCTTTTGATACCGCCAATTGGGGATATAATGCAATTCCCGAAAAACCTCCGGTAAGGCCCACGCCGCTGGGCACAGTAAAGTCAGCAGCATTTAAACCCAGTTTAAACGCATCGGTAATCTGGTATGTAGTTGTCAGGTCCACTTCGGTGCCTGATGCCGGACCTGTGATCAAATTAAAATAAGCGGTCCATCCTTTAACCGGGGCTATCATTAACTGTGCACCAAAAGTATTTACCTTATTAGCCGACTGGTAAACGTTCCAGTAATCGTTAAAAATGCCTGCCATTAAGCTTACTTTATCTGAGAAAGTATAGGTGGCTTTAAAACCTGCATTTTGGAATGGCCCATTAGTGAACAGGTAAGAAGTTGAGTAGTTGAAGTTGGCGGCAGGGCTAATCACCTCGTACCCGATAAAGGTTGACATATAACCTGCTGTAAGGTTAAACTTATCCGTTACGTTATACGATACATATAAATTCTGGATATGATAGCTCGAATAAGCCGTCCCTGTGTTTGATGTACCGGGAAATGTAACCAGCCCTGGTGAGGCGTTTGGAATTGACTGAGATTGGCCCCGTGGCCCGAATGAAAGTTCGCCGACAAATGAGGCTTTGCCCACCGTTTTCTTTAAGCCCAGGTCGATCATCCCGATAGACATCGAGTTGTTTTCATTGGCGAAACTTGTAGGGATATTCGGATGGCCCGAGAAATCGTATTTATAATAAGTATCTACTGAACCTGAAAACACCAATGGCGGATCCGGGACAACGACAGCTGCCTTGCCTGTATCGGCAGGCAGGCTGGCTGCGTGAGCCTTAAAAGTAAAGATCGTAGCAGCAGATAAACATAAGAGTAAAAGAACTTTTTTCATGATAATAAGTTGGTTGATAAGTGTTGATTGATTTGTGATAATTAAAACGTAAAGAACCCCGTCTGAATTAATAGTCGGTAATTCAGCAATTTTATTAGTAAATGGTATTGATATTTAAAGAAAACCTTGTGCGGTTGATGATTACGGATGGTGACTTGAAATAGCAAATCAACCGCACAAGGATAGATTAGGTTTCGAGCCGGTCTTAAGTCATGTGTCCGGATTTTTCGAGACTATGACTTAAGACCTGGGACTCAAGACTACTTATAAACTAAGCAACTACATTAGTGCTTTTTTTTTCAAAAAGACCGGTTAAGCTTACGTCTTCATCTTCCAGTGCGTAAGCTTCTGCACCGTGGTCAAACATATCCAAACCACCAGGACCGGTTTCTCCATGCGCTTCAACGCGTAGTTTCCATGGATGAGGCAACGCCATAATTACTTTCATCATGATCCAGGTTACAGCAAAAACAGCAATTGCAATAGTGAAGGTTCCTAAAGCCTGCGCTTTCAAAATGCTGGCATCGCCGCCATAAAACAATCCTTTTACTAAATTGGGAGCTGAGTTATCAGCGCCGTAAGGACCTGTAATTCCGAATTCGCCCGTTGCAAATAAGCCCAGCGATAAGGTACCCCATATTCCGCAAAATCCGTGTACCGGAACAGCGCCGATTGGATCATCTATGCGTAAATACTCAAGCAATTTAACACCTGCGAATACAACGAAACCTGCCACACCGCCTAATATGGTTGCACCCAGCGGGCTAACCCAGTAGCAAGGGCAGGTAATGGCCACTAATCCGGCCAGGAAGCCGTTAACTGTAAAGCCAAGGTCGAATTTCCCCTTTGTTGAGCCCCACCATAGCGCGGCAACCATTGCTGTAAATCCGCCGCCGCAAGCTGCGAGCGTAGTATTTGTAGCCACACGGCCTATGCCGATAGCGTCCATGGCCGAAAGTGTACTGCCTGGGTTAAAGCCGTACCAGCCAAACCATAATATAAAACCCCCGACAGCGGCCATTGGTAAATTATGTCCCGGTGGCATGCCGCCGCCGTCGCGTGCAAAAATTCGTCCGATCCGTGGGCCTAACACAACCGCACCTGCCAGCGAGGCCATACCTCCAATGGTATGCACAACCGTTGATCCGGCAAAATCGCGGAAACCTTGTCCTAAGCTTGTAAAGAAATGACCGGCGGTACCCATAGTAGCTAACCAGCCATCAGGTCCCCAAGCCCAGTGGCCTATTATTGGGTAAATAAACCCTGTAATACCAATACTGTAAAGAATATCTCCGCGGAAACCTGTACGGCCGATCATAGCGCCCGAAACAATGGTTGAGCAGGTATCGGCAAAAGCATACTGGAATATCCAGTGCGCAATTACCGGAACGCCTGTACCCGGATAAAGGTCGGGAGTCCCCTGGAGAAAAAACCAGTGATAACCGATAAATCCGTTACCTGTGCTAAACATGAAAGCATAACCCACCGCGTAAAATAATATACCGCAAAGACAGGTATCAAAAATACATTCCATCAAAACGTTTACTGTTTCGCGTTTTCGCGCAAAGCCAACCTCAAGCATTACGAAACCGGCCTGCATTGCAAATACCAAGAAGGCGGCTACCAAAGTCCATACAGTGTCTATTGAATTCATCATCGATGTTTCAATATCTGTAGGTTTAGCCGGTGTTGCTGCAGCATGGGCTGTTCCCAGCAATCCGGGAATTGTAACGATTGCCGCTAAAACCAGCATTAAGCCGATCATTTTTCCAGCTAAAATGGTGGCACCCGTGCCCCACTTTTCAGGTGTTAGTTCCCGGAAGGCACTAAACAGGTTGGACTTTTTCGAAATTACTTTCATTGTTTTGGTTGTTTTAGTTTAATTTAGTTTGATTTTAGTTTAATAGATATGTTATTTACCGTTGAAGCGGATCTTACGGGCAAAAGCTGCAACCCACGGCCACGTTTTGCAACTTTTATTATGAAAAATTCAATAATTGACATCTTTTTCTAAATATTTCTATGAAATTAGAGATGATTTTTAATAATTCCAAATTATTAAACAATAAATTAACATAGAAAATATCATTTTTATGAAATTTGTAAAATCAACTAAAATATTACGTCATTTTTTGAATAATTTACAATTAATTCAAAAATGTTCAAGAATTTTAGAAAGCATATCACTGTTTAGACATTTTTTAGCTCAATAAATCAGGATATTACTCGTTCTGTCAACTTTTTTATATAACTACTGAGGTATATTGACTTAAATTGCTCATAATTTCTTAAAAGCGCAATGAAAAAGGTCGTTTTTATGTTGGAAATTTTTAAATTTTATAGATTTATCACATTTTCTTCAAAAACCATTCATATTATAAAGGATAGTTCTACTTTTGATTTTAAACCTTTTTAAACCCATTCGATGTCTAATATCAGATTCCAGGCGCTAGAAGCTGTACTTACCCGGACAATCCCCGAAGTAAAAATCCCCTCCCCAAAAATTTCGGACTTTTTTGCCGCTAATGTTTTCGATAAAAAGAAAATGAAGGAATACCTTTCGGCCGAAGCTTACCAGGGAATAATAAACTCGATAGAAGACGGCGAGCCTATACCCCGCGATCTGGCCGAACAAGTTGCATCGGCTATGCGATCATGGGCAATGGGAAAAGGGGCAACACATTATACGCATTGGTTCCAGCCGCTTACAGGTTCGACCGCCGAAAAGCACGATGCTTTTTTTGAACCAACACCCGATGGAAGTGCTATTGAAAGATTTTCAGGTGATGCGCTCGCCCAGCAGGAGCCGGATGCTTCAAGTTTTCCGAGCGGCGGCATCCGTAATACCTTTGAGGCCAGGGGCTATACCGCCTGGGACCCGTCGTCGCCGGCCTTTATTATGGCGCGTACCTTGTGCATTCCAACGGTGTTTGTTTCGTACACCGGCGAAGCGCTCGATTATAAAGTGCCGTTATTAAAAGCCTTAAGTGCACTGGATAACGCCGCCGTTGATGTTTGCCATTACTTTGATAAAAGCATTGAAAAAGTAAATGCCTCGCTGGGTATTGAACAAGAGTATTTTTTGGTTGATATTGCCTTATTTAATGCACGCCCCGATCTATACTTAACTGGCCGTACTCTTTTCGGCCACATGTCTGCAAAAAATCAGCAGCTCGAGGATCATTATTTTGGTTCGATCCCCGAGCGGGTTTATGCCTTTATGCAGGACATGGAAACTGAGGCTTTATTATTGGGCATACCATTAAAAACACGTCATAATGAAGTCGCCCCCTCACAATTTGAGTGTGCTCCAATTTACGAAGAAATTAACCTGGCTATTGACCATAACCAGTTGCTGATGGACCTGATGGACAGGGTAGCCAGGCGGCATAACTTCAAAGTATTATTGCACGAAAAGCCTTATGCTGGCATCAATGGTTCGGGCAAGCATAATAACTGGTCGATGATTACCGATACCGGTAAAAATTTATTATCCCCGGGCAAAACCCCAAAAAACAACCTGATGTTCCTTACTTTTTTTGTAAATACCATCAGGGCGGTTTATGAACATGCCGACCTGCTAAGAGCCTCTATCGCATCAGTAAACAACGACCACCGCTTAGGCGCGAATGAAGCGCCGCCGGCTATTATCTCGATATTTTTAGGCAGCCAGCTAAGCGATGTGCTCGACGAGATAGAAACGTCAAGAATAAGTAAGAAAATAAAAGAAGATCCTTTGTTATGGCAGGGGATACCAAAGATCCCGCAAATATTAAAAGATAATACCGACCGTAACCGTACTTCGCCCTTTGCCTTTACCGGCAACAAATTTGAGCTTCGCGCTGTTGGCTCATCAGCAAATTCGGCCAGCCCGATGACCATTTTGAACCTAATTGTAGCTGACCAGCTGAAAAAATTCAAATACGACGTTGATAAGCTGATAAAAAAGGGCGAAAAGAAAGATGTGGCGCTGCTGATCGTGATTAAGAAGTATATTAAGGAGTCAAAAAATATACGCTTTGAGGGAAATGGCTATAGCGAAGAATGGGAAATAGAGGCCCAAAGCCGGGGCCTGGCCAACATAAAAACTTCCCCAAAAGCGCTTGATGCCCTATTATCAGATAAAACGGAGCTTTTATTTGAAGAAACCGGCGTATTTACAAAGCGTGAAGCCCATGCCCGGCATGAAATATTATTGGATAGCTTTTATAAGAAACTTCAAATTGAAGCACGTGTTATCGGTGAGCTTGGAATGAACATTATTATACCTGCGGCAATTGCTTATCAAAGTAAACTGGTTGAAAGCGCCAAGGGCTTAAAAGACTTGGGGTTAAATGCCGATACATATAAGGCTCAATTGGATATTATCAACAAGATAGCGGGCCACATAAATTTCATTAAATCAAATATTGAGGAAATGGTGGATGCGCGTAAAAAGGCAAATACCATTGAAGACATCCGCGAAAAGGCGATAGACTATGATGAAAAGGTGAAGCCATTTTTTCAATCCATCCGCTATCACGCTGACAAATTAGAGCAGTTGGTTGACGATTCGTTGTGGCCGCTGCCTAAATTCAGAGAGTTGTTGTTTATTAAATAGGCACTAATTTTCACAAAATTGAAGCGATAACATTCAATTCGTGAGGTCGGTGCTAATTAATTTGTCTCCTCAATCTGTTCGGTCAACTCAGTTTGCTCCGGCGTATTTAATTCTTTTATATACTGTGTCTTAAGGTGATCATAAAAGGAATGTTTATCGATTAAGATGGATACGAGGCTTGCGATCATCCCGGCAAGTATCAGGTGGAAGATTACGTTATGTCGATCGGTCATCTCAAGCACCAATATCACAGAAGTGAACGGCGACCGGGTAACCCCGGTTAAAAACCCGACCATGCCTGATAAGATCAGCATGTTGGCATTGACATCAGATACCGTAAGCCAACCCGCGACCAATGAGCCTACACTTGCGCCTGCAGCAAGCGCCGGCGCAAATACACCGCCTGATCCTCCCGCGGTAAAGGAGATCACCATTCCGCCCATGCGCAACAGCGGCGTGTGCCATAATGAGTATTTGGCCGAAGTAAATAACGTCCTCTCCATCACCTCTTTACCCGATCCTAAAACTTCCCTGTTAACAAAACAGGCCAGGAACGCCATGATTAGCGCGCAGCCGACGGCATAGATGAGATGGTGATAAGTAAATTTAAACTTAGCTTTCCAGGCCAGAGCATACAAAATGAATTTTGATAAACCGCTGCCCAGCAGGCCAGATATAACCGCTACGAGCGCCACTCCGCCAAATATAAAGGGCGAGAGGCCATCAACTTTCGGATATCCGAGATAGAGATATGGGCCGAGCAACGCCTGGGCGGATAATCCCGCAATGATCACCGACGAGAAAATGGCCGTTTTATAGTAACTGAAATGGGTTTTTGTCAACTCCTCGATGGCAAATACAATTCCGCCTAAAGGCGTATTAAAAGCCGCCGCCAATCCCGCCGCCGCACCGGTGACCAGCATATTTTGCTTCGCGATCTTCGGCCACCATTTGGGCAGCAGCTGATAAACTATTTTATATACCGATGCCGCTATTTGAATAGTTGGCCCCTCCCTTCCTACGGCTGCGCCCCCCATTGCCATAACCAGGTTCGATAAAACCTTTATCAATATAACGCGAAACCCTAAAAGTTTATCGACCAGGTGGCCTGTTTTTTTTGACGACGATATTTCGATAGCAGCAATAACTTGCGGTATACCACTACCCCGCGCATAGGGCGAAAAACGTTGAACCAGCCACCACGCAAACACAAAACATACCGGGGTTAAAATAAAAAGCAGCCAGGCATTCTGGTTATAAACAAAAGCAGCAACATCCTCGGCGGCTATAAATAGCTTGGTATATAATACTGCTAACAGCCCTGTAATAATTGATGCCATCCAAAACGGGATAGCTTGCAAAGCATTCTTTTTAAAATTTTCATTACGTATCCGGTCAAATGACCGTTTTAATTGAAGCCTTAGCCAGTAGATAATATTCATCCGGTAGTAAAGTGTCTTATATTAAAAAATGACAAGGTTTCCGGCAGCAAGCCACAAAGGTATAAAAGTGTGGGTAACAAAAAGCGATTAAGCCGTATATTTGTCGATGATTTCATCGCAAAGGTACGATCAGCGGGGCGTGTCAGCTTCAAAAGATGACGTACATAATGCCATTAAAAATATAGATAAGGGGATTTTCCCCCAGGCTTTTTGCAAAATAGTGCCTGATATTTTAGCTAATGATCCGTTATGGTGCAATATTATGCATGCCGATGGGGCGGGCACCAAATCATCACTTGCATATACCTACTGGAAAGAAACCGCCGATCTTTCGGTATGGCGCGGAATAGCACAGGATGCTATTATTATGAACCTTGACGACTTGCTTTGCGTTGGCGCTACTGACAATATCCTCCTATCATCCACTATCGGCAGGAATAAAAACCTGATTCCCGGCGAAGTGATCGCGGCAATCATTAATGGCACAGAAGAAATTCTTGCAGAATTGAAGGAAGCCGGTATTGGCATTCACTCAACCGGCGGCGAAACGGCCGATGTAGGCGACCTGGTGCGGACCATCATTGTTGACTCAACCGTTACATGCCGGATGAAACGGGCGGATGTGATATCAAATCACCGCATACAACCCGGCGATGTCATTGTGGGCCTTGCATCCTATGGACAGGCCAACTATGAAAAAGAATACAATGGCGGCATGGGATCAAACGGGTTAACTTCTGCACGACATGATGTATTTAATAAAACAATTGCCGGCAAATATCCTGAAAGTTATGACCCTGCTGTGCCGGCCGGCCTTGTATTTTCAGGAACAAAAAACCTTACCGACCCTATAGCCATTGGCAACGGCCTGTCGGTTACGGCGGGTAAACTGGTATTATCCCCCACCCGCACCTACGCGCCTATTATTAAATCGATATTAGATAATCACCGCAGCCAGGTACATGGCATGGTGCATTGTAGCGGCGGCGCCCAAACCAAAGTGCTGCACTTTGTAGAGAAACTGCATATCGTAAAAAACAATTTGCTCCCAGTACCGCCTTTGTTTAGGTTGATACAGGAAGAATCACAAACAAGCTGGCAGGAAATGTACAAAGTGTTTAACATGGGCCACCGGATGGAGCTGTATGTTCCTGGAGAGATTGCCGAAAGCCTTATAGCCATTTCCACAAGCTTCGGCGTGGAAGCGCAAATTATTGGGCATGTGGAGGAAGCGGATCAAAAACAGGTTACGATACACTCGGAACTGGGGGAATTTATTTATAACTAACTTCTTCCAAAACAAAAAACCCGGGCAAGCCCGGGTTTTTTGTTTATACACGAAACTGAATTCGTATTTCTTTTACTACTGAGTAAAAAACAGCGATTTAACGGTTAGCGAGATTGGCTTAATTGTCGCATCGGCAGCTTTTGCAGTAGCTGTTACATTGTAAGTTTTGCCCGATGTAAGTTTGCTAAGTTTAACTAATATTGAGCCCTGGTAAGCTATCGTATTAGGATAGCTTGTAGGCACCTTTGTAGTAGATATGGACCCTAATGTACCCACAGTGGCATTCGCGGGCGTAGTAGAATCGAATCCATTCCATGAATTAAAGTGGATAGTCTCCACCAGTGTAGCCGGCACAGCCGCATCATAAATATTAAGATCGAAACTGCCTGGCGTTTGATTTGTGGTAGTTGCGCCAAACAAAATCTGCACAGTACTGGTGATTGGATAAGGCCCTTCTGTAGCCATTCCTAAACTTGACAATTCAACCGGGGGCAAAATAGCGGCTACCGCGGCTACGTCTACCTTTTTAACACACGAACTTAATGTGACTGCTGTTATTGCAATCAAAAAGGCGCCTAAATATTTTTTCATTTTCATCTTTTAAATTTTAAGTAATGTATTTGATTAAAATTTGTACTTCACTCCTAATAACACACTCCAGGTTGTATTGCTGGTTGCATCGATAAAGGGCGTATTCACTAGTTTACCGTTAATTTGTCTTATGTTATAGGTAGGTGTGTTACCAACATATCCAACAAATGTTTCCGGGCTTGTAGTAAGCGTGTTTTGCTGTATACCCCAATATTTATTCAATAAATTGGGTAAATTTTGAACCACAGCACTAAATTCTAATATATTTCTTGTATGATGTTTGCCGGTTGTGATGTAGAAATCCTGCAGAAAGTTCAAATCAACACGGTTATACCATGGCAGGAACGCAGCATTTCTGCCAGCGAATTCACCCCTGTGGTTTTTCAGGTAAGGGCTGTTATTAATAAACTGCTCTAATGCAGCCGCCTGTTGAGCCGGCGTGTATGTATAGGTAACTCCGTTAACAGTGGCAGTTTGCGTAGTAAAAGTTACCTCGTTAACATTCTTTGGTATGTACATCAAATCTGAGGTGCTGTTACCGTCACCATTCAAATCACCGTTAACCGTATAGCTAAGCGGACTGCCAAATGATCCCTGGTAAAATAAACCGATAGTGGTTGAAGCATGGTTTAAGTAGTTGATCGTATAGGCGGCATTCGCAACAATTCTGTGCGGGGTAAAATAAGTTGAATTACCCAATTCGGCCTCGTTTGATGTTCCAACATTCGGGTTACCCTGATAAGTAGAGGCAGCTGTCGACCCCGGGTTAGCATTAACATCTTTCGATATAGTGTAAGTATACGCTAATGAACCATAAAATCCGTTAGCATAGCTTTTGCTGATTTGTGAAGTAAACGCAGCCGAATAGCCTTTGTCAGTTGTTGTAAGCAAGTACACGTTACCTAAAGAAGGATAGATCAGCCGGTCTGCTGTTGATGGAAGGGCAGCTCCGTTACCTGTAAAACGCTCACGTGATACATTACCCTCGGAGGTTAAGCCTGTAGGATTTTTAAGATTTATATTGATATAACGCGTTGCGTTAATATCCTTTGTATACATACCTTCCAACGTTAACGTATATCCATCGCCAAATGCTTTTTCCAATGCCGCATTGGTTCTGAATATCTGTGGAAATTTGTAGTTAGGGTCTATTACAACTGAACCTGACGAAACCGCGGTACCTGCAACTGTTGGAAGCAAGCTGGCGTAAGCTGACGGGTCTTTAACGAGTTTGATGTTTGCGAGAACGGTTGGATCAGTGATAGCACCGCCAAACTGGTACATACCGCTATTAGTTGGCATATTTGTTAAATATACGTACGGGATTTTACCTGTAAATATACCCAGTCCGCCTCGTAATATCAGTGAATTATCTGATAAAATATTCCACCTGAAACCAGCACGCGGCGAAATTAAAAATGGAGTCCTTGGCCACTTACCGGTTGAATAAGTAGTATTATTCCCGTTTTTATCTGGTAATTGTAGTGCGGTTATTTGCGGGTTTTCTTCCGGGTCGGCCAAATAAATGGATTTATCAGCGCGTACCCCATAAGTAATTTTCAAATCATTGTTTACAGAATATTCATCCTGAACATATAATCCGAGCGTACCGATCTTTAAAGCGGCCGAATATGGAGCGGGTACGCCAGGCTGCAGAGAATAAGTGTAAGCAAAATATACTGGCGGTTTATTGCCGAGGAAATCAGTTAAGCTGTTATAAGCATAATACCCCGCCGCACCCGGCATAAACTGGTCACCTAAATACTGGTATTCATAGCTGCCGCCTGCAGTAATGGTATGCTTACCTGCATAAATAGTTAGGTTATCAGTTATTGCAGTAGTGTTATTAATAACATCATTGTTCAATGTAAACGGATCGTTACCCGCAGTTATGTAATTGCTGCCGGAGCCATTAAAAATATCAACTGTCGGAAACGCGTTTCCACCTGGAAAGGTACGTTTGCTGTCTGTTTTTGTTACCGCGAACAATAATTGATTTGATATTTTATTGGTAATCGAGCTGTTTAACTCCGCGGTGTATGTTTTAACAGGATTGATAAAACCGTAATTAGAATTTTCAAATGCAATAGACTGCAAGCTATAACGTGCATTCGGCAACGAGCCAACAGTACCGGCCTTGCCGGTGACGGTAAATCCGCCGCCATTTGGAATTGACGTCCCGTTTATCTGGTTGTCGCTTGTGGCTGATAAACTGCTGTATTTTAATGTTAATTTGTTTTTATCGTTGATATTCCAGTCGAGTTTAGCTAAAAAGTTCGTATTGTTTTGTTTAAATGACGGAAACTGGTCAAATGGCCCGGTTTGGTAACCAAAGTTAGAAGCCAGGTAGCTTGAAACAGACTGGAGGTCGGCAACAGGTGTAACAGCAACAGTCCCGGTTCCCGATCCGCCTGCCGGCGAATATGCAATCCCCGGCGAAGTGCTCTTGGTGTTTTCATAATTTACAAAGAAAAAAACTTTGTTTTTGATTATGGGCCCGCCTAATGTAAATCCGTAAGTTTCTGTTTGTGATTTGGCAATACTCGAGCTGATGTTGTTATCCCCGATATAAACACCATTATAAGACTGATTTTTATAATAATCATAAGCAGAGCCGCTGAACGTATTGGTTCCGCTTTTGGTTGCTGCGTAAATACCGGCGCCGGTAAAACCTGATTGCCTTACATCTACGGGCGCTGCATTTACTGATATCTGGTCGAAGGCTTCGATCGAGATCGGCTGCGCTCCTCCGCCCGGAAGCGGGTCGCTTGATAACCCGAAACTGTTGTTTAGGTTAGCACCATCAATTTGTGTATTATTAAACCTGTTGTCGCGGCCGCCAAAACTGGTACCGTTTGCTATGGGACTTAAGCGGGTAAAATCCACAATACTGCGGTTGATGGTAGGCAAGGTGGTCAGCATTCTGCTGTTAATGTTTGTGCTTTCACCCACCCGCGCAACATTTATCTGTTTTTTTCCGGAAACAACAACTTCTTTCAATGCTGTTCCGTTTTGCAAAAGGGTAACATTCAATATATAAGGCTCGCCTAATCTTAATGAAATGTTACTGAATGTTTGTGTTTCGAAGCCGAGGTACGAAACCACTATTTCGTACGGGCCGCCGATACGAACGTTGGGTAATGTAAACCGGCCATCGGTGTTGGTTGAGGTGGCATAATTGGAGCCGCTGGGTTGGTGCGTCGCGCGGATAGTAGCTCCGGGCAAGGTTTCGCCTTTGGCGTCCTTAATGATACCCGAAAAACTACTTGTCGTCACCTGTGCCAGGGCAGGGGGCACGGAACAGACCAAAATAAGGAATAAAAAAAGTAAAAGCTTTCTCATACGCTGTTTGTTTTATGTAAGATTAATAGTCAAATTATTTAGCGCAAATATAATCACATCCCGTATTGCTGACGTTAAGCCAATATTAACAATCATTACTTATTTATTAACATTTTCGGGTTAAGCTGTTAAATAATTTAACAAAACATCCCATATGGTATAATTTTTACAAATTTAAAACCAACATCTCAGCCCGCTTCTCCGTCATTATCTGCTCATTTTGGCAGGTTATCGTGGGTGGCATCATTTTCGCAATTGATACCTTTTACTTAGCTTTGGCGCAAATTCAAAATGCGCTGCAATGGTGTTAAAACCTTGTGAAAAGTATCTGCTTAAAAAGCGAGCTCACTGAATACTAAGATCATTTAATCAAAAAATATGAACTACGATTTAATTGTAATAGGTTCCGGTCCCGGGGGATATGTTGCCGCTATACGGGCGTCACAATTGGGATTAAAAACGGCTATTATCGAGCGGGAGTCCCTTGGTGGTATTTGCCTTAACTGGGGATGTATCCCAACAAAAGCCCTGATAAAAAGCGCCGAGGTTTTTGAGTATATCAATCATGCTGCCGATTACGGAATAACAGTAGGCAGCAGCGAAATTGATTTTGAATCGGTAATAAAACGCAGCCGCGGCGTTGCCGACGGAATGAGCAAAGGTGTACAGTTTTTAATGAAGAAAAATAAGATCGACGTAATTATTGGTACCGGGAAGCTGAAGAGCAAAGGTACCGTTACCGTTACCGATAGTAACGGCGGAACACAGGATGTAAGCGCCAAACATATCATTGTAGCAACAGGCGGCCGTTCGCGCGAGTTGCCTAACCTCAAACAGGACAACAAGAAAGTTATTGGCTACCGCGAAGCCATGGTACTGCCAAAAAAGCCGGCATCGTTGATAGTGGTGGGTTCGGGCGCTATCGGGATTGAGTTTGCTTACTTATATAATGCAATGGGCACTAAGGTTACGGTTGTTGAATTTTTAGATAACATCGTTCCCCTTGAGGATGAAGAAGTTTCAAAGCAGCTGGCGCGTTTGCTGAAAAAACAAGGCATCAACATCATGACGAGTTCAAACGTTGAATCGGTTGACACCAGCGGCGATTTGTGTAAAGTACAGGTAAAAACGGCTACAGGCACCGAAACGCTTGAAGCCGAGATCGTACTTTCGGCAGTAGGCATTTCTACCAATATTGAAGGTATCGGCCTCGAAGAGAACGGCGTAAAAACAGAAAAAGGGAAAGTTATCATAGATGATTTTTACCGCACCAACGTTGAAGGTGTGTATGCTATTGGCGATATTGTTAAAGGACAGGCGCTTGCCCACGTCGCGTCTGCAGAGGGGATCATATGTGTAGAAAAAATAGCCGGAAAAAATCCTGAACCGCTGGATTATAATAATATACCAGGGTGTACTTATTGCTCGCCTGAGATTGCATCTGTTGGTTATACCGAAAAAGCTGCCAAAGAAGCGGGATATGAAATTAAAGTGGGTAAATTTCCATTTTCAGCATCGGGCAAAGCCAGCGCCGCCGGAGCCAAGGATGGTTTTGTTAAACTTATTTTTGACGCCAAATATGGCGAATTCCTGGGGGCGCACATGCTGGGCCATAACGTTACCGAGATGATTGCCGAAGTGGTAACCGCCCGCAAGCTGGAAGCTACCGGGCACGAGATCATCAAATCGGTACACCCGCACCCAACCATGAGTGAAGCGGTGATGGAAGCTGCTGCCGCCGCTTATGATGAAGTGATACACTTGTGATTAGAGGCTGGAGATTTAGAGATTAGTAAAAAAGTCCAGCCAAATGAGGAAATTAAAGCTTGACGAACTGAACAGGGTTTCGGTTGCTGAATTTAAAAAGAACGATAAACTCCCTGTCGCTATTGTGCTTGATAATGTGCGCAGCATGCACAATATCGGGTCTATCTTTCGCACAGCCGATGGTTTCGCGGTTGAGCAGATATGCCTTTGCGGCATTACTGCCCAGCCGCCCCATAGGGAAATCGAGAAAACCGCGCTCGGTGCAACCCTGTCTGTAAGCTGGCATTATTATATAACCCCGCTCGAGGCCATTAGTCAGTTACGACAAGAGGGCTACCGGATAATTGGTATTGAACAAGCTGAAAAGAGTACAATGCTGCAGGAATTTATTCCTGTAAAAGAAGAAAAATACGCATTGGTTTTTGGCAATGAGGTAAATGGCGTAAGCGACGAAGTGATGCAAAATATTGACGCCTGTATTGAGATACCGCAATTCGGCACAAAACATTCCTTTAATATAGTGGTGTCCGCAGGGATAATATTATGGGATTTTTTTACAAAAATAACGGCCCTGCCGGCATAATAAATCAATCGATCAGTTACCGTTAGCCAATTATTTAAGCACCCTTACCCCATCGCCGATCAGCGAGCGGTAAACCGAAGGGGCATAACCTATCTTATCTGTATAATAAGCAGTAATCTGGTCACTGAAATTATCGAAGGCATACTCCTTAACCAAAGCAATGGCGCAGCCGCCAAAACCTGCGCCGGTCATACGGGCGCCGGCCACGTTGGTATTTGTCTTAGCGTATTCCGTTATGGTATCCAACTCTCTTCCGCTAACCTCATACAGGTCGCGCAACGAATCGTGAGAGGCGTACATCAGGCGGCCAAATTCAGCCAGGTTATTCTTACTAAGCGCGGAAGCAGCCAGTTTTACACGGTCATTTTCCTCAATCACATGCTGTGCGCGTCTTGATAAAACTTCGTCCTTTATTAAATATTTGTATTGATTAAACGTGGCTGTATCAATATCGCAAAGATTTTGTATGTCCAGCTTTTGCTGTAAAGCAGCTAACGCCGCCTGGCATTCCTGCACGCGCTCGTTGTACTTTGATTCAGCCAGCTTACGCGGTTTATTGGTATTGATAATAGCCAAAATATAATTGCCCAGGTTGGTATCGACAGCTTGGTAATCCAGCGTATCGCAATTGAGCATTAGCGCCTTATTTTTTTCGCCGAATGCAACGGCAAACTGGTCCATAATACCGGAGTTTACACCAATAAAGTTATTCTCAACCGATTTAGAGAGCTTTACCAGGTCGAGTTTTGTATATCCGCAATCCAATAGTTCATTTAAGGCGAAAGCGGTAACCACTTCTATTGAGGCGGAAGATGATAGTCCCGAGCTAATCGGAATATCACCATAAAACATCATATCAATTCCGCGCAGCCGATGGCCGTCTCTTAAAAAATAGTCGATTATGCCGAGCGGGTAATTGAACCAGCCCGGGCCTGTTTTGGTATAATCCCGCTGCAGCGGGATATCCAGCTGATCATCAAAATTCAAACTCCTGAGCCTGAAAACATTATCCTCATTGGGGGAAACCAGCAAATACGTGCCAAATGTAATAGCACAGGGCATAACCAGGCCGCCGTTATAGTCAATATGTTCGCCTATTAGATTTACACGTCCGGGCGAAAAGAATGCGCTTTCGGCATTTTTATGATATAGCTTATAAAATTGCTGTTGCAAGTTATTCCTCATTCTTCAGCTAATTATAATTTGGTTATGACAAATATGATGAAAAATGTCAAATCAACATTTATAATCGACACATTTTTATCATTATTTTTAAAGAACAACTTTTTTCAAAGAATTTGGTTTAGCATTGTAGACTTTCTTTATTTTTTGAATTAACCGGAGTATTAAATCCTCACGTCATGAACCAATATCTTGTTACCGCTTATGATTACACCGACACTGAAGCATTACAGCGTCGCATGAATGTTCGCCCGCACCACCTGGATGCTGCGAAAGAGTTAAAAGCGAGCGGCAATTACGTGTTAGGTGGCGCCATTTTAAATGAGGATGGCAAAATGATCGGCTCGGTTATGATCCTGCAATTTGAAACCGAAGAAGCGCTTGGGGCCTGGAAGCAAAGTGAGCCATACATCACGCAAAAAATTTGGGAATCGGTAGATGTAAAGCCTTTCAGGGTGGCTACAGTGGGTTGATAAAATGCCGGTACCCCCCCCCGGAAATTGAATTATAAAAAAGCTCCTGGCAGTATATTACCAGGAGCTTCAAACATTCAATAGGTAGATGGTTATATTTTAATCTTTTCTCCTGTGGTTAAATCAACCGTATAAGCAGTTCCGTTTATAGTAATTTTTGCTGTTCCGTCAGTATTAAATACAACTGTTCCGGTAAAGCTGAAGTCGCCTTTTTTAGGTATCGAACCAGTTAAGGTAAACGAACCGGTACCACCTGTAATGTTACGGTGCGGTTTAAGCAGCAACAGGTTATGAATTTCAACACTCAAATGAATTGTGCCGTGGTTGGTAGTGTCTGTTTTGGAAGCGAATGATCCGTTCCGTACTAGTACACCGTTAAACACGTACGCAGTCGCGTTGGTAGTTAAACCGGCAACAGTAAAGCTAACATTTCCTGTATTTGACGACGAAAGATGCGGGTTGCTAAACGAACCTGTGTAATTTAATTTACCAACTACATTATCGGCCATGCCGGCTGTATTACAGTTTAAGGTATAAGAGTATCCGAAACCATAACTGTAAGTTGTTGTCGCACTTGTGGGACTGGTCCTGGTGCTGGTGTCTTTAAGCGTAGTGCCGCAGCTAAGGTTGCCGTCGACATCTGTTTGAGAACGCGCGCCGGCATCATCACTCATATTTGCCAACCCGTTGGAATTTCTCGACAATGATCCGGCCATAATATCAACTGCATCCGATACTGTTATCTTAGTTGGTGAAATGCCGGTTTTTTTGCAGGCAACCGCTCCTACCAGAAGAATTGCCAAAAAGGATAATTTAAGTTTTTTCATAAACGTCATTACGCATTAAGTATCATTAGTGTTACAATGAGGCAAAATTAAATTTTACGAAGTCAACAGCCTAAAGCTGCTTTTGCAGCGAAGCCTGTTTTGCAAACACATAAATTAAAATTATTGAGGCGATATACTGTTTAGTACCTGCGTATCGTCATCAGTCAATTCAAGTTTTGCAGCCTGCATATTCTCCTCCAGGTGCGCTACACTGGATGTGCCGGGAATTAATAAAATATTATCGGCATGATTTAACAGCCATGAAAGCGCTACCTGGTGTACGGTAGCCTGGTGCTTATCGGCTATTTGTTTCAGTTTATCCTGGCTTGCTACATTCCCGGCATTGAGCGGAAACCAGGGTATAAACGCAATTTCGTGTGCCTTACAATATTGCAGCACATGCTCCCACTTCCGGTTGTCAACGCTGTACATGTTTTGTACCGATACCACATCAAAAAAGTCCTGTGCCTTTTTGATGATATCTATGTCAACCTCCGAAAGGCCGATATGCCTGATCAGCCCTTGCTCCTGTGTTTTCTGTAAAAATTCAAAGCTTTGCTCAGCCGGCACGTTCGGGTCTATCCGGTGCAGTTGGTATAAGTCGATCCGTTCGAGCTTTAAGCGTTTTAAGCTGCCTTCCAGCGCTTTTTTCAAATGATCGGGATGAGCATTGATCGGCCATTCATCCGGGCCTGTCCGCAGCAATCCGCCCTTTGTGCCAATCACAAGTTCGGCCGGGTAAGGGTACAACGCTTCGGCGATCAATTCTTCCGAAATTTCCGGACCGTAACTATCGGCCGTATCGATAAAATTCACACCTAACTCTATCGCCCGTTTTAAAACGCTTATGGCCTCATCCTTATCTTTTGGCGGGCCCCATATACCTTTCCCGGTAATACGCATTGCGCCGTAACCCATCCTGTTAACCGGCAGATCGCCGCCTATGCTAAAGTTTTTTTCGATTGAAACTGCTTCGTTATTCATAGTAAAATGCTTTTGGGTAAATTTATTTAACGCAGCTTTTATTCAATTGTTCTTACCGGCAACTGTTAAAGGCATTTTAATTTTCGGCGTCAATAAATTGGTATATTGGCATAAAAAAACCTATTATGAGCGAACAAAATAATGCCAATCATGCCCGTTATGTAACGGGGTTTCATTTCATTGCAGGTTCAATCCTGATTATTGGGGCTATTCTTTCGATAATTAATCTTTGGCTCCGGTGGTCGGCAAAGGATGAGATGATGACACCGGTCTTAGTCCTTTTGCTTTTTACTAGCGGCATCTTTCTTTTTTGGTTTTCGCGCCAGTTTTCCATAAAGGCCCAGGACAGGGCAATACGCGCGGAAGAAAGCCTGAGATATTTCATCCTGACCCGTAAGCCGCTCGATGCCAGGATCACAATGAGTCAGGTCATCGCGCTGCGTTTTGCACCCGATGATGAGCTTCTGCCATTGGCAGACAGGGCGGTAAACGAAAAACTATCCGCCAAAGAAATAAAGCAAGCTATTAAACAATGGCGGGCAGACCATCACAGGGCTTAGGTCAATTTGCCGCGGGCAGTTAGCAGTTCGCTTTACACCGGCAAACTGCTTATTGTAAACTGCAATGAAAACTATCTCCACCAGCCGATAATGGCGCCCATTAATGTTAACGATACAAGGCTATAACCGCCGTTTATAAGTATGTGCCGCCAGCTTTTTAGTTCAAAAAGGCTGTGGATAGCTATGGCGCAAAAAGTCCATATACCAGCCAGGCAGCCAGCTTCGGCGCCCCACGCCGCATCTGTTTTGGCATCGGCCAGAAACATAGCCAGGTTGGCAGCCATTATCAGCGAGAACAGCGCGGTGAAGCCAAACGTTTTGCCCATGCTGGACGACTTTATTTCGTCCGTTGTTAACTTACTGTCAGTCATCCAGGCGTTTCGAAACAGGGTTTTCGAGTACCAGAGTCCTCCTACTAAAAATGCGGATAACGCGGCCGCAACCACGGCAAGCCAATTGATAAGTGAGAAATTCATTGCTTCAAGGATTTAAGTTTGATTAAATATAGTTATATTTTATGATTCAAACTGACATTGGCCATTTTTCCTTTAATTCACCAATTGTTCGTAATTTTATATTCCGTCATCATTTCGTTAGCATCATGAAAAAAAAGCAAGAAGCAAAATATCTAGATAAAGAATGGAAGGAACTGGATAGCCGCCTAAAAGCTTTTTTACAATCGGGCGACCAGGAGGAGTTGCACCAGTTTAGGGTGCAGACCAAAAAGCTGAGGGCTCTGCTCAATTTATTGGAACACGCTTCACGGCAACACGGCCTATTAAAGGAATTTAAACCGGTGCGGAAAATATTCAAATACGCCGGGCATATCCGCGACGCGTACACCAATCTGCAGTTAAGCTCGCGCTATGCGGTAAAAAATGAAACATTTAAAGCCGGCCAGCAGCGGATAATTGAAGAGGGAACTCTTGAATTTCGCGAAAAAGCGAAAAAACATATCAAAAAAATAGATGATGCTTATAAACAATTAAAAAAGCAACTACCCCACGTTGATAACAGTGCTATAGCCGAGTTCTATAAAAAACAGCTGGAACAAATTGCAGACAGCCTGGAAACGCCCCGGTTTACTGAGGACATGCATACCAACAGAAAACTGATAAAAATTTTGATGTATAACCGTAAGCTGGCTGATAAGGCACTGAACGGATCCTTTAAATTTAATACTGGCTATCTGGACCAATTGCAAAACAGCCTGGGCGAGTGGCATGATAACATTGTTGCGGCGGAATTATTTTCATCGCCGGAGGTAGATGATAAACATGCAGCAACACTGATAAAAAAGAAGAATAACAATATAAAACGCAAAATAAGATCGCTGGCTAGTGATTTTATGAATAAGGCCACTGCTGCCGAACCTGCTGCTAAATAGCTTTTAAACTAAACCATAATGGGAGTTGAGATAGAACGGAAGTTTTTGGTTGACCACGCAAAATGGAATCGCGTACAAAAGCCTAAAGGAACACCTTACCGCCAGGGATATTTATTGAACGACGGCCTGCGCACCATCAGGGTACGGGTAACCGATAAAAAGGGTTACATTACACTTAAAGGCGCTACATCAGGCATTTCGCGGAAGGAATTTGAATATGATATCCCATTAGCCGATGGAATTGAGCTTCTGGATGCTTTTGCCAGATCGCAGGTAGAAAAAATACGTTACCGGATAAGATTTAAAGGCAAACTATGGGAGGTAGATGAATTTTCGGGTGATAATGCCGGCCTTGTCATGGCCGAGATTGAGCTTAAGGGCGAAGACGAGGAATTTGATAAACCCGCCTGGGTTACCTGCGAGGTGAGCGATGACGAAAGATATTACAATTCAAATTTGTCGGTAAAACCATTCAGTAAGTGGGGAGCAGACAGATAGCAGTTGGCAGTGGGCAGTGGGCAGTGGGCAAGTTATATATTTTTTAATTGAGCGAAAGTCTATTTAAACAGCTACTGATTTTTTAAAGTGCACAGTTTAATTCAACAGTAAAATAATTCACCGAAGGCAACCTTTTTGGCTTTGTACCCGTGTTGGATATAAATGACGTTTACCGTTTAAAACATTTATATTATGAAAAAGAAAGCTTTTTATTTTGCCATGGTTGTATTATCAGGCATTATATTTATTTACAGTTGTTCAAAAAGCTATAATGCGCCAAAGCCCGCAACCGGCGCCATGGCATCAGTTAGCATCAAAAATATGGCGTTTTCGCCTGATACGCTAAGGATCAAAACGGGAACCGCCGTTACCTGGATGAATAATGACGGCATGACACACACCGTCACGTCTAACACTGCTGTATTTGATAGCGGCAATTTAGCGGCCGGGCTAACATTTCAGTACACCTTTAATGTAGCCGGAACTTTTACCTATTACTGTGTAATTCACCCGGGCATGAGGGGCGTGGTAATTGTCAATTAAAACAAAGTTTGTTTTTAAAGTTCATAGTAAGGAGCGTCACGGCATAGCCGGGGCGTTTCTATTTTAATGGTTTTAGAAACGGGTTGTTCTCCAGCATCAGCCTGAAATTGTCGGGGCTTACAATGTCATTATGCTCTTTTAAACTGTGTATAAAAAGTACCGTGTGAGCACGGTATTGCGCGGGTACCAGCACTGCTTCTTCAATTTGAAGATAGTTGATATCATCCTTAGCTAGCATTTTAATCATGTTAAGGGTTTCTTCCCGTGTGCCGCCATGATCGGTGTATAAGTTGATAAAGCGATGCTGTTTATCAGCTTTCAGCCAACTGGTAAATTTGTCCGTTTCGGCATATAAAGCGTCAAAAAGCATCACCTCGTCGACCGGCATCCGGCCGTTTTGAAGAATATGCGCCATTACCCTGTACGCCCCGCTATGTCCGCCCAGCAAAATATGGCCGGGAACACTATTTTGCGGGATAAGCCGCTTTGCTTTTAAGTCATTCAATATATCCGTTACCAAAGCTTTAAACATGCCGTCGTTTTCCAGTTTACCACCATAGCTATCGGGAGCATTGCGGGCTATTTCGGCTAAAACCAATACCGCGTTGCGTTTGGATGCAATAAATTGCTTGATGAGCTCGTATCTTACAGCCGCACTGTCGACATTATTGCCCCAGCCGTGAAACCAAAATACCAGGTCGGCCTGTTTTTTAACCTCAAGATTTTGGGGAGCGACAATTAACACTGTACTGTCCCGATAATGTTCGGCAGTGGTATATAATACGTTATCGTATAAATGACCGTTTCTGCGGCCTGTATCCGGAAAGGACGTATGGCTTGAATAAATATGAAAAGTAAGGGCGCCGGTGTTCCCCTGGGCGGATAATCCCGAACAAAAGCAAAACGTTGAATAAACAAAAATCAAGCAAAAAGTAACCGAACGCATAATAATGGATAATAGTTGAAGTTATCAAAAATAATCATTGCGCAGTCCGCTTTTGTAAGAAAGTGATGACAAAAAGAGCCGTCTTGTGATGTCCGCGACGGCTTTGTACACCGCAGCGACGGTCAAATTATAAAAATTCAATAAAACAGGTGCTTAGGTTGCTAATTTAACAATTTTAAACTTAATCAATATCAGGTTATTTAGGAAAATGCAATAATTTTAAGATATTTTTAATTGAAAATTACAATCTGTAACTTCGTACTCGCACCATTTTATAAACGGTTTAATTTAACGATGGATCAAGCTGACTGCCACCAGGGGCTTTACAGGCCCGAATTTGAACATGACTCCTGCGGGACGGGATTTATAACCAATATTAACGGTCATAAAACCAACCAGATCATTGACGATGCATTGACCATGCTTGAAAACATGGAACATCGCGGCGCATGCGGCTGTGACCCCGAAACGGGGGACGGCGCGGGTATCCTGATTCAACTGCCCCACGAGTTTTTGATGGAAGAATGCTCCGAGCTGGAGATCAGTTTGCCCGAACCGGGCGAGTATGGCGTAGGTATGATATTTTTTCCAAAAGATTCATCATTAAAAAAAGCTTGCCGCACCATCATCGCCAACGCGATTGAAAAGCTGGGCTTACATTCGCTTGGCTATCGTAAATTATCTGTTAATTCATCGGTTGTAGGTGAAACCGCCCGCAAAGCCGAGCCGGATGCGGAGCAGCTTTTTATTCAAAGGCCGCACCATATTACCAATGCCGACGATTTTGAGCGCAAGCTGTATATATTAAGAAGATACATCAATAAAACCGTAACAGAAACGTTACCGGCTGCCGGCGAGTATTTTTACTTTACGTCCTTATCGTGCAAAACCATCATCTATAAAGGGCAGGTAACCACTTACCAGCTGCGTAAATATTTTAGTGACCTGGCCGACCCGCGCATAGCATCGGGTTTTGCTATGATCCACTCACGGTTTTCGACCAATACATTCCCGTCATGGAAACTGGCGCAGCCGTTCCGGCTGATTGCCCATAACGGCGAGATCAATACCCTCACAGGTAACTTAAACTGGTTTTATTCGGGGTTAAAATCTTATGCTTCCGCGTATTTCACAAAGGAAGAAATGGAGATGCTGCTGCCGGTGATCGATAATAATCAATCCGACTCAGCCTGTCTCGATAATATTATAGAAATATTGCTCCACAGCGGCCGTTCACTGCCGCATGTGATGATGATGCTGATCCCTGAAGCATGGGACGGCAATGAGCAAATGGATCCGCTTAAAAAAGCATTCTACGAATTCCATGCCGCGTTGATGGAACCATGGGACGGCCCTGCCGCTATCACCTTTACCGATGGCAAGCTGATCGGCGCGCTGCTTGACCGCAACGGGTTAAGGCCTTTACGCTATGTGATCACTACCGACGGCCGTGTTATTGCTGCTTCGGAAGCAGGTGTATTGAACCTGGATGAAAGTTTAGTGCTCCGTAAAGGCCGTTTACAGCCCGGCAAAATGCTGCTAATCGATACGGAAAAAGGGAAGATCATTACCGACGAAGAGATCAAGCACCAAATTGCTTCCCGGCAGCCTTACGGCCGCTGGCTCGAAAATTATAAGATACAATTGGGCGAACTGGCCGAACCACGGCTGGCATTTGCCAGCCTTTCGGACGATTCTGTTTTCCGTTACCAGCAGGTATTCGGCTATAGCCGCGAAGATATCGACAGCATTATTAAGCCTATGGCGCTTGATGGCAAAGAGCCCGTCGGTTCGATGGGTACCGATGTGCCGCTGGCAATATTATCTGACAAACCGCAACACCTGTCCAGTTATTTTAAACAATTTTTTGCCCAGGTTACCAACCCGCCTATTGATCCGATACGCGAGCGTTTGGTGATGAGCCTGGCCACTTTTATAGGCAACAACGGTAACTTGCTTGATGAAGATAAAATGCATTGCCATTGCGTGGTACTGCAGCATCCCATTCTTAAAAACCACCAGCTCGAAAAGCTGCGAAGTATTGATACCGGGCTGTTCCATGCCAAAACACTGCAAACTTATTATAATGCCGATGGCATGCCCGGCTCACTTGAAAAAGGGATCGCGAGGCTGTGCCGCTATGCTGAAGACTCGGTTGACGACGGTTTTGAAGTACTGATATTATCAGATCGCGCAATTGATTCGGAACATGCGCCGATACCGTCATTGCTGGCCGTATCGGCAGTGCACCACCACCTGATTAAAAGCGGGCGGCGCGGCGCGGTAGGCTTGGTAGTTGAAACCGGCGACACCTGGGAAGTACATCATTTTGCCTGCCTGCTCGCCTTTGGCGCTACAGCTATTAATCCGTACCTGGCGCTATCGACCATAGAAACATTGAAAAACAATGGCAGCATTGAAACCAGCCTGGATTTAAAAGCGCTTCAAAAAAAATATGTTAAATCGGTTAATGACGGCTTGCTGAAGATATTCTCGAAAATGGGTATATCCACCATGCAATCCTACCATGGCTCGCAGGTTTTTGAAATATTAGGCATCAACCAGGCGGTGGTCGACCGGTACTTTACCGGCGCGGTCACCCGTATCGGCGGTTTAGGTTTAGATGAGATCGCCCGCGAGTCGCTTTGCAAGCACCGCATAGGTTTCGGCAGCTCAAAAACGCCCGACCGTTTGCTGCCCGAAGGTGGTATATACCAGTGGAAACGCCGCGGCGAATCTCACCTGTTTAACCCGACAACGGTTCACCTGCTGCAGCATGCCACCCGCAGCAATGATTATTCGGTATATAAAAATTACGCGAAAGAAATCAATGAGCAAAGCGAAAAGCACTTCACCATCCGTGGATTACTTGACTTTGCCCATCACCGCGAGGCCATCAGCATTGACCAGGTTGAACCGGCTGAAAATATTATGAAACGCTTTGCCACCGGGGCAATGTCATTCGGCTCAATATCGCACGAAGCGCACAGCACTATGGCTATTGCCATGAACCGCATTGGCGGCAAAAGCAATACCGGCGAAGGCGGCGAGGACGAGCTGCGTTATGAAGTTATGCCTAACGGTGATTCGATGCGCTCGGCTATCAAGCAGGTGGCATCAGCCCGTTTTGGAGTAACTTCCAACTACCTGACCAACGCGGATGAACTCCAGATAAAAATGGCGCAAGGCGCAAAACCCGGCGAAGGCGGGCAATTGCCAGGACACAAGGTGGACGACTGGATTGCACGCACAAGGCACTCTACGCCCGGCGTAGGCTTGATTTCGCCGCCGCCGCACCATGATATTTATTCTATTGAGGATTTAGCACAGCTTATATTCGATCTTAAAAATGCCAATCGCGCTGCACGTATCAATGTAAAATTGGTATCAAAAGCAGGCGTAGGCACTATAGCAGCGGGTGTTGCAAAAGCGCATGCCGACGTTATTTTAATTGCCGGCTACGATGGCGGCACAGGCGCCTCCCCTATCAGTTCGGTTAAACATGCCGGCCTGCCCTGGGAGCTTGGCCTTACCGAGGCGCACCAAACACTGGTACGCAATAAACTGCGCAGCCGGGTAGTGCTACAAACCGACGGCCAGCTGAAAACCGGTCGTGATTTAGCCATAGCCTGTTTAATGGGTGCAGAGGAATGGGGCGTTGCAACGGCGGCGCTGGTGGCGGGCGGCTGTATCATGATGCGCAAATGCCACTTGAATACCTGCCCCGTTGGCGTTGCCACACAGGACCCTGAATTAAGAAAATTATTCTCGGGTAAACCCGAACACGTAGTTAACCTGTTCCGCTTTATGGCGGAGGAATTGCGCGAAATAATGGCCGAACTGGGCTTCCGTACCATCAACGAGATGGTGGGCCGTGTTCAGTTTTTAAAGGTTAAGGACGGCCTTACCAACTGGAAAGCGCAGAAAGTCGACCTTTCGGGGATATTGCACCCGGTAACTAATCCGAAGGATGTCACGCTGTATAACAGCGAAAAACAAGATCACGGAATGGATGATATCCTCGACTGGAAGCTGCTGGAAACAGCCAAAGCCGCGCTGGAAGATAAGACGCCTGTTTTCGCCACTTACGAGGTGAGAAACGTTGACCGTACCATCGGGACTTTACTATCAAACGAGATATCTAAAAAATATGGTTCTGCCGGATTGCCCGACAACACCATCAATTATAAATTTAAAGGCTCGGCCGGACAAAGCTTTGGGGCTTTCGCAACCAAAGGCATTTCCTTTGAGCTGGAAGGCGAAGCGAACGACTATGTAGGCAAGGGCCTGTCGGGCGCGCAACTGGCTATATATCCGTCTGAAAAAGCAACCTTTACTCCAGAAGATAACATCATCATCGGCAATGTGGCGCTTTACGGCGCGACAGCAGGAGAGGTTTTCATCCGCGGTATGGCAGGCGAACGTTTCGCCGTGCGCAACTCAGGCGCTACAACTGTTGTTGAAGGCATCGGCGACCATGGCTGCGAGTACATGACCGGGGGCCGGGCGCTGATACTGGGCGAAACAGGCCGCAACTTCGCGGCAGGCATGAGCGGCGGTTTAGCATGGGTGTATAACCCTAACCATACCTTCAGCGAAAACTGTAATATGGAAATGGTTGACCTTGATCCCCTATCTGTTAAAGACGAAGAGCAGATCGTTGCGTTACTGCACAAGCACGTCCATTTAACCGGCAGCAAAGTGGCCAAACAGCTGATTGCCAACTGGAGTAAAGCGGCAAAAGACTTTGTAAAGGTTTATCCGAAGGAATACAAAAAAGTTTTAGAAAAATTACAATATCAAACTGTAAGCTAATGGGAAAACCTACAGGATTTATGGAATTTCCGAGGGAGCTTCCTGAAAAAACACCGGTTGCGGAAAGAATTAAAAACTATAAAGAGTTTGTAAATCTTTATACCGACGAAAAACTGAACCAGCAATCATCGCGCTGTATGAACTGCGGCATACCATTTTGTCATTCGGGATGCCCGCTGGGTAATATCATACCTGAGTTTAACGATGCGGTTTACCGCAAAAACTGGGAAGAGGCTTATCATATTCTATCCTCAACCAACAACTTCCCCGAGTTTACCGGCAGGATATGCCCCGCTCCTTGCGAGTCGGCCTGTGTACTGGGGATCAATAAGCCGGCCGTAGCGATTGAAGAAATTGAGAAACATATTATTGAAATAGCTTACGAAAAAAACCTTGTAAAATCGGTTGCTCCACTCATTAAAACTGGCAAAAAGGTTGCCGTAGTGGGTTCAGGCCCGGCCGGGCTTGCTGCCGCTGCCCAGTTAAGCAAAGCAGGGCACGCGGTTACCGTTTACGAGCGCGATGACCGCCCGGGTGGTTTGCTGCGTTATGGTATTCCCGATTTCAAGCTGGAGAAATGGGTAGTTGACCGTCGTATAGACATCATGGAAAAAGACGGCGTTGTATTTAAATGCAATGTTGAAGTAGGCAAGGACGTAGCTCCCGACGACCTGGTGCGCAACAACGATGCTGTTGTACTCGCAGGCGGTTCTACTATCCCGCGTGACCTCCCTATCCCGGGAAGAGAGCTGAAAGGCATCTATTTCGCGATGGACTTTTTGAAGCAGCAAAACAAACGTGTAAGCGCTACTGCTTTTGATAGCGAAGATATTTTAGCAACCGGTAAAGATATAGTTGTGATCGGCGGCGGCGATACAGGTTCCGACTGCGTGGGCACTTCCAACCGCCAGGGGGCAAAATCGATCATGCAATTTGAGTTGATGCTGCAGCCGCCCGAGCAGCGCACCCCGCACATGCCATGGCCAACCTACCCTATGCTGCTGAAAACAACCAGCAGCCACGAGGAAGGCGTAAACCGTTTTTGGGGTATTAATACCGAGGAGTTTTTGGGCGATGAAAAGGGGAATTTAAAAGCCATCCGCGTAACCGACGTAACCTGGGAACTGGATGTAATGAACCGCCCGGTAAAATTCCATAAAGTGGAAGGCTCGGAGCGCGAGATCCCTTGTCAGAGGGTTTTCCTGGCGATGGGTTTCCTTTACCCGCAACATCCGGGTATGGTACAGAGCCTGGGCATTGCCCTTGACGAGCGCAAAAATGTGAAAGCTAAAGAAGGCGTTTACCGTACCAATGTAAGCAAAGTATTTGCCGCAGGCGATATGCGCCGCGGGCAGTCCTTAGTGGTTTGGGCCATATCTGAAGGCCGCGAAGCCGCCCGCAAAGTGGATGAGTTTTTAATGGGCCATTCCGTACTGGAAAGTAAGGACGCGGTAAACCAGTTTGAGCAGGTGTTTTAGAAGGGATTCATGGTTCATAGTAATCCATGGTCGATAGTTCATAGTAGGAAAGCTAAAAAGCGTACAATCTATAACTCTTAGGAGTTTAAAGCGTTCTTTTATTTTGACTTCTTACTCTGTCACAACTCCCACTCCATTTTGTCATTATTCCGCATTTATAGTTTTGGTTATTTGGCGTAGCTTTATATAACTAAACATGTTATTGTGGAAACAGCAATAAAATTTAAAACGGTAGAAGAGTATTTTTCGACTTTACCGGCAGGTACCCAATGTATTTTGGAGGAAGTGCGGAAAACTATTAAACGCGCGGCGCCGGATGCCAAAGAAATGATCAGTTATAATATGCCGGCGTTTAAATTAAATGGGGTGCTGATATATTACGCAGCTTACAAGAAGCATATCGGGTTTTACCCCACAGCTTCTCCTATTGTGGCGTTTAAAGAAGAGCTGCCTGCTTACAAATTTTCAAAGGCCGCGATACAGTTCCCGGTTGATAAACCAATACCGGTTGACCTGATCACGAGGATAGTGCAGTTTAGAGTTAGGGAGGATATGGAAAAGGCGGGAAAGCAATGACATACTGATAATGCCCTTTCAACAACAAAAGCCGCCCATAAGCAGCTTTTGTTAATATATGATAGAATTTAATTGCTTTATTTCACAACAGCTTCTTCCGTATCAGAAGCGTTCATAAACACAAACTGGTTATCAAACATATCCAGTTTGATCTTGCTATCCTTATCCACTTTGCCGGCCAGTATCTGTTTGGACAGCTCGTTCAGGATCTTCTTCTGGATCACCCGCTTTAGCGGCCTGGCGCCATATTGCGGATCGTACCCCAGCTGTGCCAGCCAGTCGAGTGCTTCTTCCGATGCCTCAATGGTAATGCCCATTTCGGCAAGGGTTTGCTGCACGTGTTTGAACTGCAGCTTAACAATTTCGGCTATCTCGTCGCGCCCCAGCGGTGTAAACATGATGATCTCGTCAATTCGGTTCAAAAATTCCGGACGAATAGTTTGCCTTAACAATTCAAACAGCTGGTTCTTGGTTTTGGCCATCACCTCGTCTTTATCGATCTCATTATAATCCTGGAAATTTTCCTGGATTATGCTCGAGCCGATATTTGAGGTCATGATGATGATGGTGTTTTTAAAGTTCACCACCCGGCCTTTATTATCGGTCAAACGGCCGTCGTCCAAAACCTGGAGCAGGATGTTAAATACATCCGGGTGCGCCTTCTCGATCTCGTCGAGCAATACCACGCTGTACGGCTTGCGGCGTACGGCTTCTGTCAGTTGCCCGCCTTCATCATAACCCACATATCCCGGCGGCGCGCCGATCAGCCTTGATACCGAATGCCGTTCCTGGTACTCCGACATATCTATCCGTACCAATGCGTTCTCGTCATTAAACAGGTATTCGGCTAAAGCTTTTGCCAGCTCGGTTTTACCCACGCCGGTGGTGCCTAAAAAAATAAATGAGCCTATTGGCTTGCGTTTGTCCTGCAAACCTGCCCGGCTGCGGCGTATAGCATCGCTGATGGCCTCTATAGCTTCTTCCTGACCGGCCACGCGTTTGTGCAATTCATCTTCAAGATTAAGCAGCTTTTCACGCTCGCTCTGTATCATTTTAGAAACCGGTATACCGGTCCAGCGTGAAACAACGCCTGCAATATCCTCGGCAGTAACTTCTTCCTTCAGCATCCGGCTGTCGCTTTGGTTAACCAGCAGATCGGCTTTTAGCCGCTCAACTTCTTCCTGTGCCTTAACGATAGTGCCGTAGCGTAATTCAGCTACTTTGCCATAATCGCCCGCGCGCTCGGCCTGTTCGGCCTCAAGCTTATAATTTTCTATCTGTTCAACTTTTTGGTTGATGCCGTCTACCAGGTCTTTTTCGCCCTGCCACTTGGCTCGCAACGAATCGCGTTCGGCCGACAGGTTGGCTATCTCGCCGCTCAATTCCTCAACCTTTTGTGTATCCTTTTCGCGTTTGATCGCTTCGCGTTCGATCTCCAGTTGCATAATGCGACGTTCCAGTTCGTCAACCACTTCGGGAACCGAGTCCATTTCCAGGCGCAGTTTTGAAGCGGCTTCGTCCATTAGGTCGATCGCCTTATCCGGTAAAAACCTGTCCGAAATATAGCGCTGCGACATTTCAACGGCGGCAATAATGGCCTCGTCCCTGATGCGCACCTTGTGATGTGTTTCGTAACGTTCCTTTAATCCCCGTAGAATGGAAATAGCATCTGCGGTATCCGGCTCATCAACCAATACCATTTGGAAACGGCGCTCTAAAGCCTTGTCCTTTTCCATATATTTCTGATACTCGTTTAGCGTGGTCGCGCCGATAGCCCTTAATTCGCCGCGGGCAAGCGCGGGTTTTAATATATTGGCCGCGTCCATAGCACCTTCGCCCCCGCCTGCACCAACAAGGGTATGTATCTCGTCGATAAACAGTATGATCTCACCATCGCTTTGGGTAACCTCTTTAATTACCGCTTTCAGGCGCTCTTCAAACTCGCCCTTATATTTGGCGCCGGCTATCAGCGCGCCCATATCAAGTGAGTAGACGGTTTTTGTTTTTAAGCTTTCGGGAACATCGCCCTTAATAATACGGAAGGCAATACCTTCGGCAATAGCGGTTTTACCCACGCCGGGCTCGCCAACCAGTATCGGGTTGTTTTTGGTACGGCGCGAAAGTATCTGTATTACCCGCCTGATCTCGTCATCACGACCGATCACGGGGTCGAGCTTGCCCGATTCGGCATACTCATTCAGGTTACGGGCATATTTGTTTAACGCGTTGTAAGTGGCCTCGGCGTTTTGATCGGTCACTTTGTTGTCGCCGCGCAAGCTGATAATAGCTTTTTTAAGGTCCTTTTCATTTACGCCGGAATCCTTTAAGGCCGTGCTTGTTTTATCATTAACAGCCAGCAGTCCGAGTAAAATATGTTCTACGGAAACAAATTCATCCTTAAACTCTTTCAAATATCCCTGCGCTTTTTGCAGCGCGGAATTTGAAGCGGAAGATAAATAAACATCGTTGCCGCTCACCTTCGGGAACGAAGCGATTTGCGCATCAAGCGTTTCATTTAACCGGTTAAGGTTAACATTCAGCTTTTTGAGCAGGTATGTAATTACGTTTTCATCAACCAGTAAAAGGCCCTTTAACAGATGTGCGGGCTCAATGGCCTGCTGCTGGTTGCCGGTAGCAATTTCGGAAGCTTTTTGAACGGCCTCCTGCGCTTTTATGGTGAAATTGTTAAAATTCATAGTTTTTGGGATTAATATGAATCAGTTCCGAAGCTATCGGGATCAGGACGTGAGTATAACGGAGTGTATATACAACTACCTATTCCGGTTAATGTTTATCCTTATCCGATTATTGTTAGAACTGATTCACACATTCGGCTCAAACCACCTGCCATGCTCGCCTAAAAGACAAATTGTCGCCCAAAGCCAGGTCCTTATGTTACTTTGTCACAACTATTTAAAACGCAAAGACAAATTAACACGTTATCGCTTTGGCTATGAACCACGAACTAATCCATATTATTGTTTAAAAACGCCAGCGTCAACGCCCACGCCTCGTTCGCAGCATTCGCATTATAGCTAGGCCGTTCATCGCAGAAAAAGCCGTGGTCGGCGTATGATATTTTGACGTTAGTATAATCTTTGCCGGCTTCATCCATTGCGTTAATAACCGCATTGATCTGATCCTGCCCGATGTGCTTATCCAGCCCGCCCCAGAAAAACAAATGCCGGCCGCTGACATTGGCCGCCCTGTTTGCAACCGAAGCGATGTTTCCGCTATAATAACTTACCCCGGCATTAATTGGAAGAATAGTATTGGCTAAAAACGAAAGCCTGCCGCCCATGCAATAACCTATGCTGAATATTTTATTTGGATCTGCCAGTTCGTGGTGGGCAAGCCAATGGTAGGATGCTTTGAGGTCGGCCTCATTATTTTCAATGGTCAGCGCATCAGCAAAAGGTTTAACTTGCATAAAATCTGAATAACCGGCTTCGAAATATGGCGGCGCGGAGCGGTGATATATTTCAGGCGCAATCACCACAAAACCCTGCGCGGCGAAACGGTCGGCCACATCGCGTATATGATGGTTTACGCCAAATACTTCCTGCAATAAAATCAAACCGGGCGATGTTCTGCCAACGGCATCTTTTGGAATAGCAGTATAGGCGGCCATTTCGGTGCCGTCGGATACCTTTAGGTTTATATATTTCTCCATCAGGCAAGTTTAAGCACTGGTAAACTTACGCATTGGTAACGATTTTGTGACTTACCGGCTCAATTTTTCAGCCAGGTAAAATTTTAGCATATTTAGATACTGATCAATCACACATGAAAAAACTTTTACTTTCTCTTTTAATAGCTTCCGCTTTTTTGGCCGCCCGAGCGCAAAAAGTAAGTAAAAAACCGCTCGACCACACGGTATATGATGGCTGGCAAAGCCTGGCGAACGAGCGCATTAGTAACGATGGCAAATGGGTGCTGTATGTGGTAAAACCGCAGGAAGGCGATGCCGACCTGTATATTACGGACGCTAAAAATTCCAATAAATTCCATGTTTCGCGGGCAGATACAGCGCGTTTTACTTCGGATTCAAAATATGCCGTGATGCTGATTAAATCCTTTTTTAAGGACACCCGCCAGGCGAAAATTAAAAAGAAGAAACAAAGTGATTATCCAAAGGATACCCTTGGGATCGTTACGCTTGGCAATTATAGTTTTGAGAAGTTTCCTTATGTGCGCTCGTTTAAATTAGCCGATAAAGCGCCCGTTGTGGCATATTTGTCACCTTCGGATACCATAAAAAAACCGGCCGTATCCGATACATCGAAAAAGGCGGTGGCCACAACCATTGCTCCGCCCACTCGCGACGGCGCGGAACTCACCATAAGGCAATTATTGACGGGCAAATCGCGGTCGTTTGAATATGTGACCGAATATCAGCTTTCAAAAAATGGCAAGTTGCTGGCTTTTGCTGTTACCCCGCCGCGCAGATCAAAAAGCTTTAAGCCGGGATTGTTTGTTTATGACGTAGAAAAAGATACGCTGAAACAGGTAAGCTCGGGCCGGGGAAATTACCGCAACCTGGTTTTTGACGATGCCGGCAAACAGCTTGCCTTCACAGCCGAGAAAAACCCGGAAAAAGCCCAGGTAAAACCATTCAAGCTATATTATTACCATACCTTAAAGGATACCGCCGAAATTATTGCAGGCCCGGATATGCCCGGCGTACCGGATAAATGGGCCGTGAGCGGCGATGGGCGCGTATATTTCAGCAAGAACGGCAGCAGCCTCTTTTTTGGCACAGCGCCGATCCCCAAGCCTGCCGATACTACCATTGTTGATTTTGAAGTTGCCAAACTGGATATATGGAACTATAAAGACGATTACCTGCAGCCGCAGCAATTAAAAAACCTGCAGCGCGAGTTGCGACGCAGCTACCTTGCCGTAGTGCGGCTTGCTTCGGCCGATAAAAAACCGGTGCAATTAGGCGACCCGGGCATACGGGATATTACAGTTCCCGACAACCCGGAAGCAAGCTTTGCATTGGGCGTAACTGATACCGGCGCACGCGTGCAGTCGCAATGGGAAGGCGGCTCGAATGAGGAAGCCTATTTGATCAATACCCATACCGGCGTACGCACGCGCATCAACAGCCGCATGAAGGCGCGTTACAGCATTTCGCCGGGCGGCAATTACGTTGTTTGGTTTGATGCGAAAGATCAAAACTGGCATAGCTATTCGGTTGCCACCGGAAAAAAGGTAAACTTAACCGCAAGCACAGGTGCGAAAATGGGCGCCGAGGATAACGATGTACCCGACGATCCTTCGCCATACGGTATATCGGGCTGGGAACAAAATGACAAAAACGTTCTGATCTATGACCGCTACGATATCTGGAGCATTGACCCGGCTACGGGCAGCGCAGTTAACCTAACCGCCGGCATCGGTCGCCGGGAGAAGATCATCTTCCGCTATGAGATAACAGACCCGGAAGAAAAATTTATTCCTTCGAAAAAAATGCTTTGGCTCATCGCTCAAAACGATGAAAATAAGCAATGGGGATATTATAAAAAGGAACTCGGCAGCCCTAAAGCACCCGAAAAAGTTATCATCGCGCCAAACGGCTATGGTATTTTACAAAAGGCCAAAAATGCACCCGGCTTTATTTATACCAAGTTCAGCTACCAGCAATCTCCCGACCTGTACATTTCTTCCGACCTAAAAAAGGAAACAAAGCTTAGCGCGACAAATCCGCAGCAGACTTCCTACAATTGGGGCACCGCCGAACTTGTTGAATGGACCACGCCAAAAGGCTATCACGCCAAAGGTATATTGTATAAACCGGAGGATTTTAACCCGGCAAAAAAATACCCCATGATCTCTTATTTTTATGAGAAGTTATCGGAGGGATTATATAGCTATATTTCTCCCGCGCCTACGCCGTCGCGCCTTCCGATCTCATTTTTTGTAAGTAACGGGTATTTGGTTTTTGCACCCGATATCAGCTATGAAGCCGGTCACCCCGGCGGTTCGGCAGTCGAATTTGTTAATTCAGGCGTAGAAGCGTTAAAGAAAAATCCTTGGGTTGACGGTGCGCATTTAGGGATACAAGGCCAAAGCTGGGGCGGTTACCAGGTGGCATATCTCATTACCCAAACCAATATGTACGCCGCGGCCTGGGCTGGCGCGCCAGTTGCCAACATGACATCCGCCTATGGCGGTATCCGCTGGGAGTCGGGTGTTAACAGGCAGTTCCAGTACGAAAAAACGCAAAGCCGCATCGGTGCGACCTTGTGGGAGCGGCCCGACCTGTACATCCAAAATTCGCCGCTATTCCAGTTACCAAATGTAAAAACGCCGGTGATGATCATGTCGAACGACGCCGACGGCGCAGTGCCCTGGTACCAGGGCATCGAGATGTTCACCGCCCTGCGACGGCTCGGCAAGCCGGTTTGGCTGCTCGAATACAACGGCGAGGCACACAATCTTGTGTTGCGCCAAAACCGTAAGGATATATCCATTCGCGAACAGCAATTTTTTGACCACTTTTTAAAAGGCGCCCCCATGCCGGTATGGATGGACAAGGGCGTTCCCGCAGTTGATAAAGGAAAAGACTGGGGTTTTGCGCTGGAGAAATAGTTTTTTGGTCGATAGTCCATAGACCATGGACCATAGTAGAAGATCTGGAGAGATATCTACTTAGTTCCTTCCACCTAATCTATGGACTATGGACTAAAAACTTCACTTCACCGGCTCGATAAATATCTGTTTGATACGTGGGAATTCCTTTTGAATGGTTTTTGAAAGTCGTTCAATAGCATCGGTTATTTGGGCCGTGGTCAGGTTTTCTTTAAAAACAGTGTTCAGTTGCAGGATCACCTCTTCGGGGCCCATATACATCGAGAAATGCTTTTTTACTTTTATTACCGCCTCGTCGGCCCGGGCCAGGGCCATTACTTTCCGCAGCGTTCTTCTGCTTGTGGTTTCGCCCATTAATAAGCTTTTGCTTTCACTGACAAGCAAGCCGGATATAATAACCATCACTACGCCGATGACCATCGAAGCACCTCCATCATAGTATGGGTTATGCAAAATCCTCGCTAAATATACGCCGAAAAAAGCGATGATAAGGCCCAGCATATCGCCAACATCACCAAGCAACACAATAAAAGTTGAGGGATCTTTGCTTTCGGTAACCGCTTTCAGGAAAGGTTTGTCGCCGCGCTGTTTGTTAAACGCTTTTAATGCACTTATTAACGATACCAAAGTAAAAAGAAACGCTATGCCAAGTATGCTGTAATTCCAGGCCTGACTTCCTTCTAATGCGGGTTGTTTTAACCGCAGCAGGCCTTCGTAAAATGAAATGCATCCACCAAGAATGAAAATAACCAGTGAAACGATAAACGACCAGAAGTACAATTCTTTGCCGTATCCGAACGGACGATCATAGTCTGGCTTTTTTTTGCTGGTTACGATACCCCAGATCAGTAAAAGCTGGCTTATAGCATCGATAACCGAATGTATCCCTTCCGACACCATGGAAGAACTTCCCGTAAACGCCGCCGCTACAAATTTGGAGATAGCGATAGCGATATCAACTACTAAGGAAATATAAATAAACAGCCTGGATTTCACCCCTTTTATTGATTACGACTCTCCGGAAAGTCTCAATACCTCATCGACTAGCTTTTTATCAAATCGGAATAATTGTTCTTGCAACTCCCGGATAACTTGTTTAACCGAAACAATCGCACCTTTGTTTTTAGCAATAATCAAAACCTTAAGCGTTCCGATAATAGTTACGTTTAAATCTTGTGCAATTCGCCGGTCTTTCTTCTCTTCTAATCTGTCCCGCCGCCCACAAAAAACTTCTCATTGAAATTAACCAGGAACAGTTCGCTCGTCGCGCGTGTGCAGGCGGTATAAAACCAGCGTAAAAAATCAGTGTTCACCATTTCTTCGGTAAGGTAGCCCTGGTCCACAAACACGGCATCCCATTGGCCGCCCTGGGCCTTATGGCAAGTTATGGCCCAGGCAAATTTTACCTGTAAGGCGTTGTAGTATGGATTTAGCTTCAATTCGTTCCATTTGGCGCGCTTGTTGGGGATATGGTCGTAGTCCTTCATCACTTCCAGGTAAAATCTTTTCTGGTCTTCGTTTGGTAAGGCGGGCGCTTCGGTATAAAGCGTGTCCAATAATATTTTACAATCCAGTACGGGGTCTTCGGCATAGTCGATAAATTCAAGCTGCACATCGGCAAACCGGAAACCATACATATCCTCGATGCGCCGTACCTTTTTTACGCGGGCAATATCTCCGTTGGCAATAAACCCCGTGCTTCCCTCTTCCTGGTCCTGCAGCCAGAAATAATTATTTTTGACTACCATCAGTTGGTCGCCGCCGGTCAGTTCTTCCTCGCGCAGCAATATCCGCCCGCGTATCTGCTTGTTATAGGCATTCGCGTTTTTATTCGAGCGGCAAACGATCAGGGTGTTGTCGGTACCATATTTATTATAGGAATAATTAAGTCCCTCTTCCAGCACATCCCCGCCCATGCGGTAGATATCCTTATATCCCTTCGTAACTATCTGCGGCATATTATTTTTTCCTTTCCGGATAATATCCCGCACACGGGTAACATTAAACAATATACCCGAATCCTTTTGCTGGCGCAGCACATCGGTCAGTTCAAAACTAAAAATATCGAGCCCGAATTTCTTTTTCATAAAGGCCGCGTCCAATGCCGGGCTATCGTCCGACCCTACCGGCGGCAACTGGGCCGTATCGCCAACCAGCATCAGCTTACAGTTTTTGGTGTTGTACACGTAGTTCACCAGGTCGTACAGCAATGATGCCCGGTGATTCAAGCCGATCTCATCCGAGATCATCGACGCTTCGTCAACGATAAACAGCGTATTATCATTCAGGTTATCTCCCAGCAGGAAACCTTCATCCACATTCAGCGCCGACTTTTTCCGGTATATTTTTTTATGAATGGTAAAAGCCTTCCTTCCCGAATAGGAAGTGATCACTTTGGCCGCCCGGCCTGTAGGCGCCAGCAACACCGATTTAAAATTATAATTGCGCAGCGCTTTTACCAGCGCGCCCAGCACCGTGGTTTTCCCTGTGCCGGCATATCCTTTTAAAATAAAACATTCATCGCCGTCATCGCTTATCAAAAATGAATGCAGTTTGTCAAACAGTTCAAGCTGCTGCGGGGTGGCCTCGTGCGGGAATGCTTTTTGGATATGATCTGCTGACACTTTACAAATGTAATTTATTGAATGATTTAAGTTAATATTTTCGTAGCGATGGGTTTTAAACCCATCGCTACACGGGCATATATATTTCTATCAAAATATATTACTTTTGCGATACTGCATGAGCGAGGAGAATAACCATAACAATTATCACGATAATAACTTTAACCTGAACGAAGCGCCGGGTTATACTTTACTGCTGCAGGTTGGGGCCGCTTCATTCGATTATGCTATTGTGCACGAAAACCGGCTGCTGGTATATGTTCAAAACACCTCCATTGATGAGCTTGTGAATCCAAAACATCTAAAAAGCCTGCTATCTGCAAATTATAAAAAAGTGGTAATTGGCTTGCCAGCCGTGGGGTTAACGCTTATACCAAATAGCTTATACAGCGATGAACGCGCTGCCGCCTACGCCCGGTTCCTTGATGTTGGCGAAAATGAGAAGGCGCTGGTACAGCCGTTGGACAACGAAAACAAAATCATTTATAAAACCAGCGCCGCCACTGTTTCGGCGGTTGAGAAATTCGGCCTGCAAAATGCGGTGTATGCTGCCAAAGGCTGGGTTAAAACAGTTGCTGACAGCGATCCGGCTAACGAAAACTTATATCTCGAACTAGGAAATGAGAAAGTTCATTTCTTATATTTCTTATCAGGAAAATTACAGTTTTACAATACGTTTGAATTTAAAAACCCCGACGAGCTGGCATACTTCGCAGCATTAGTGTGCGAGGAACTCCATTTAAGCGCACAGGATACCACCCTTATTTTAAGCGGAAATGTATCTGCCGGGGATGCGCAGGTAAGCCGGTTAAAAGACTTCTATCCAAAAGTTGAATTGAATAACCTCCGGGTTGTGGAATTACCCGGCCAGGTTGCGCCTCATAAAATCCTGTCGCTCGCGGCATTATCATTATGCGAATCATCGGAGGAGCTTTAAAGGGATTGCGGCTTAACCCGCCGAAAAATCTGCCCGTACGTCCAACCACCGATATGGCGAAGGAGGCACTGTTCAATATCCTCCTCAACCAGGTTGATTTTGATCGACTCCTCGTGCTCGACCTCTTCAGCGGAACAGGGAATATCTCATTGGAATTTGCCTCCCGTGGCGCCGAAAAAGTAGTGTCGGTTGACCGGAGCATTCAATGCGTACATTACCTGAAAGATACGGCCCGCCAGCATAAGCTGGAACAAATACAGGTTTTCAAGGACGATGTATTCAAATACCTGCAGCTGGAAACCGACCAGTTCGATCTTATTTTTGCCGACCCGCCATACGACCTTAACCGCATACCCGAAATTCCCAAAATAATCTTCGATAAAAACCTGCTGGTTCCCGGCGGATTGTTAATTGTTGAACACCAATCCCTGCAAAATTTAAGCAACCATTCAACATTCGTCGAACAGCGAAAATATGGGCACTCATCGTTTTCCTTTTTTAAAGCCACCTCTTAGACTTTGTAAAAATTGCTATGTCAACTGAAAAAGTAAGAAACTTAGATATCGAAATACTTTCGGACAACTGGTACGTGCTACGAAAAGTTAAATATGAATTCCTCGGTAACGACGGTAAATGGCAGCATTTAACCCGCGAAGCTTACGACCGCGGAAACGGCGCAACCATTCTCCTCTACAATAAAGTTTCAAAAACGATAATTTTAACCCGGCAGTTCCGTATACCTACCTATTTAAACGGCAATAAAGATGGTTACCTGATCGAGTGCTGTGCTGGTTTGCTGGATAAGGATAACGCCGAGGACTGTATCAGGAAGGAAACTGAAGAGGAAACAGGCTATAAGGTTTCACACGTAAAAAAAGTATTTGAAGCCTATATGTCGCCCGGTTCTGTAACGGAGATATTATATTTTTTTGTGGCAGAATACAGCAAAGACATGAAAATAAGCGAGGGCGGCGGCGCACATGATGAGCATGAAAATATCGAGGTGCTTGAACTGTCTTTCAGCGATGCGCTCGACATGATTAAAACCGGGGAAATAAAGGATGCAAAAACAATAATGCTGCTGCAATATGCGCAGATCAATAACATATTGGCCTAGTGGATTAAACGGCGTAAAGTCCTTACCTTTACAATCCAATTCTACCCTTATGAAAAAGTTATTTCTGGCCGTTTTACTGGCTGTCGTTTTCTTTGCTTTTGCATCCTGGTCGGCCGTTAAAAACGACACCATCGCCATTGGCGAACAACCGCAAATAGCCATGGATACCAGGGGTATGGTCCGGGTAGTATTCGGTCAAAAAGATAAAATATTTTGCGCCACATCCAAGGATAAAGGCGCCACGTTTTCGCAGCCTGTATTAGTTGCCGAAATCCCAAAAATGCACCTCGGCATGTCGCGCGGGCCGCAACTGGCAACCTCTGCAAATTACTCGATTATTACTGCACAGGACCAATCAGGTACCATTCACTGGTACAGGCTTGATCATTCGTCAGGTGAATGGAAGTCAATGGGCGCCATCAATGACCTTAAAGGCTCGGCTCCCGAAGGGTTAATGGGTGTCTCGGCGGATAAAAAAGATAATTTTTACGCAGTATGGCTGGATACGCGCGCCGGCGGTGGCAATAACATTTTCTTCTCGTCGCTATCAAATAACTCAACTACATGGTCAAAAAACCGGCTGGTTTATCAATCTCCGGATAAATTGGTATGCGGATGTTGCAAGCCAAATATCGCGGTTAACGGTGCAGAGGTGGCTATCATGTTCAGGAATTGGCTGAATGGTTCACGCGACTTGTACGTTTTAAAGTCGATGAACGGCGGCGCCACTTTTGCCGCAGCCCAAAAATTGGGACTGGATACCTGGAAGCTTAACGCCTGCCCGATGGACGGCGGCGGAATCATCGTTGATGGTTCGGCTATACGTACCACCTGGCAGCGCAAAGGCGAAGTGTTTTATGCAGAGCCGGGCAAACCCGAAGTATTGATCGGCAAGGGGCGAAACTCAAGTATCGCAGGTGATGGCGTTAACGCGGTGATAACATTTCACAACAACGACACGGTTAAGATGATTCAACTCAAAAACAAACGCGAAACGGCCATCGGCACGGGGAGCTATCTAAAATCACTTGTATTGCCCGGCAATAAAACTCTTTGTGTTTGGGAGGACGACAAGAAAATTAAATTCAGAAGAATTTAGGTTAGCATATTTTGAAGATGTCTGATTGAAAACGGTACAAAATTTTGTAAATCATTTCCAAAATTCTGTAAATCCGCAGCCCGGTATAAGATGTAAATTTGTATTACTAAAATGATCTGTCATGAGCGTAATAACAAAGATTTTATCAGAGCTGGCCCACATGGTCTGGGATATTTACTGTGGACTGGCACTGGGTTTTATTCTATCATCCCTCATCAGGGCATTTGTTTCCACGGAAAGTATTTCTTCGAGACTGGGCAAAGATTCTGTAACAGCCGTTAGTCTCTCCACCCTTTTTGGCGCTATATCTTCTTCCTGCTCGTACGCGGCCGCGTCAATGGCCCGTACACTGCTCATTAAAGGCGCAACCTGGTCAAACGCCGTTACTTTTATGGTGGCCAGCACCAACCTCGTATTTGAAATATTTATCGTTATCGTGTCGCTGCTGGGTTGGGCATTTTTTGGCGGCGAGGTCATCGGCGGTTTATTTTTTATTATCATTTCGGCCATATTGATCAGCCGGTTCTTCCCTTCAAAAGTAAAAGATGAGGCCAAAGCGCATATTGCTGCGTCTGAAGGTAAAAATTCCAACGACCCGCATGCACATCATAACATGGAAAGCTCCTGTTGCCACCATAATATGAAGATGGACATGACGGCCGGTAATACAAAAAAGTCTAATTTGTTGGAGAAGCTAAAAACTGCCAGCGGCCATTTTTATATGGATGTGACAATGGTCGGACGGGATATTCTGATCGGCCTTGTGGTGGCGTCTGTTTTAATGGTAGTGGTGCCCGATGCCTTTTGGAAAGGCTTATTTTTAAGCGGCAACAGTACGCTGCCCCATTTCGTGATATTAAGCTGGAACGCGATGGTCGGTATCCTGGTTGCCATTTTTGCCTTTGTTTGCTCGGTGGGCAACATTGTTATGGCTGCCGTGTTATGGCAGGGCGGTATCTCCTTTGGCGGGGTAATCGCATTTATCCTTTCCGACCTGGTGACGATCCCAATGCTCATGGTATTCCGTAACTATTATGGAAACAAAGCTATGTGGTATCTATTGGCTATTTTGGTAGTAAGCATTTTCTTCACCTCGCTTTTCCTTGACTATTCCTTTGCTGCACTGCACTGGATACCAAAAGCGCATACCAGCGGAATGCAAATGACAAACGCGCATTTTCAATGGAACTATCAAACCTGGCTGAACCTGTTTTTTATCCCGGTGTCGGTTTATTATTTCTTCGCCGGAAAAAAGGCAATGAAATAAGCCTTGCCGATTTTAACTTTAAACAAAATGTATTAAAGTTATATTTAATGAGCGCAGATAAATGAGAATAGCTATTAAAAATATGGTTTGCGACCGTTGTATGATGGTCGTAAAACAGCAATTGGAAACCCTGGGATTCCGGACGGACGAAGTGGTGCTGGGCAGCGCGGTGATACATCCTGAACTAGGTGCCGAACAATTAAGCGCAATAGGGTCCGCTTTAAAAGTTGTCGGTTTTGAATTGATTGACAACGAAAAAAACCGCCTGGTTGAGCGGATCAAAAATCTTATCGTTGAAAAGATACATTATACCGACCTCTCCGATACACATATTAACTTTTCGACCCATCTGGCAGATACCTTGCAGAAAGATTATGCTTCCCTGAGCCGGATGTTTTCGGAATCTGAAGATATAACCATTGAGAAATTCATCATTCAGCAAAAGATCGGAAAAGTTAAAGAATTGCTCGAATACGGCGAACTGAATATGAACGAGATCGCCTGGAAAATGGGCTATAGCAGCAGCGCGCACTTGTCGGCACAATTTAAAAGTATAACAGGGATAACGCCAAGCCAGTTTAAATCATCAGAACAAGGCAGCCGCAAACCCATTGATAAAATATAGTCTGTTATGATGAAAAATATAACCATCGTATCAACACTCATCATCGGATTGCTGTTTGGCGCTTCGGCCCGGCAAAAAATGAACATGACTGATACCGCGAAACATCATAGGGTGATGCACCATACAGTTAAAACAAAAAAGATGGCAATGCATTCGAAGCATATGCAGCCGCATTCGATGAAAGGGATGAAAATGGGTGCGGCCTCTTCGCATAAAAAAAATAAAAAAATGACCATGCCTATGAAACATGCGCAGTCACACACTATGACCGGTATGAAGATGGAAAACGCCCGTGACGACAAAAAAATGGATATGCCCATGAAAGATATGCAGCCGGGCTCAATGAAAGGTATGAAAATGAGTGATACCACGAAGTCAGGAAAGAGCAGCATGACAATGCCCATGAAAGATGAAAAAATGGGTTCAATGGAGCGTATGCAGATGGGTGATACCTCCAAATCTTCGTCCGGCAAAAAAATGAACATGCCAATGGGGGATACATCCATGAAAGGCATGAAAATGGGCGGGATGAAAATGGATATGATGAGCAGTTCGCAGTCCAAAAACCTGCCGATGGGGCGTGATGGTTCCGGTACAAGCTGGCTGCCCGATGCCTCGCCTATGTACGGCATTATGCTCAACAGCGGTAAATGGAGCTATATGGTGCATGGAAATATTTCCTTCCGCTATACCAAACAAGATTTAGGTGATAAAGGTAGCCGGGGCGGCGATAAGTTTGATGCGCCCAACTGGTTTATGGGCATGGCGCAACGTCCCGTCGGAGAAAATGGACTGCTGCATTTTAACCTGATGATGTCGTTAGACCCGCTGACGGAAGGCGGCTATGGCTACCCGTTATTGTTCCAGACCGGTGAAAGCTGGAAGGGTATCCCGCTGGTTGACCGCCAGCATCCGCATGATCTGTTTTCGGAGCTTTCCGCCAGCTATGCGTATGCCTTTTCAAAGAAAACCGATTTGAGTATTTACATAGGATATCCCGGCGAGCCGGCGTTAGGGCCGGTAGCGTTTATGCACCGCCCGTCGGCAATGTCAAATCCCGATGCGCCTATTGGTCATCATTGGACAGATGCCACACACATTACCTTTGGGGTGGCCACAATAGGCTTCAGGGTGGGTGAGTTTAAAATTGAAGGTTCGTCCTTTACAGGACGGGAACCTGACGAGAACCGCTACAATTTTGATAAGCCGAAGTTAGACTCCTGGAGTAGCAGGTTAAATTTCAACCCTTCGGCCAACTGGGCGTTCCAGGTTTCCTATGGTTTCATTAAAAGCCCTGAGGCGCTGAACCCTACTGAAGATATTAACCGCACTACGGCATCGGCCACCTATAGCCTGCCATTCAGCGACGAAAATACGCTTAACGCGACCGCCTTATGGGGACAAAATAAGTCCGCCGGTTTCGATGCAAGTAATTCGGCTTTATTAGAAGGAGACGTCCGTATTAGAAAACTCGCTTTATATACCCGGTTTGAGTTCGTTCAGAAAACGACCCAGGAGCTGGTTTTAAACCCGCTATTGTATGGCAACAGATCAGTTTTCCCTGTGAATGCCATAACCCTGGGCCTGAATTATGACCTGTTTAAGCTGAGGCCGTTAAACCTGGCTGCAGGAGGCCAGCTTACCTTGTACGGAACGGATAGCAGGCTAAACAGCCTGTATGGAAGCAATCCTATGGGTGGTGAGGTTTTTCTGCGATTATATCCGCGGCTGATGAAATCAAAAATGTAATATTTTCTTAAATTTACTCAATTAAAACAACATGAACATGCTTAAAAGAACCTGCTTAATATTAGCTTTCATTTATTCGGCATTTGTCGCTCATGCGCAAAAATCCGCCACTGCTAACACCGTCAACAAAATAACCAATGCATATTTAGCGGTTAAAAATTCGCTCGCCGCGGATGATGGAACGGCGGCGGCCCGCAACGCGAAGGAACTATTCAACACATTATCAGCCGATCCGGGTAAAGCCCTTAAACCCGGCCAGCAAAAATTATTGAACGGTTACCTGGATAAATTGAAATATGACAGCCGTCATATCAGCGAGGTAACCATGCTCGACCACCAGCGGGAGCATTTTGCCAGCCTGTCAAAAAATCTTTATGAAGTTTTAAAGGGTTTGAAGATGAATACCGCTACCATTTATGAACAATACTGCCCCATGAAAAAAGCGTATTGGCTAAGCGAAACCGAGGCAGTGAAAAACCCATACTACGGCAAAAAAATGCCTGAATGCGGCAGGGTAACGGCCACATTAACGCCGGCAACTAAATAATTTATTATCGATAATGATTTATAAATTTGTTGTCTATACGCTTATCAGCTTCAAATGAGAATAGCACTTTTCCCCGGGTCGTTTGACCCGGTAACCAAGGCCCATGTCGACATTGTAAAACGATCGGTTAGTTTGTTCGACAAAGTCTACATCGGCATTGGTGCAAACAGCTCAAAAGCAAGTTTACTAAGCGTTGAAAAACGGGAACAAATGCTGCGCGCTGTTTTTGAAAATGACCCGCGCATACATATCGTAGCGTATGAGGGCCTGACGGTTGATTTCTGCAAAAGCATTGGTGCAAACTATATGATACGCGGCATCCGCACGGTATCCGATTTTGAATACGAAAAGGCCATCGCTCAAATGAACCATTCCCTTGTCCCTGAAATTGAAAGTATTTTTATTGTCAGCAAGCCGGGCTATTCATCCATCAGCTCGACCATCGTACGCGAGATCATGCGCTATAATGGCGACGTAAGCCAGTTTATCCCGACGGAAGCGCTGGCCTATCTTTAAAACGAGGTAAGAAATTCGGAGGCAAGAGCCAAGAAAAGACTAGCCACGCCTATGCCGATTTTTTTCCGCACCCATCGGAAAAATGGGCGATTGTCCTTACCATTCATGTCATTTCGACGAGGAACGAGGAGAAAACTATACATTCTGCACAGCGCCATGCAAGGCGGGAATGCATGTGTATAGTTTTCTCACTACGTTCGAAATGACATTTAGCTCTTGATTTCTTGCTTCTTGGTTCTTATCCTCTTGCTTCTTGCTCCCTAAATCGCCTGCTCATCCACAAGCTCTTCCTTTACCAGCACATCCATAATAGAGGGATATGTATTTTTTACGATCGGCGCGATATGATCTTTTTTAAACCAGCGCGCAGCCGTAATCCCCTCTTCCTTCTGTGGCTTTAATTTCTTTTGCCCTTTGCACCGCATTTCAAACCAATACGTCTTTTTTAAAACTACTTCGCCCTTGTATACATATACGTGATAAGTTTTACATATCCGGCCACCAACGCTGCTTATTTTTATGCCGCATTCTTCTTCCACTTCGCGTAGGGCTGCCTCCTTTATACCTTCTCCGGCCTCGATTTTACCTTTCGGGATATCCCATTTTTTATTCCGGTAAATAAACAGGTATTCATGGTTTTCATTCACCACCACCCCCCCGGCCGCTTCTATAAGGGTATCGCCTTTAGCTATTGATTTTAAAAATGCTTTCGCATCAGGGCAAAGCACATAAAACAGCTTGCTGCGATGCGCCGACGCCCAGTAATAAACTATTTTCAGGTCGAATATATCGGCATCTATCTTTTCATACCGCTCCACACCCTCAGGCTCTGACTCCGTTAAAAGGATAACTTTTTCGTTAATATAAATTCTGTATTTTTGAGCCATGTTCAATAGTTCGGAGATAGAACAGCAGGTTGCCGAGTTCCTGCTGCAAATTAAAGCAATAAAATTACAACCCAATAATCCTTTTACATGGGCTTCTGGGTGGAAGTCGCCAATTTATTGTGATAATCGAATAACGCTCTCTCATCCTACTATCCGTACGTACATCAGGCAGCAATTGACGCTGCTGATACAGGAAACATTCGGCCCTGTTGGCGGCATAGCGGGGGTTGCTACGGCGGGCATACCACAAGGTGTGCTGGTAGCCCAGGATTTAGGCCTCCCGTTTATTTATGTACGCTCAAAACCAAAAGACCACGGCACCGGCAGTTTAATTGAAGGCGATGACTTAACCGGGAAACGGGTTGTTGTAATTGAAGACCTCATCTCCACTGGCAAAAGCAGCCTGCAGGCTGTGGATGCGCTCCGGGCTGCAGGTTACGATGTGGCGGGGCTTGCCGCGATATTTACTTACGGATTTAACATAGCAACCGAAAATTTCAAAAAAGCAAATTGCCCTTTTGTCACCTTATCTAATTATAATGCGCTGATTAACTATGCTAACGCAAACCAATATATAGCTGCCGCAGATGTTGAGATCCTAAGAAAATGGCGCGAAAATCCTTCAACCTGGGGATAATAGCAGTTTGCAGTTATTAGTTGGCAGTTTGAAGTGTTGACTTCTGAGCCATAAGCCAATTATTTACTGCTACTGAAAGCCAACTGCCAACTGAAAACTGCCAACTAAAGTAACCAACTACAAATTCTGCGCTATAACAAACCCGCTAGCCCAGGCCCATTGAAAATTATAGCCGCCCAGCCAGCCCGTAACGTCAACACATTCGCCGCCGTAATATAAACCTGGTACCTTTTTAACTTCAAGCGTTTTTGAAGAAAGCTCATCGGTCGATACGCCGCCGCGCATTACCTCGGCTTTATCATAACCCTTATCCCCTGCCGGCTTCACTTTAAATTCGTGGATTAATTTGCTGATGTTTTCAATATCCGTTTTGCTTAGCGAGGCCAGGTTTTTATCAACAGGTAGTTTATCACTCAATGCCTCGGCAAATTTGCGTGTGTATAAGCCGGCGAGATATGCCAGCAGCATTTTTTTGCTGTTTACTTCACGCTCCTGCTTTATCAGTTCACCGATATTTTGGTTAGGCAGCAGGTCGATATAAATTTCTTCGCCCGGTTTCCAGTACGATGATATCTGCAATATCGCCGGGCCGCTTAGCCCCCAATGCGTAAATAAAATATTCTCTTCAAAGCTTGCCCTATCGTTCCAGACACGGCAAAAAATACTATTACCTGATAGTTGTTCGTACCACGGCTGGTCTTTCCCCGTAATGGTTAACGGCGCCAGGGCCGGCGCGGTTTCGTTTATTTTTAAATCAAACTTACGGGCCATGCGCAGTCCGAAATCAGTAGCGCCCATTTTTGGTATCGGCAACCCACCCGATGCAACTACTATTTTGGGGGCATGCAGGCTTTCACTTTTTCCATTTCGTTCCAGCGAAACAGTAAAACCATTTTCGTCTTTTTCAATATGTTTAACATCCGTATCGCACCATAATTCCTGTCCCAGCTCGGCGCAAAGGTTGGTAAAAACATTTACCACATCTTTGGCATTATTGCTCTCCGGGAAGAGCTGCCCCAGCGTTTTTTCTTTACCCCTAATGCCAAAGGTCTCAAAAAAGCTGACGGTATCTTCCACCGTCCATTGCGCAAGGGTTGATTTACAGAAATGTTCGTTCGCCGAAATAAACTGCTGTGGTGAGGCATACAGGTTGGTGTAATTGCACCGCCCGCCGCCGCTGATGAGTATTTTAGCGCCGGGCTTATCGTTTTTTTCGAGCACCAGGGTACGTTTACCTAAAAATCCGGCCTGTACAGCGCACATTAAACCGCAAGCCCCGCCGCCAATAATTATCGCATCAAAGTCTGTTTGTTTTGTTAAATTTGCTGTCATGGCAGGTGTGGCGCAAATATCAGAATTTGGAAAGATACTTATCTTTTTAATTACCGGTATCATTATGGTAGGCGTGGCATTCTTTATAGCCCGGTTAATATCCCCCAGCAATCCGACACCTGAAAAACTCACGTCGTACGAATGCGGCGAAGAACCGACTGGCAACGCCTGGCTGCCTTTTAATTCGCGTTTTTATGTGATCGCGCTAATATTTTTATTATTTGATGTCGAAATGGTTTTCATTTTTCCATGGGCCATTGTATTCGGCAGCCACGAAATGAACAGCATCGACCCGCGCTGGGGGTGGCTGGCTCTTTCCGAAATGTTTATTTTTTTAGGAATATTAATACTGGGCCTGGCATACGTGTGGGTAAAAGGCGATTTGGAATGGATTAAAGCAAAGCCTATTTTCCCTGTAACCGATGCCAGTATACCGGCGTCATTATATGAAAAGCTTAACCTTGAGCAAAGCGCCTACAAAGTGAAAGCATTCGCAATGGAAGTTAGCGAGGCTGCCTCACCAGCGACCACGGGAACTACTGCCGCTATGCCACCCCCTATAAGAAAACCGATGTTTAAACCAACCTTCAAAAAGCCCGGCAATGAGTAACGATATAACACAAGAGGGCGGCGGCATAGTGGTCACCAAAATGAACGACCTGCTCAACTGGGCCAGGCTGTCTTCATTATGGCCGTTAAGCTTTGGAATAGCCTGCTGTGCCATTGAATTTATGGGCGCATTTGCCTCAACCTACGACCTCGACCGTTTTGGTGTTTTCCCACGCCCATCGGCCCGGCAATCGGACGTGCTGATCATAGCCGGCACGGTAACCTTCAAAATGGCCGAGCGCATTAAACGGCTTTACGAGCAAATGCCCGAACCTAAATATGTTATCTCGATGGGTTCATGTTCCGATTGCGGCGGCCCCTACTGGCAGCACGGCTACCACGTGGTTAAAGGCGTCGATCGGGTGATACCGGTTGATATATATGTGCAGGGCTGCCCGCCAAGGCCCGAAGCTTTGATCGGGGCCATATTGGAATTACAGAAAAAAATTGAAGGTGAGCATTTAATTAACGGATAAGCACCTGGATAGTGCAAAAAAGAGTTTAAATTTTATCAGCATTCTTCAATTCATCATTTATTTCTCCCTCAACCGCATCGATCGCGTCCTCAACCGAATGGCTTTGCGTATTTGACTGGGCCTGCTGGGTTAGCTCAACCAACTTCCGGTAATGGTCATACAGCGTCTTTAGCTCTTCTTCACTCAGGTCCTGTATATTTAATAACCGGTTACTCGCGTGCGTGCTGGCCGCTATTAACTCGTTGAGTTTGAGCTGTACGGCGATAGACTCTTTATTTTGTGATTTCTGGATCAGGAAAACCATCAGAAACGTAATAATGGATGTACCTGTATTGACGATCAAAAGCCATGTATTTGAAAAATTGAAAACAGGGCCCGTCACGCCCCACAACAATATCAAACAAACCGCCGCAATAAACACCGGCGAGCTGCCGCTGTACGTGGTTATTGTATTACTTATCCGCTCAAATCCTGATATTGTGTTTTCACTTTCCTGTTTACTCATTACAGGGATAAGCTTAAAACGGGCAAATTGTTTGAATGTTAAGGAATTGCCACCCTATCGGTAAAACGAATTCAATAAAAAGCCCGGCATTAGGAAATGCCGGGTAATTAGTTAATTTAAAGCCCTTCTTACTTGAATAAAAGATTGTTAACGCCAATGATCACGCCGTTTGAAGCGTTTATATCAAAAGCAATTACCTGGGTTTTATTTCCCTGGCTGTCTGTCAGTTCGAGGTTTTTGGATGCCGTCAATGCCAGTGTAAGCGTTTGCCCGTCAAGCGTTTTTAAAGCGGTCATTTTAGTCGATAACGCTTTCACTATTCCGGCTTTATCATATTTTCCCATTACGATGTGGCCTTTCAAAACCGTGGCTAATTTTGCTGGGTCCTGAAAAAGCCTGTCCAGCGCATCGGGCGACAAATTGCTTAACGCCGTATTATTCGGCGCGAAAATAGTATACGGTCCGGCGCCTTTTAAGGTAGCGCCCAAATTTGCAGCGCGCAAAAGTAACCCGAAGGACTGATAATCCGCATTTGTCGATATAGTGGTAATCAAATCACCTGATCCCGATGCTGCAGGGGTAGTCTGCGCGAATAAATTATTTGAAAACAAACCGATAGCCAAAGCAGCTGCAACACTTAAAACTAATTTTTTCATTATCAATACAGTATTAAAGTTTTAAAAAAGTTAATTATCCCAATAACGGTATTTTTATTAAATGGTTATTCAAACCTCTAAAATAATTTTTTTAGAGATTATCGGGCAATGTTAGTCTCAAATGGCTTTAATGCAATAAAATTGTTACAAATGGGAGTTAGAGGTTAGATATTAGTTCCCGTCCGCCGGTTAGACTTTGATCAATGACTAATGACTAATACCTAATCCTCCTATTGTCCCTGTGCAAGCGTATAGCCAATTTTATCTCCAAATTTCATCAGGAACTCAACCGAGCACACTTTGGCATCTTCCGAAAAATCAGCCGCTATATGCAAAAGCTCTTTTTGGGTAACGGTTTTACCGGCCTTTTTTTCAAAACGAACGCGGTATTCGTTAACCAGCTCGGTATAAATGGAGCCTGTCGGCCAAACCTGCGTACCCCGGTTCGAGATCATCACCAGGTCGAAGTTATCTGTAAGTCGTTTCTTTGCCAGCTCAGCCAGTTCGGCCGGTTGCAGATCATTTGCTTCCACAAATACATCAACGCCCACCATTTCTTCTTTGATACCCCTGGTAACGGTAAGCTTGTTTTTTAAAAGATGTTCATGAGTAGCCTTTAGTTCGAGATTACCTTTTGAAACCACACCGCCATCCGCAGGCACCTGGCCTAAGTTGGCAATTATCGCATCAGCAAAACCCATTGTCGTAGCCGCCGGGGTCGATTTATTACCAAAGTCGCCGGTATGGATACCCCTTTCAAGCGTGTAAAGCAAAGCATTCTCTATAGTGGCCGCATTTTCGGTAAGCCCCATATAGCGCAGCATTAAAATACCCGATAACAATAACGCGGTGGGGTTGGCTATGCCTTTGCCCATAATGTCAGGCGCGGTACCATGTACGGCTTCAAAAATGGAAATATTATCGCCAATATTGGCCGAAGGCGCGAACCCCAGTCCGCCTACCAATCCGGCGCAAAGGTCAGATACAATATCGCCCTGCAAATTGGTCAACACAATAGCCTGGAAGTTTTGCGGCTGGGTTACCAGCTTCATGCAAAGATCGTCCACAATAATATCCGACGACTGGATGTCCGGGTATTCTTTTGCGATTTCCTGGAAGGTCTCTAAAAATAGACCATCCGTAAGTTTCATAATATTGGCCTTGTGGCCGCAGGCCAGTTTGGTGTAGCCTTTGCGCCGGGCCATTTCAAAAGCATAACGTATCACCTGCGCCGACCCGGGACGGGTAATAATGCGGCGCCCTACAGCCACGTCATAAGTCAATAGGTGTTCGATGCCGCCGTAAGTATCTTCAATATTTTCCCGTATAATGGTCAGGTTAATGGGTATGCCTGCTTTCGAGAATACAGTTTCCACACCGTTCAATGTCCTGAAATCGCGTTGGTTGGCGTATGTATTCCACACCTTACGGGCGGTTACGTTGATGCTTTTAACCCCTTTGCCCTTGGGCGTTTCCATAGGGCCTTTGAATAAAGTCCCAAGTTCCTCAATAGTTGCCTTGGCCGTGGCGGTCATACCGGTTGAATGCCCGGCATCAAAATAGGATTTGCCCATCTCAACATACTCATAGTCGAGCGGCACATTGTTGGCTTCAAATATTTTTAAAACGGCCTGCATTATTTCGGGGCCTATGCCGTCGCCTTTGGCTACTGCTATTTTGGTTTTCATGGGTGAACGTAGTAATGTAAAAACGCCGCAAATATAGGTGTTTAAACGCAATTTTACGGCTGAAAACCAAATTGATATAGGCTTTTTGAAAGATTTAGGCTAAACTTGCATTTTAAAATGAAAGCTTTTTACGGAGACCTTAAACTCGGGATTTTGGGCGGCGGCCAGCTTGGCCGCATGCTGATACAACAGGCCATAAACTATAACGTAAGTGTAAAGGTACTCGACCCCGACCGGGAAGCCCCCTGCCGCAAATTATGTGATGAATTTGTGGTAGGTTCCTTAGGTGATTACGAAACGGTATATAAGTTTGGTAAGAAAGTAGACCTGCTGACCATCGAAATTGAAAAGGTAAATGTAGACGCCCTCGACCAGTTGGAAAGCGAAGGCGTATTGGTTTACCCGCAGCCGCGCATCATCCGGCTCATACAGGATAAGGGCTTGCAAAAGCAATTCTTTAAAGAAAATGATATTCCAACTGCCGAGTTCCAGGTGATATCATCGCCGCAGCAGCTGAAGGAAAGTCACATACCGTTTCCATATATTCAGAAACTACGACGCGATGGCTACGATGGCCGCGGCGTTTATAAGGTTATCGATGAATCATACCTTGAAAAGGCATTCACCGAGCCAAGCCTGATTGAGCGCTGGGTTGATTTTGAAAAGGAAATAGGTGTTATTGTTGCCCGTAACGAAAACGGCGAAATAAAAACGTTCCCGATGGTGGAGATGGAGTTTAACCCCGAGGCTAACCTGGTTGAGTTTCTGATCTCACCATCTACCCTGCCATTCGAAATACAGCAGGACGCGGCGCAAATCGCCACCAAAATCGCCGACGACCTGAAAATTGTGGGCCTGCTTGCGGTGGAGATGTTTTTGGATAAGCATGGTAAAATATTGGTTAATGAGCTAGCCCCCAGACCGCATAATAGCGGTCACCAAAGCATTGAGGGAAATGTTGTATCGCAGTTTGAGCAGCATTTAAGGGCCATATTTAACCAGCCTTTGGGCGATACCGCGTGCCTCAACAATGCCATTATGGTAAATATACTGGGCGAATCGGGCTATGAAGGCCCGGCCATTTACCAGGGAATTGAAAAAGTATTGAAATGCCCGGGAGTATATGTACATTTATATGGCAAGGCGTTGACCAAACCTTTTCGCAAAATGGGCCATGTGACTATTGTGGATGCGGACAGGGAAAAAGCCATTGAAAAAGCCAGGTTTGTGCAGGAGACGTTAAAAGTAATAAGTTAATAGTGAATAATAAACCATCGCGTCATTGTGAGGTACTGCCTGTCCCGAATTTATTTCGGGAAAGCAACCTGTAAACTGTACAGAGCAGTCGGAAGAGAGCACTTTCTCCACGATTTGCATAAGTAAAAATTGCTTCGTTCCTCGCAATGACGCCCGAGTATAAAATTATGAGCAAACCAAAGATTGGTATCATCATGGGCAGCAAATCCGACCTGTTTGTAATGCAGGACGCCGCCGATGTATTAAAAGAATTAGGCATCGGGTACGAAATTACCGTCGTATCGGCCCACCGCACACCCGACCGTATGTTTAGCTATGCCAGGGAAGCAGCCGGCCGCGGATTAAAGGTGATCATCGCCGGCGCCGGCGGGGCAGCGCATTTGCCGGGTATGGTAGCCTCGTTAACGCATTTGCCGGTGATAGGTGTTCCGATAAAATCAAGTAATTCAATTGACGGCTGGGATTCGATCTTATCTATTCTGCAAATGCCGAATGGTATCCCGGTTGCAACGGTTGCCCTCAACGCAGCCAAAAACGCAGGTATCCTGGCCGCGCAGATATTGTCGACCGCTGATGACGCGATCACCAAAAAACTGATTAGCTATAAGGAAAATCTAAAGAAAAAAGTGGAAGAATCGGCTTCGGAGATGGGTGATGTTTAGTGATTAGAATTTGGAGATAAGAGATTAGTTAAAAAATTAAATAACCCAAACCCGTTGTCTGTGTCCTCACAAACAACCGACACGCTCAATTCAACGTGGGATTCTCCGGAAAATTAGCGATATGCGCATACCGCTGCCCCAGGCTGATCACTACCTGCCGCCACAGGTTTTCCTCGTTATGATTGAATATTGTTTCAGGTGTTACGTTAGTGGCAACGATCCAGCTGTCTTCCCGTATCTCATCATCCAGTTGTTGCGGCACCCATCCCGAATATCCGATAAAGAATCTGATCTCGTTATCATTTAACTGGTAACTGGAAATTAACTGCTTTACTACGTCATAGTCACCACCCCAATATAAGCCTTCGCCAATTTCAATACCGTCATTGATTTTGTCGGGAATGCAGTGGATAAAATGCAAGGTGTTATTACCAACCGGCCCGCCAATAAATACCGGCATTTCGGCATAAGACAGCTCCGGCAAAACATCGCCCAGCAAAAATTCGCTCGGATGGTTCAATATAAACCCCATAGCCCCTGCATCGGAGTATTCCGTCAATAAAATAACCGACCTTTTAAAATTCGGATCCATCATAAACGGCTCCGATATCAATAAGCGCCCCGCGGCGGCTTCAATAGAACTAAGCATGCAGTTTTATATTTTTTGTTTAGAAACAGGATATAAATAGAACCAAGATGCAAGAACCAAGAGTCAAGACAAACGGAACATAAAATCTTAGCTCTTGGTTCTTGGCTCTTGTTTCTAAAAATCTTGGCTCTTGACTCTAAAAATCTTGCTTCTCCTACCAATATACAAGTATCTTAAAAAATTGTTCAGTTTTCCAAAATCCGGAATACAATACTTACTTACGGTATAATTAATTTGTAAGTTTGCAGAAATGAACCAGGAACAATTAGAAAACCTCCGGAACGAATACAAAGACGCTTCTTTGTCTGAAACCGAATCAAAAGCCGATCCGATAAAACAGTTTGATGCATGGTTTAGCGAGGCCATTGAAGCCAAAGAGCCCGAGCCGAACGCCATGACACTGGCAACCGCCACTTACGATGGCCGGCCCTCGGCGCGTATTGTTCTATTGAAAGGGGTTTTTGATGCCGGGTTTGTTTTTTATACCAATTACCTGAGTCGCAAAGGTAAAGAGATCACCAAAAATCCTTTGGGCGCGCTCACATTTTTTTGGGCGGGCATGGAGCGTCAGGTTCGTATTGAGGGCACAATCGAAAAATTAAGCAAAGAACAATCTGATAAATATTTCCAGTCGCGGCCAAAAAGCAGCCAGATAGGCGCTTTGGCCTCACCGCAAAGCCAGGAAATAGCCAGTCGCGAGATACTGGAAAAGAAAATGAGCGAACTGGAAGCAGAATACGATGGTAAAGATATCCCGAAACCATCTTTTTGGGGCGGGTACATCCTAAAGCCGCGCCTCGTCGAGTTCTGGCAGGGACGCCCAAGCCGCCTGCACGACCGTATCCTGTACAAAAAAATTGATAACAAGAACTGGAAAAAGGTACGACTGGCACCATGAGCTTTGACGAGATCACCCAACTGCTTACGGATAAATTCGGCGCGGACGTGATTGCCGGCACGGAAACAGGCGGGTTACAGCCCGCGCTGCTGATACATCCCGACCATATAACCGCCGTATGCCTGGAACTGCGCAATAACCCAAACACCTATTTTGATTTCCTTTCCTGCCTTACGGGAGTTGACTACGGAACGGAAGAGAATCGCTTTGGCGTGGTTTATCACCTCGCGTCTATCCCCTATCAAACACAACTGACTTTAAAGATCAGCAAAGAAAACAACCGCAACTTAAACGACTTGCCGGCCTTTCCCAGCATAACTTCCGTTTACCGAACCGCCGACTGGCACGAACGTGAAGCCTATGACCTTATCGGGATATTTTTTGAGGGTCACCCTGACCTGCGCCGCATTTTGCTGCCGGATGATTGGGAAGGGTTCCCGCTAAGAAAAGATTATAAAACGGCGGAGTTTTATAAAGGAATAAAAATTGATTGAAGCACCGTGAATCAAAAATACGAACAAGCTTTAAACGACTACAACAAAAAAATATCCTCTGCGGCTACGGAGGATATGGTGCTGAACATGGGTCCGCAGCATCCTTCGACCCATGGCGTTTTACGGCTGGAGCTGATCACTGACGGTGAGATTGTTAAGGAAGTGATCCCGCATATCGGCTACCTGCACCGCTGCTTTGAAAAACATGCCGAATCGTTAACCTACCAGCAAACTATTCCCTTTACGGATAGGATGGATTACCTTGCTTCCATGAATAACAGCCACGCCTTTGTGATGGGTGTTGAGCGCATGATGGGTATTGATAAAGATATCCCTAAACGTGTTGAATACATCCGGGTGCTGGTTTGTGAGCTGAACCGCATAGGCTCGCACCTGATCGCAATCGGCACCTATGGCATTGATATAGGCGCCTTCACGCCGTTTTTATGGTGCTTCAGGGACAGGGAACACATTATGGGCATGCTCGAATGGGCATCGGGCTCAAGGATGCTGTACAATTATATTTGGGTAGGCGGCTTGTTTTACGATTTGCCGGTAGGGTTTGAAGAGCGTTGCCGCGAATTTGTGGACTACTTTAAGCCCAAAATGAACGAGCTGAATGAGCTTTTAACCGACAACCAGGTATTTATTAACCGCACGGCTAATGTGGGCGTGCTGCCGCGGGATGTGGCGATCAATTATGGCTGTTCGGGGCCTATGCTGCGTGGCTCGGGATTAAAATGGGACCTGCGGCGAATTGACGGATATTCGGCTTATCCCGAATTGGACTTTGACATCCCGGTGGGGAAAGGTGAAATGGGTACCCTTGGCGATTGCTGGGACCGCTACAAGGTACGGGTGGATGAGATAGAACAATCACTGCGAATGATAGAGCAATGTCTCGACCGGCTCCAGAAAGAATTAAAACGCACCCCTGATTTTGACCCGCGTGCAAAACTGCCGCGCAAAACCATCCCCAAAGCACAGGATTACTATGTACGCTGCGAAGGCGCCAAAGGCGAGCTGGGTTTTTATTTTATGGCCGATGGCAAATCGGAAATCCCCACAAGGGTAAAAGCCCGTGCCCCAAGCTTCAGCAATTTATCGGTTTTACCCGAAATTGCCCGGGGCGTTATGATAGCCGACCTCGTCGCTACCGTAGGTTCAGTTGATATTGTATTAGGTGAACTTGACCGGTAAACTGCATTAAAAAAAGCCTCCTTGCGGAAGCTTCTTTAATTGTTATGATTTTATGAAAGCTGGTAAAACGAGATAAATTCACTATTCAATCATTCACTGTTCGCAATTCACTAAGCCACACTCACAATTATTTGTCATAAACCTTAACCATAAAAACATAGTTCTTCAACTTTTTAACTTGCTGTACTGGAGTTAAATTAAATAAAGTGTTTTTGGTATTCAGGTTTACCTTTTTCTCTAACGAATCGATCGCGCTAAGCAAATAGCTTGATTTTACCGCGAAATGAACCCCTTCCATCTGGGTTTGCTTGGCCTGCACAATGCCGATGATATTTCCCCTGGTATCCAGCAACGGGCCGCCGCTATTGCCGGGATTAATTGGTATGGATATCTGGTAATTGAGGCTATCGCCATTCAAGCCATTTGCCGAGGTAAGTTTCCCGTCGTCGTAAACCGGGGCATCCTGCGAATAGCCAAAAGTATAAACGCTCTCGGCCAGGTCGCTTTCCGACCGTTTAAAGGTATAAGGTATGGGTTTCAGATTTCGGAACGAGGTATCAATTATCTTTAATATCGCGATGTCGTTCTCCGGCTCGGAGTACAGTACTTTGGCTTTAAACGATTTCCCCGCGTTGTTTTGAACGTATACCGAATCGGCGCCTTCGATCACATGATAATTCGTTGCGATCAGTCCATTTGAGGTAAGGGCGAAACCGGTACCCCTGTACTTACCGGGATTGTCAGTAACTTTTCCCGATCGGTTAAGCTTGTTTAATTTATCATTTAAATTATCCGCCTTCCGGCTGATCTTAGCTACCTCGCCCCGCAGGCGCACATAGTTTAATTCGCGGTTACTTAAGTATCCTGTAAAGAACAAAGTCCCTAAAACCGCAAAAATAGCGATCGACGCCGCAACCGAAATTTTCGAATGGTGACTGCGCCATAACTGAACGATCCACGAAGGATGAACCATTAATTCTTCCTTGAGCGTATGTACATCAATTTCGCGGTGTATGGCATCTAACCGGCCTTCCAGTTCCAGGCGCTCGCCGTACTGCTTTATCAGCCCGGTAAAGTGCTTATGTTCGGTTACCCGGGTATTAACCTCCGCATTTTCCTTACGCAAAATGTCAAATGCCGCCCGCTCCTCTTTGGTCATTTCGCCATTAAGGTACCGTTCAATGTCTTCCATTAGTTTATATTCGTTCATCGCTGTTCTCCTTTACTTTTGCTGAAAAAATAACTTCTTCAGCCTTTGCAGGCATTTATATTTTTGGGTTTTGGCATTATCCGTATTGGTATATCCAAAATTTTCGCAGATCTCCTGCATCGACCTGTTATGTATATAAAAATCCTCTATTATCGTTTTACAGGGTTCGCCTAATAATTGCAGCGCGCTGCCCATCTTATTAAACTGTATATCCCTTTCGTTATTCTTTTCCGTTTCGTCATCAACCACCAGGTACTCCTGGAAGTCCTTAATGTCGCCGCTATACCTGTTCATCTGGCTCAGTCGTTTTAACCAGAGCCGCCTGCATATTGAGTAAATATACGTTTTAAGTTTACTGCTCAGTTCAAAATCCCCTGCTTTAACCTTATTGTAAAGAACTATGATAGCTTCCTGGTAAATATCCTTAGCGTCGTCCTCATTGCCGCTGTTGTTGATGATCAACTGCAGCACCATTGGAAAATAGGCCAGGTATAACCGCTTTAAAACACTTTCCGAGTTATTAAGGATACCTAGTATTACTTCATTATCTGTTGGGATCCCGCTATTTAGGTCTTTACTCACACTTAATACAATTTATGCGAAATTGTAACCCATTATTGATAAAAAAAAATTAATACGGAAATATATTTTGAGTGGGAGGAAGTCAGTAAAGTCGGTAAAGTCCGAAAGTTGCTCCAAACTCATATCAGAAAAATCGCTAACTTAAGACCCCTTACTAACTTTACTAACTTTACTAACTTTACTGACTTTACTGACTTTACTGACTTTACTGACTTTACTGACTTTACTGACTTTACTGACTT
>JAQBOH010000079.1 GCA_028288125.1 Mucilaginibacter sp.
CGATGCTCTGGTTAAAGTCAATGGCGAATTCCACGAACCTGAGTACATCGTCATCCCATACGGCTGTATTGCCTGAGGTTTGGTAGGCCACATGCACATCGTGCCCCTGGTCTACCAACCGGATAAATGTGCCGCCCATCGATATCACATCATCATCCGGGTGGGGCGAAAAGATGACCGACCGCTTTTTTGCCGGCAATGCCCTCTCGGGCCTTTGCGAGTCATCGGCATCAGGCTTGCCCCCCGGCCAGCCGGTGATGGTGTGCTGTACCTGGTTGAAAATGTCGATATTGATATCGTATACCGGTCCCTGCTCTACGGCCAGCGGGGCCATGCCATGGTTGTTATAGTCTTCTTCGGTGAGTTTCAGTATGGGTTTATTTAATTTGTCTGCCAGCCAAATGATGGCTTTCTTTTTGAGCTGGTTTTCCCATACGCAGTCTTTTACCAGCCAGGGGGTGTCAAACCTGGTCAGTGAGCTGGCTGCTGCTTCGTCCAATACGAATTCTACATGGTCTGACAGCTGCAGATAGGTGGCCGGTACTTCGCCTGATATTTCTCCTTCTACTGCTTTTTTGATGATCGGGGCTTTCTTCCTGCTCCAGGCCATCAGGATAATTTCTCTTGCTTTGAAGATCGTACCGATGCCCATCGTGATGGCTTTCGTGGGTACGTTCTGCTTCCCGCCAAAATCCCTGGAGGCGTCGTTCCGGGTCAGGTCATCCAGCGTCACCAGCCGGGTGCCGGAGTTGGGCGCCGAGCCGGGCTCGTTGAATCCGATGTGGCCTGTACGGCCGATGCCCAGTATCTGCAGGTCCAGGCCGCCCAATTGTGTGATCTGCTGTTCATAGGCCAGGCAGAAGGCGGCTACGTCGTCTTTTTTTAAGGTCCCGTTGGGGATGTGCACGTTCTTTTTATCGATGTCGACATGATTGAACAGGTTCTCGTTCATGAATGTCACATAGCTTTGCTCGGCTGTGGGTTTCATCGGGTAGTATTCGTCCAGGTTAAACGTGATGACGTTTCTGAAGCTTAGCCCTTCTTCTTTGTGCTGCCGTACCAGCTCGGCGTATACCCCTACCGGCGTTACCCCGGTGGCCAATCCCAGCACGGTCTTTTCGCCTTTTTTATCTTTCTCTCTTATCAGCTTCGCTATCCGTTGTGCTACTGCCAGCGAGGCTGCCTGCTGGCTCGCATATACCGTTACCGGCAGCTTCTCGTAACGCGTCTCTTCTAATAGGTTTAATCTTGCCATGGAGTTATGTGTTATTTATAAAACGATTATATACAAAAATCCCCGCCAGGGCGGGGATTTTATCAAACCAATTTAACTATTAAATTTAACCTCACCGACATAAGGTTACCAAAAGTTCTATTATTTAATTTCCGGGGCATTTATAATACAAACTTAATAAAATAATTTTTATCCATGCAATACTTTTTAAATTTGTTTAATAAGTTTTATCTCTTCTAATTTGTAACAGAATTGACATGAATAGTATATTAAGGATTAACTTATTAAATTAGCCGTCTATAACTGACTCATTCAATGAAAAAATCACTCCTCCTGCTGGCTTTCGCGGCCTGGTGTACCTTATCTTATTCTCAATCATCCGCTGACACGGGCTACGTTAGAGAGCACTATACCAAAATGGAAAAGTATATCACCATGCGCGACGGCAAGCGCCTGTTCACTTCCATTTATCTCCCAAAGGACCAGTCAAAAAAATACCCGATCATTATGACCCGCACACCTTATACGGTTGCGCCTTATGGCGAAAACCTATATAAAAGATCATTAGGTCAAAACCGTCTTTTGGAGAAAGAAGGATTTATTTTTGTTTACCAGGATGTGCGCGGAAGGTGGATGAGTGAGGGCGATTTTGTCGATGTGCGCCCCAATATCGGCAATAAAAAAAGCAATAAAGAGGTCGACGAAAGTTCAGATACATACGATACCATCGACTGGCTGATAAAAAACCTGCCCAATAACAACCGCAAGGTAGGTATCGAGGGTATTTCATATCCCGGATTTTATTCAACGGCGTCGCTGCCAAACGCCCACCCGGCACTTAAGGCGGTGTCGCCGCAGGCGCCGGTTACCGATTGGTTCATCGGCGACGATTTTCACCACAACGGCGCTTTGTTCCAGATGGATGCGTTTGCTTTTTTAACCAGCTTTGGGGTACCCCGCCCAAAACCGATAACACCGGCGCAATTTAAAAATGGTATAAAATTTACAGAAGCCGACAATTATAAATTTTACCTGGACCTGGGCGCGCTGCCGAATTTTAACAAGCGTTACCTGGGCGATTCGGTACAATTCTGGAATAATATGATGGCGCATCCCAACTACGATTCGTTTTGGAAAGGGATGAATATCCGTCCGCACCTAAAAAACATTACCCCGGCGACAATGGTTGTAGGCGGCTTTTTTGATGCAGAGGATTGCTTTGGCGCATTGCATGTTTTTGAATCGCTCGAAAAGCAAAATCCTGCTTCGCACCCCAATATGCTGGTAATGGGCCCATGGTTCCATGGCGGCTGGGAGCGCGGCGACGGCCAGTTTTTTGGCGATCAGGATTTCGGCTCGAAAACAAGCGCCTGGTTCGAGGAAAATGTTGAGCTGCCATTTTTTAAATATTATCTGAAGGGCGAGGGTGAAATGGGCCTGCCAAAGGCGACCATATTTGTATCGGGCAGCAACGAATGGCATAAGTTTAAAACATGGCCGCCTCAAAATACTGTTGAAAAAACATTATACTTCCATCCCAATGGCAAGCTTTCCTTCACGCCTCCTGTAGCGGGCGGCGGTTTCGACGAATATATAAGCGACCCAAACACCCCGGTGCCGTACCAGGCCGGTATACAGGCCCATCGCACGCGCGAATATATGCTGGACGACCAGCGTTTTGCCGAACGCAGACCCGATGTTAGAGTATATCAAACTGATGCGTTAAACGAGGAGATAACCCTTACCGGACCTGTAGTTGCTGATCTGTTTTCATCCATCTCGGGCACGGATGCCGACTATGTAGTAAAATTGATCGACGTGTTCCCGGACAATTATCATGAACCAAAACCCAATCCAAAAAATATTACGCTGGCAGGATATGAAATGTTGGTACGCGGTGAAATATTCAGGGGTAAATTCCGCAACTCGTTCGAACACCCTGAACCGTTCGTTCCCGGCAAGGTAACCGAGATCAAATACAACCTGCCGGATGTGGCACATACTTTCAGGAAAGGGCACCGTATTATGATACAGGTTCAAAACTCCTGGTTCCCGCTGGCAGACCGTAATCCGCAAAGGTTTGAGAATATTAACCAGGCAAAGGATTCGGATTTTCAAAAAGCAACAATAAGGATATATCACGACGCGCAAAATAAATCTGCCGTTCGCGTAACAGTATTGGAATAAAACGATTTCACCTATTAAGAATAGATTACACCGAATAAATGAAAGCATACCGTTTGTTGATTGTGGCGCTGGTATTGATTGGCGTTAGCGCAAAGGCCCAATTGGGAACGCCGAAGGAAAAGTTTACCCGTGCCGATTCGTTGCGCGGGTATTTAACTCCTTTGCGTACCTGTTATGATATTGACTACTATCACCTGGACGTTAAGTTTGATATTGCTGATAAATCCATCAGCGGCAGTAACCTTTTTAAATTTACCGCGGTACAGGATTTTACCAAACTGCAGTTTGATCTGTTTGCTAATTTGAAAGTTGAACGGGTGATATATAAGGGCAAAGAGCTGCCTTACCAGCGCGAATACAACGCAGTGTTTGTAACGTTTCCCCGAGTGATTAAAAAGGGGAGTAGGGACGAGTTTACGGTTTATTATTCGGGCCATCCGACTGTTGCCAAACGCGCGCCATGGGACGGAGGGGTAGTTTACGCGAAGGATTCAATTGGTAACCCCTGGGTTGCTACGGCCTGCCAGGGAGTGGGCGCCAGCATTTGGTGGCCCAATAAGGATCACCAGTACGACGAGGTGGATAGCGCGTTAATCAGCATCAGCGTACCCAATGGTCTGCAGGATGTATCAAACGGCCGGCTGCGTAAGATAACTGATTTAAAGGATGGTTATACCCGGTTTGATTGGTTTGTAGCCAATCCTATCAACAATTATGATATTGAGGCGAATATTGGCAAGTACAGCCATTTTGGCGATGCCTATACAGGCGAAAAAGGTAATTTGACCCTTGATTACTGGGTTTTAACATACAATCTGGCGAAAGCCAAAAAACAATTCGGCGAAAACGTGAAGGATATGATCAAAGCGTTTGAGTACTGGTTTGGCCCATACCCGTTTTATGAGGACGGGTATAAATTGATCGAGACACCTCACCTGGGTATGGAACACCAAAGCGGGACGGCGTATGGTAACCATTTTCAAAACGGCTACCTCGGGCGGGATCTTTCGGGAACTGGCTGGGGGCTCAAATGGGATTTTATTATTGTGCACGAAAGCGGGCATGAATGGTTCGGCAACAATATTACTTCGAAGGATCTTGCTGATATGTGGATACACGAAAGCTTTACCAATTACTCTGAGTCGTTGTTTATTGAGCAGCGGTATGGCAAGCAGGCCGGGCAGGAATATGTGCATGGTACGCGGCAGAGCATTCAGAATGACGCGCCAATTATTGGCGTTTACAACGTGAACAAGGAAGGCTCGGGCGACATGTATTACAAGGGCGGCAACCTGCTGAACATGGTAAGGACCATTATTAATGATGATGAAAAATGGCGCGGTATTTTACGCGGGCTAAATAAAACATTCTATCACCAAACCGTAACTTACGACCAGGTGGTAAACTACATTAATGACAAGGCCGGCATAAACCTATCGCCGGTATTTGAACAATACCTTAAGTATAAGGGCATACCCATTTTAAATTTTATGGTTATCCGCGGTCAGCTCCAGTGTCGCTGGATAGCTGACGCGAAAGGTTTTAAAATGCCCGTCCGGATAAAAATAAAAGGCGGCGAATACCGGTTCATTACACCAACCACGCATTTTATGCCGGTGGATATTCAGCATGCCACCAAAGACAATATTGAGGTGGATACATTCAATTATTACATAGGGCTGCTGGTGGATTGAGATAATATTAGCCGGGTTTATTTCTATTTAACTGTAACCTAACCCGTATAACCGGCGTCTAATTCAAAAACCTGCAACCATGAGATCACTTGCAAAAATTCTACTGGCTGTTATACTGCTAACTGCCGGCTCTTATACTTTCGCCAAGCCCAATGCTGCGGCAAAAACCAACGCGACTGAAATTGCCGATCGTCACCTCTCCGGCTTTAACGCGGTAAATGTGGCCGGACCGTATGATGTGTATATTAAGCAAGGCGCCACAGAATCAGTAAAGGTTGAAGCGCCGGCTGATATGATAGACCGCATTTTGACCGAGGTAAACGGCGGCGTATTAAAAATATACAGCAGGCACAATAATTGGAATTGGGGTTTCTCGTGGGGGCACCACCGAAAAATAGTGGTTTACGTTATTGCAAAAGATTTGAATAGCATCAATATATCCGGCTCGGGCGACGTTTCTTTCAAAGAGGGAATAACTGCCAATTCATTAAAATTAAGGATCACCGGCTCGGGCGACATGAGTGGCAGGGTCGAGGCAAAAACGCTGGAAAGCAGCATTACGGGCTCGGGTGATATGAGATTGTCCGGCCATGCCGAAAACTCTGCGGTAAGCGTGGTAGGCTCAGGTGATTTTACCGCCCGGAACCTGCTTACCGTAAATTCATCCGTGCGTGTTTCCGGCTCGGGCGACGCCTATGTGAATGCCAGCGAACGGGTTGACGCCGCTGTAGTCGGCTCGGGCGATGTGCATTACACCGGGGCTGCCAAAAGCATCAACAGTAAAAAAAGCGGCAGCGGCGATATTAGCCGGTATTAAGCTGAAAGCCACGACGTTTTCCGCTTTTAGCTTTGGACTTTCGGCTTACTTATCCTTAAACCTTGCAATCACTTTGCGGCCCAGGTCATAAGTTACCCTGAATGCTTCCTGGTTGCTGGTATAACCGGGTGTGCGATGTATGCTGAAAATGAATGAACCTTTTAGTCCCGCGGCCAAAAACGGAGTAAATATCAGATCAAGCCTGTCGTAAAATTTCTTCTCATAAAATGAATCGCCGTAATCTATAATTGAACCCTGTCCGGCATAAAATTCATTAAACGCGGCAAAGCGGCCGTAACTTGCATATGCGCTTGCTACAAATCCGGCAGGGGTTTTAAACCCGTTAATTCCCCGCGCGCGTTCCAGTGATATCATTCCCCCTGCTTCAAATGAGAGCGAATCAAGCAGCCTTTGCCGGTGAGTAAAATCCAGGCCCAACCGGACCTGGCCGGCCCCGTTATCGTTTATACGATCGGTGGGCAGCAATATTTCGGCCCCGGCGTCATGCATCAGGAAAAAATAATGTGAGATATAAAACGGACCCGATAGCCATGGCCTGTACTTGCCTTCAAATCCGAATAAAAACTGCTCGCGCTGGGTTTGTGTTTGCCGGCTTACCCAATCGATCCAACCGGTTTCCATAAAATGCGCGGACTGATAGCAGGCCAGCAGGCCTTCAATATTGGGGCGGAAGTAACGCAGCGTATCGTTTAATAACGCACGCGGATAATTGCTCAACAGTCCTTCCCTTGGAAATTCACCGGCAAAAAAAAGCCACTTCGCGCTTTGGTATTTATAATAGAATACCGGGTTTACCTTTAAGAAAAATGGTATAGCACCAAACTCGTGTATGCCATTCACGCCCACAACAAAATGGTTGAGGCTATCCAGGTTTAACCCGAAATCGAGTGCGGTAAGCGTGCCCGAATAGGTGCGTGAGCGGGGAATAAAATCCTTATATTCCCTGTTATCCAAAAAAGCCAGTCCATTAAAATTAACGTCGACAGTTTGCGCCAGCGCAGCGGTAGCTGTTATTACGGTTACCAGGATGGTGAAGTATATCTTTCTAATCATTGTGAGCAATAGGGGTTTTATTTGACGGTAAAGTTAATAATCCTGCTGTTTTTACTACCGGGAAAAGGCTCGGTGCGTAAAGAAAACAGCAGTTCCATGTTTCCTTTTTCTATTGGCGCCGTTACGGTAAACATGTAACGTGCGCTTTCTCCCGGCTTTAAACTAATGTTGTTAAATGTACCGGAAGCCTTTTGAACCGCTACCACACTGTTTCCTTTCAGAAAATAAGCCTCCAGTATCACCGGGTGCAGGTATCCGGTATTGGTAAAGCTTATGAGATGATGGTAGGGATTGGTTACCGTTAAGTTAAAAACAAGCTTTTGGCCCGGCGAGGCTGCGACGTTACCGGCTGTGGTTTCAAAATTTACCTTCTGGTAAGTTCTCACATCATCGATCCAGCCGCCATACCAGGTGCCCGCCGCCATTTTTATCGAATCAGTTGTGTACCCTTTCACAGGCTGGTAAAATAAATAATACACCCTTTTATGCTGAATACTGTCCTCCATCGGCCAAATGTCAAACTGGGTGCGGCGATAATACCAGGGATCGTAAGCAAAGCACTTTAAGCTGTTGGTATAGTAATTATATTTTGAGGGATTTTGAAAGCCCTCGCTCATCATGACATACGAATTTCCAGCCCGTTTTTTTACTTCGAATGCCCAGTCTTTAAATCCGTAATAGCTTTTCAGGTGGCCGTATGTCTTTGCAAAACCGAAACCAGATATAATGATGATCCTTACAATCAAAATTAAAGCAAGGTTCACTATTCCCAGCTGGACCAGCCATCGCGGCACACCGCCTGGCTCTTTGAAGTGGATAAGCGCCAGCATAACAAGCGGCGCAAATAGCACAAACGTCCACTGCGGCTGCACCGTTCCTTTAAAGCTGCTGACCAGGAAAAAAAGTAACGTACCTACGCAGTTTACCAATAAGCACCTTATGAAAGCGTCCTTAACGCGGACGGTAAAAGCCTTGTAAAATAAAAACCATCCTATAAGCGGGCCGGCCATTAGCAACTGCCCGGGCAGGTACGAAAAGGTATCGGTAAAATTATAAACTCGGGCCGAACGCTCAAATAAGTGATAATTTATGGAGGGATAGCCATTATTTACCTGCCAGAATACATGAGGCAGGAACAATACGGCTGCAAGTACGACGATAAGCCAAAACGACCCACGCCGCAACAGTTTCAGGTTTGACAGCAGGGTAAAACCAATTATTAATACCGCGTTATACTTGCTGTATAGCAGGCAGGCAACTATAATTCCCAGTAAAACAGCCAGGTCCCATTTATTCCGTTCAATATACTGCTGGTAAACGAAATAGAACAATACGGTAAAAAAGAAAAGGGGCGCATCGGGCGTAGTGGTAAACCCATAAATATGAAATATAAAAACGCCGGAAATAACCAGCATAAAAGCTTTTACATCGCCGCCGTATTTTTTTAAAATGAGCCACAGCAGGTAAACGGAAGCCGAACTGGCAAGTACCGTAGTTAGCCTCAGGCCAAGTTCGCTATGCCATAAGCTATCGCCGATACGGATAAACAGGGCCACCATCGGCGGATGGTCAAAATATCCCCAGTCCAGGTAACGCGAGTAAAGCCAGTAATATGCCTCATCGCCCTGCAATTCCAGCGTATATGCCTGTATCGCGTTGAGGGTGGTCCACAGCAACAAAAAGTATAAAATGGTCCTGTTCGGCTTAGTGGAAGTATTTACAGCTTTATAAGGCATGGTGCCAGTTTACCGGGTTGATTTGGTAAAGGTATAATAAAACCGTTTACGCCGAAAAAGTAAGGCTGTATTCCGCCAAATGGCGGTATAATGGGCCACTCTGCATAGGTAAATTAATAATAACGGCTAAGCGATTTCAAACGCGTTTCGATATAATCAGCTTTCATAAGCAAAACCTTGTCCTGTATTAGATCCTCCATATTTTTTACGCTATTCATCAACGATTTTTTGAATATGTCCTTAAAACTGAAATAGGTTAGCGTAAAGTGCCAGCTTTGGGTTAAAAAATTAAAAATTTCCGTATCCTTTTTTTCAAGCACAGCATAATTGACCACCAGGTAGTCGCCTTGGGGGATAACCTTAACGGTTCTCAATATTTCCTCGTTATAAGCCAGCCATACTTTCAGGTAATGTTCGGCATTTCTTTTATAATAAAGTTTTTGCTGGCGCCTGCGTCTGAAAATATTCCAGATAAGTTTTGAAAGGAGATGACGGGATACTCTCCGCTTGTCCATCTCCAAAAAATCACGCCGTAACAATGAATCTATAACCGACTGATAATCCCGTACCACGACAAGATATTTTGACCCTGGCAGTAATTGCCTGTAAGTATCTAAAAATAAACAAGTGCGGGGATCTTTCCACCCCCACTGGTCATAGAGTTTATTTTTAACACTTATAATGCTTTTGAGCTTCTCTGTTTGGTAAACCGACAAGTCCACGTCGTGAACCTCAACCAGGCCGGATGCAGGCAGGTTTTTACTGGTCAAAACCTCTTCGTGCATTATTTTAAACTCGAGGTCTTCAAAGTGTCCATTGATATTACTTGATGTAGCGGCCTCCAGTCGTTCACCAACTTCCAGACCGCATTTCTCCAGCCAGTTTGTTACGAGGGACGTACCGGAACGGTGCATCCCTACAATAACCAATATATTGTGGGGCATGACAAAAAATTTTAATAGGGGTATTTAAATGCCGCTTAATAATGGTTTACAGATTTTTTTAGAGGATACCTGTTCTCCATTATAAACGAGTAAAGTTCATCCACGCTTTCATTAACTGTTAAATCATATGTATTAATATATAGATTAGGATTAGCCGGCGCCTCGAAAGGATCGTTAATCCCGGTCAGGTTGTTTATTTTTTGCGGATCGCCGGTTGGAAGAAGCGCCCGCTTATAAAGTCCTTTTGTATCCCTTTTAACCAACACCGGAAGCGGGCAGTCAATATGAACTATCTTAACGTTTTTATAAGTTTTTACCAGTTCCATACGAATGTCATCGTATGGGTTTATAGCACTAATAATAGTTATGATATTGTGAGAGGAAAACTTATTTGCAATAACGCCCAGCCGTCTTATATTTTCGTTGCGGTCTTCTTTTGAATATAAAAGATCCTTGAACAGCTGCTGCCGGTACTCATCCGCGTCAATCAGTTCAATAAAAACATCCGCTTCAGCCAATTTTTGTTTGACAGCCTTTGCAAGGGTTGTTTTGCCGGCGCCGGATAATCCGCATAATAGTATGATCATGTTTGTAAGTGTTAGGTATCGGGATTACGTTATGATAACCCCGTTTTATTACAACATCAACGATATTTAATTCAAATATTGCTCATATATAGTTCAAAAGGCATTTTGTATCGGCGAATTTACAATCGGGAATTGCCTGTTGATACGCAGGTTTTTGCCTTGTCGTTGCCCATGTTTTTGACTGCGGCAGCATTTATAAGCTAAAACTCTGTGATTTTAGCATCAACTTCCAGGAATGTACCTTTAATATAAGGGGAGGGTCGATTTTGTTCGTCACAATGAATTTACAATGGCTATTTGGCTAAAATCGCACGAAACAAAAAACCCCGCGTTTGCGGGGTAGTGCTATGCTTAAGATTTTTACCTTGTTATTTAGTAGATCACTTTCCCAGCCGAAGTTACTAACGACGCAATCCGTATCGCATCAAAAATACGCTCCTCGGTTGTGCC
>JAQBOH010000089.1 GCA_028288125.1 Mucilaginibacter sp.
ACGGCATTTTCGCCTAATGTTTGTTTTATTTCGATATCAACAAGCGATACCAATTTTGAGTTACAGAGCACGCAATAGTGGCTATTGTTTAGTGTCCGGGAATTTAAAGGCAGATCAATAATCAATACCGAGTTACTGTTATATATTGAACCCTTGCAGGCGTGGTTAAAGCAGTAGTAAGATATGTCGTCGTTAGTTTTCATAGTAGTAAATGTGTAGATGTGGTCAATCAATTAAGCCGCCACCTGGATATTTATATGTTGTTGTTTTTGTGTTTTACGTTGTTTGTAGGCTTCAATGTCCTTTTGAAGTATAGCTTGTAATTCCTTATCAAATTTGATAGTAAAAAGTGTTTCGATAATGTTAAGTTTTTCAGTTTTCATAATGATAAATTTTAATGTTGTTTGAGTATATCCAAGTTTTGTACCAAATCCGGGATCAGATGAAATAATATGTGCTTTTTTATCATTTGAGTATAAAATGGTGTAAATTTTTAATGACAGAAAAATATAACGTATTTTAAGTATCAAACAGTTTACAAAGTATAAGTTGCTGATATATTGTAAGTTACAGCCTTGTAGAGGTTATTATGGACATTTTGGAATTTCGTTCAATCATTGTCCTTAATAGAGTACAAGCAAGAAGTTAAATGCAAAAAATAAATATTAAAACAGGCGCATTGTTTTTAATATTATTATACGTTGGCGGGGCGCCAATAGTTCCCCGAAAGAATGATCATATCAAGCAACTTAATGCTGTTGTCATAATAATCATAGTCTTTCATTTTAAAAGCGGTCAGGTAATCCCATACCTTGTTTAACCAGGGCTGATTTTTTTTATCAACCATAGCCGACACGCCAAAAGGGGCAACAAAGCTCAATGCTTCAAAATAGCGTCCTTTTATATCATTTCCGGCTAATGTGTAGCCGGCTGACAGATTGTAGGTATTGTTGCTGGTAGTTTCTCTTATCCAGCTGTTTATCTTTCCCGCTATTGCTTTTGCACGTATATCGCCACTCAATAAATAATCGGTGGCTATGCGCCAGGGAACGCGACAGGCATTGTAGTTATAAAAACCGTCGTAGGGCGATTCCAGGAAATCAGGCGGGGCAGGTTTCGCCTTTTTATTGATATGAACGATAAAGTCGGGGAGCAGGCCAGCGTCGGGGCTGTAATTTTCCTGCATGTTCGCGAACAGCTGATAAGTTGCATTAATTACCCTGGTCCACCTGGCATCTTTTGTCGCCGTATAAAATGCTTTGAAATGAGCGGGCATAAAATCGGAGGAACGCATATCAAAATAGTCCTTGCTCTCCGCATCAAGGGCATCGCTCAGCAATACCGACCATGTTTTATGATTGATCTCATATTGCATAATGGCATCGATCATTGCCCTGGCTTCCGCCTGGTAATTAATACCGCCGTTGCTGCCCCATTGCTTGTCGGCTAACAGTAAAGAATAAGCGATATCCATATCCCCGTCAGCGGCAGAAGTATTATCAGCATTTTTACCATTTGCATATTGCGCCCAGGCCATTAAATAGTTGCTTCGCCGGCTGGGGTGCGACCTGTAATACCTGAATAAATTATCATAGGTTTCCTTTGCCGAACGATCAAAGCCGGCCATCAGCGCCACGATGATCATACCATATCCCTGCCCCTCGGATACGCATTGCTTTTTGGCAATGTTTTCGAACCACACAAAGCTTTCCCTTTTCCCGGGAATATTTTTGATGAACCTTGTTTTCCATTCCGTATAAAAATCGCGCACCTTATTGTCTAATTGATTTTGAGAAATGCGGTCGGGTTTAATCGTACCGGCGAAATATCTTACGTGCTGCGGGAAAGGTTTTAATGCGGGTTGTGCCAGTAGCGGAGTGATGCGGCACAGGGTAATAATAAATAATGTAAACCAATTTTTACGCATAATTGCAGATTATTCAAATGTAAGTAAACACTTGCAAGCACCGCCGTCTGTACCCCCACAGACGGCGGTGTATGAAATGTCAAAAAAAAGTAAAACAATAAACATGTATTGAATCTGCCGGGTCATAAATGAGGATTGATTGTTAAAGATATACAAGGTATATTTAATGTTAAAATTGCAATTTAACCTTCATTCTCAACCTTTTCATTTATTTTGTCAATCTATATTCCGGAAAGTAAAAAAGTCAACGGGAGTGTAGCGTAACAGGGTTGATACTTTAACCCCGGATTTCTTATGGGATATAATTTTACTTTTGCGGTGTCAAAATTACACTTATGAGAATCTTTGCAAACAGATATGTCTTTTTTGTTATTGCGGGTGTGTTTTTTGGGGAGTATGCAAAGGCTCAGCAAAAAGTATTGGGATTAAAGGAAGCGGAGCAGATCGCGCTGGCAAACTATAGTTCAATAAAGGCAAAGGCCAACCAGTTAAATGCTTCAAAGGCCTCGCTTACTGAAACGAAAACAGAATACCTGCCCGATATAAATCTTTCGGCGCAGCAGGCTTATGGTACGGTTAATTCGCAGTTTGGGCCTATTTACGGATACAAGGGATTTAGCGTGGCTTCATCCGGGCCGATTTCAGGCGGCCAAAGCTGGAACGCGGCTTTTGGCTCGTTATATCTAAGCAACGTTAGCTGGGACTTTTTCGCGTTTGGCCGGGCTTCCGAAAAGGTAAAAGTGCAAAAACAAACCGTATTACGCGATGAAACCGACCTGACGCAGGAACAATTTCAGCACCAGGTACGTGTAGCCAGCACTTATTTAAATTTACTGGCCGCCCAGCAATTAAGCAAAGCG
>JAQBOH010000091.1 GCA_028288125.1 Mucilaginibacter sp.
CTACTGCAGGCGGTATCAAGTCAAAAATATTTCTATGGGCGCTTAAAATCGGCCGTGAAGTACGCTTAATAAAGGAGGCGGGTAAACAGCCGGGGTTATTGTTGCGTAACGAGCATAAACTGGCCGAAAAGCTGGTATTCAGCAAAATAAAAGAAAAAACAGGTGGCCGCTTAAAAGTTATGCTTTCGGGTGGCGGCGCTTTACCGAAAAATATCGGCGAGTTTTTCGGTGACCTTGGTATAAAGGTTTTAGAAGGGTTTGGTTTAACAGAAACCTCGCCGGTAATGTCGGTAACCGAAAACCACCGTGTTATTTACGGAACCGTTGGCCGGATCATACCTGGTATAGAAGTAGCCATACAAAATGTAGATACCAAACATATTTACACCATCCAAACGCATGATACTTTTAAGGAGGATCTTCAATCTGAAGAAGGTGAAATTATTGTGCGTGGGCATTGTGTGATGAAAGGGTATTGGAACAAACCGGAAGAAACCGCCTCGGTAATCGACGCGGAAGGCTGGTTTCATACAGGCGATATTGGCCGTTTTTACCGGGGCAACCTGCAAATTACGGACAGGTTAAAAAACATGCTGGTAAACGCTTATGGTAAAAACATCTATCCCACACCGGTGGAAAACACCTATTTAAAAAGCCCGCGTATAGAACAGGTTTTTTTAATTGGCGATAAACGCGAATATATTACAGCTATTGTTGTCCCTTCGCGGGATACCCTGCAGGAGACTTTCAATTTAAACAATGATTTTTTTGAAAAGCCGGAACTGTTTATCGGGGATAAGGAAATTGTTGACTGGATAGGCCATGACATCAAAAGACTATCCAACGAACTAGCCAAATTTGAGCGGATAAAAAACTTCAAAGTAAAACGCAAGCCCTTCAGCATTGATGACGGCGAAATCACCCCTACCATGAAAGCCAAGCGTAAGCTGATCGAAAAGAAATACGCGAACGCTATTGATGAACTGTATATGCAGGAGGCGGACGCGGATTAAAAGTCCGGTCAAAAGCAAATTCAGGTTAGAATATTATCCCTACTCCAATCTATCCAACAAGCCCCTTATGAAGGTATTGGAAAACCGGAGCCGTTAAAACACAATTGGACCGGTATGTGGCGCACCGCGTTCCCGCTTTCGACTTTTTCAAACTAATCTCCAATCTCTAATCGCTAATCACTATTTTTGCGGCCATGAGCACTGCACTATCCGAACAGGAAATTTTACGCCGCGAATCGTTACAGCAATTAAGGGAACTGGGTATAAACCCTTATCCTGCCGAAGAATATAAGGTTACCGCTTTTGCCCAGGATATTGCTGATAACTTTGAGCGTTTCCCCGACAACTATAAAAAAGTTACCCTGGCCGGTCGCATCATGACGCGCCGTATTATGGGCAGCGCTTCGTTCGCCGAACTGCAGGATTCAACCGGCCGGATACAGGTATACCTTAAACGGGATGATATTTGCCCCGGCGAGGACAAAACCTTATATAATACGGTATTCAAAAAGCTGATGGACATCGGCGACTATGTTGGCGTAAAAGGGTTCGTTTTTTTAACGCAAACGGGCGAGATATCCGTTCACGTGCAGGAATTGGCGCTGCTTTCAAAAGCGCTGAAGCCACTGCCGGTTGTAAAGCGTGATGAGGAAGGCAATATACATGATGGCTTTACCGACCCGGAGATGCGCTATCGCCAGCGTTATGTTGACCTGACTGTTAACCCCGAGTACAAACAAATTTTCATCAACCGGTCGAAGGTGATCAGCAGCATGCGCGATTATTTTAACAAACAAGGCTGGTTCGAGGTGGAAACACCCATATTACAACCCGTGCATGGCGGTGCGGCGGCGCGTCCGTTTGTAACGCATCACAATACGCTGGACATGCCGCTGTATTTACGCATAGCTAATGAGTTGTATTTGAAACGATTGATCGTTGCCGGCTTTGATGGTGTATATGAGTTTGGTAAAATGTTCCGCAACGAGGGCATGGACCGCACACATAACCCGGAGTTCAGCGCGATGGAGATCTATATCGCCTATAAGGATTATATATGGATGATGGCCATGGTTGAACAGTGCCTGGAGATTGTTGCCAGGGCGGTACACGGCATCCCGGTTGTGCAGGTGGGCGCGAACGAGATCAACTTTGCGGGGCCGTATGAAAAGCTATCGATGTATGATTCTATTCAGAAGTATACCGGCATTGATGTATCAGCTATGGATGAAGCCGCTTTACGACTGACTTGTAATGAATTGGGTATTGAGGTTGACAGCACCATGGGCAAAGGAAAACTAATAGATGAGATATTCAGCGCTAAAGTTGAATCTAATCTTATCCAGCCGACTTATATTACGGACTATCCAATTGAAATGACACCGCTGGCCAAAAAACACCGGACAAAAGAAGGTTTGGTTGAGCGGTTTGAGCTGTTTGTAAACGGCAAAGAAATAGCAAACGCCTATACTGAATTGAACGACCCTATCGATCAGCGTGAGCGGTTTGAAGAGCAATTGATCCTTGCCGGGCGCGGCGATTTTGAAGCCATGGCCATGGATGAAGACTTTTTGCGTGCGCTTGAATACGGCATGCCGCCGACATCGGGCCTGGGCATTGGGATCGACCGGCTGGTTATGTTGATGACCAACCAGGTAACCATACAGGAAGTATTATTCTTCCCGCAAATGCGGCCCGAGAAAAAGGCTAAGGTTGCCACAGCCGATGATTTTATCAATATCGGCGTACCTTCCGAATGGGTCCCGGTACTCAATAAGATGGGTTTCAATACCGTCGAAGAATTAAAAGCTGCTAACCCGAACAAAGTATTTAATGACCTTGGCGGGATGCGTAAAAAACTGAAACTGGATATAATTATGCCGATGAAGGAAGTTGTGATGGCTTGGTTTGAGTGATTGCTTTTTAATACACGTGTTTTTACAAATTGTAAAATTTTGTGAGTTTTAGGATACACTCTGAATTATGGCCGGAAAATGGGGAAAAATATTATTCTGCTGAAAATCTGCCATTTAATAACAATTTGTTAACGAAATGGTAAAACAGATAGCACTTTGGTATTAATTATGTTATTGATTTTTACAATAAGAATTAAACCCAATTTGTTATGACTAATTCAATACTGGAAATCACAGAAAACGAGTACCTGATAAAACTTAACAGGAACACTTTTAATTTATCGCTTATCAGAAGCCTTTTGAAAATGGTTGAGGTAGCCAACCCTACCGAAGACATCCATTCAAACCACAACATGTATGTAGCACATAGCCAAAATCAGTCGGCTGAACCTGGTTATTATGGTTCGATCGATGAGAAATAAGAATTGACGCTTTTGTTTAGCGAATATTAAAACTGCCGATACCCGCCTCTTACTACCTGCTTGTCCATTTGCCCCAGCTGTTGCTTCATCATTTTAATCTGGTCGGTAAGTAATTTGTTTTTATCATCCTTAGCCGCTTCCTGCAAATACATTTGAGCTTCACGTTTATTCCGTTTAGCCATTGCTATACCGGCCAGGCTTAACTTTGCCAATGCGATATTATGCGACATCTTCATGCCGAGGGCTAGTGACTTTTTAAAATATTTTTCTGATTTCAAAGGCTGCTTACGCGATTCGATCATGCCAATCAACAAATTATAGTAACCGTGCTGCCCTTTATGTATTTGCTTTTCGTAATCGTTTATCTTCAACAACCAGGCTTCAGCCTTATCGGTCTTTTCCCGGCGTAAAAACCATTGCGCGAGTATCATATTTTCATTAAAAAAGAAGCTGAGTAAAAATAGCCCGCCAATAAATAACACCAATATCCCCCAGCCCCAAAAACCAAACGCGCAAAGCGCTACCGCGGCGCCCATAACCACACAAGCTATAATTAACCTTATTATATTTGTCATCTTTTTATATCTGAAATTAGCATGCAAATATCCGTTTATTTGTACGCTAAATCAACAATTTGAATAAAGATTTATGGCGATAGACTTAGAATCCTCGTGGCTTGCGGTGTTAAATGACGAATTTGACAAAGATTACATGGTACAGTTGCGTGCATTTTTAAAAGAAGAGAAACAGGCCGGCAGCAAAATATATCCAAAGGGAAGCGATGTTTTCAACGCTTTCCAAAAAACGCCGTTTACCGATGTTAAGGTTGTAATATTAGGCCAGGATCCTTATCATGGTGAAAACCAGGCGCATGGACTATCGTTCTCTGTTCAAAAGGGCATCACTATTCCGCCTTCATTGAGAAATATTTATAAGGAGTTAGTAACCGATATACCAGGTTTTACCATACCCAGCCACGGCAACCTAACCGAATGGGCGGAACAGGGTGTGTTATTATTGAACGCCAGCCTCACCGTACGGGCGGGCACACCCGGCTCGCATCAAAAAAGAGGCTGGGAAACGTTTACCGATATGGTGATCAAAACCTTGTCGGATAAAAAAGAGGGCTTGGTTTTTATTTTATGGGGCAGCTTTGCGCAGGCAAAAGCCGAGTTGATCGACAAAACAAAGCACCATATCATCAAATCCCCACACCCCTCTCCATTCTCTGCCGATCGGGGATTCTTTGGCTCAAAGCCCTTTTCAAAAACGAATGAGATTTTGAAAAAAGAAGGTAAAAAGCCGATTGATTGGCAAATACATTAAGATGTGCAAATGTGTAGATTTCAAATGTGCAGATGAGTAAGTATATTTGCACATTTGGAATTTGCACATTATCAATATTCTAAAGGAACAATGGGCTCTTTCTTACTCGTCGACATGATCATCATGGTTTGGAAAGTTTTAACCACGGTAATACGGCTGATCTTTTCCATGATCAGCTGTTCGTATGATTTGATGTCGCGCACGTAAACTTTCAGTAAAAAATCACACTGGCCGGTCACATGGTGGCATTCGGTAACCTCTTTGATGTTTTGTATTTCCTCCAGGAATTTTTGAATGGTATCTTTCTGATGAAAATCAAGCGATATCTGGATAAAGGTTTTAATGCCCAAGCCCAGCTTTTCTTCATCAACAAGGGCATGGTAGCTCTTAATATACTCTGCATTTTCCAGCTTGCGCACACGCTCCAGAGTAGGCGCCGGCGACAGCCCTATCTCATTGGAAAGCTGGAGATTGGTTATCCTGCCGTTCTCCTGGAGTATCTTTAAAATTTGTAAATCGATTTTATCTAATTCGGCGGCCATAATACACGCAAATATAGGATATTCCGCAAGTCGCCAAATATAATTTTTTTAAAAACCCATTTAGCAATAATAAATTTTTCATTTTAAATTTTTAGACAAGTCTAAATTTTTAATTAGATTTGCTGAAATGAACACTTTAGCCGAAGAGAATTATTTAAAATCTATTTATCACTTGGCGTTAAGCAGTGCCAACGTAAGCACTAACCAGTTGGCCGCGTTATTAAAAACCAAAGCTTCGTCGGTAACGGATATGTTAAAAAAGCTGGCTGATAAGGAGTTGATCAATTATACGCCTTACCAGGGCGTTAATCTTACGGCGGCCGGCGAAAAAATTGCTGTAAACATTATTCGCAAACACCGGTTATGGGAGTATTTTTTGGTTGAGAAATTAAATTTTAAATGGGACCAGGTGCATGATATGGCCGAAGAAATGGAGCATATATCCTCGAATGAACTGATAGACCGGCTGGATAAATTTATGGGGTTTCCAAAACATGACCCTCATGGCGACCCGATACCGGACTGTAACGGGCTGGTTAAAACACATCATCTTGAACCGCTTTCGTCAATTGTACCCGGTCAACACGGGACAATTTGCGGCGTACGCAACCACTCTACCATGTTTCTGCAATACCTTGAAAAACAATCGCTTACTATCGGTAAAAAAATCAAAGTTGCGGAGACTATCGAGTTTGACCATTCGATGATCCTGCAGATGGAAGGGAAGGAAATACAGATAAGCCGCGAAGTGGCGAATAATTTACTGATCGCCCAATGAACGAACAACATAACCACTCATTAGGCAACGTCCACAGCTCGATCGGTACCGAAAACAAGATCGGCTGGCGGCGACTCCTTGCCTTTGTGGGGCCTGCTTACCTAGTAAGCGTGGGTTATATGGATCCCGGTAACTGGGCCACGGATATCGCCGGCGGCAGCGCTTTTGGATACCGGTTGATATGGATATTGTTCGCGTCGAACCTGATAGCGCTGCTGCTGCAATCATTAAGCGCGCGACTGGGTATTGTGCGCGGCCTCGACCTGGCGCAGGCATCAAAAAACGCTTATCCGCGCTTTGTAAATTTTTGCCTGTATATATTGGCACAAATAGCCATCATCGCCTGCGACCTTGCCGAGGTGATCGGTATGGCCATCGGTTTACAATTATTGTTTCACCTGCCATTGATATGGGGCGTGGCGCTTACGCTGACAGATACGGTATTGATGCTATTTTTGATGAACAGGGGCATGCGCAAACTGGAAATGTTTATCATGTCGATGATATTCATTATGGGCATGTCTTTTTTAATAGAGATGTTTATTGTTAGTCCTGATGTGCTGGAGATAGCAAAAGGTTTTATCCCAACCAATTTATTCAAAAAGGACCCGGTAAGCCAAAACATGCTGTATATAGCTATCGGCATTATAGGGGCTACGGTAATGCCGCATAACCTGTATCTCCATTCCTCGCTGGTACAAACCCGCCAGATCGCACGAACTGATACGGGGTTAAAATCGGCCATCACGTTTAATCTTTTTGACACGGTTATCGCATTAAACCTGGCATTCGTTGTAAATGCCGCTATATTAATACTGGCCGCGGGCGCGTTCTTTAAAAACGGGTATTTCCAGGTGGCCGAAATAAAAGACGCGTACAAGCTATTACAGCATCTTTTTAGTTCGGTTGCGCCTACCCTGTTCGCGATAGCCTTAATAGCCTCGGGCCAAAGCTCCACTATCACCGGCACCCTTGCCGGGCAAATTGTGATGGAAGGCCATATCAATCTGCGTATCGAACCCTGGCTGCGCCGGCTGCTAACCCGGTTATTAGCCATAGTTCCTGCTATATTTACCATCATTTATTTTGGTGATAACGGGCTCGGGAAACTCATTATATTGAGCCAGGTGGTTTTGAGTCTTCAGCTGGGCTTCGCGGTAATTCCGCTTATTCATTTTACATCAAACCGTAAGCGGATGGGCAAATTTGCCATAAGTTTGAAAGTTAAAGTACTGGCATGGGCCAGCGCGGTGCTGATCCTGGCATTAAACGCCAAATTGGTTGTGGACCAGGTTAATGGATGGCTAACGCAATATCCATCGGCATCCGTGTGGATATACACATTGGCCATACCACTGGTTATCGCCATAGCCTTATTATTGGTTTATATATTTTTCAGGCCCATACTGTTTAAGCACCAGGATCAGCCGGCACGTGTTCCGCATGGATTAGCTACTACGATAAGCGATCTGGAGCCGGTGTCGTATAAGCGTGTTGGCATTACCATCGACTTTTCAAAAAACGACAGGGATTGCATCAGTCACGCCATTATGCAGGGAGGCAAAAAAGCCACCTACGTGTTGATACATGTGGTTGAAACAGCAGGCGCACGGTATTACGGCACCGAAGTAATGGACCATGAAACGCAGAGCGATGCAGATAACCTGAATATATATGTTTCAGCGTTGAGAGAGCAGGGTTATCACGCCAAAGCAAAAATTGGCTTTGGCAGGGCGGCATCCTCGATCGCGGCCATAGTGAAGGAGGAAAAGATTGAATTCGTTGTTATGGGCTCGCACGGCCATAAAGCAATCAAGGACCTTATTTTCGGCACCACGGTTAATTCAGTCCGCCATAAGGTAAACGTGCCGGTACTTGTGGTTAAGCCGCAATAATTCGCATATTTGCAGCAAAACGAGCGGTGATGGACCAGAATATTTATATAAAGAATAAAAAAGCTTATTTTGAATACCATATACTGGATAAATACGTAGCGGGAATAAAGCTGCTCGGCACCGAAATAAAATCTATCCGCGAAGGCAAAGCCAATATCAACGATGCTTTTTGCACTTTTATAGACAACCAGTTATATGTGCGTAACCTGCACATCGCCGAATACAGCTACGGCTCCTTTTACAACCATGAAGCCAAGCGCGACCGTGTTTTACTGCTCAATAAAAAAGAGCTGAAAAAGCTGCAAACCCGCGGCGAGGAAAAGGGACTGACAATTGTGCCGCTGGCGCTTTTCATCAGTGAGCGCGGCTTTGCCAAACTTGAGATCGGCCTGGCACAAGGTAAGAAGACTTTTGATAAACGTGAATCGCTTAAAGAACGGGATACGAAGGTTGAGATGGATAGGGCGATGAAAAGATAGTTTTATTTCGAATTTCGGATTTTCGCCCCGATAGCTATCGGGTTCGGATTTGGTTTGTTAGTTTAATTGCGACAACTTTCTATCCGACCAATATTCCGCAGTCGGCATTCCGATCTCCACATTCAAATAAATCCGAAATCCGAAATTCTCTGCTACCAGGCTTTATCCCCCACCAACGGCACAAACCTAAAGGTATCCAGGGTTATCCTTTCGTAATCGTTCTCCCCTGTTTTAAGCACGGTTATCATTTTTTGCATCTCCTGGTCGCCGACGGGTATCACTAATATACCGCCAACATTCAATTGCTTTAGCAACTCTTCAGGAACGGTTGGCGCGCCGGCAGTGACAATTATTTTGTTGTATGGTGCATGCTTTGCAATACCTCTTGAACCATCGCCAAGAAAAAATTTAGGTTTGTAACCCATGTGCGGCAAAATCTGCTTTGTACGCTCATACAGTTTTTCTTGTCGTTCAATAGTGTACACGTTCGCGCCAAGCTCCACTAAAATACAAGCCTGATAGCCGGAGCCTGTACCAATCTCCAGCACCTTGTCACCTTTGCGGATATGTAAAAGCTGGGTTTGATAGGCAACGGTATAAGGCTGCGAAATGGTTTGGCCTTCGCCTATCGGGAAAGCAATGTCCTTATATGCCTGGTTCCAGAAAGTTTCGTCGAAAAAGAAATGGCGCGGCACCTTTCCAATGGCTTTAAGCACATCCTCATCCTCGATTCCTTTTTTTCGCAGCTCTTCAACCAATTTCTTCCGGGCACCCTGCTCGCGATAATTATCGATATATTTATAAGCCATTCGAAAGCAAAGTTAATCACAGATTAGAATGATTTTTGGATTACGTGATTATTTACTGCGAGTATTTGTCAACATTTGCGGCGGCTTTAAATTATTGAAGCGTTTAGGCGAAGTATAACTTATAAAACAAACTATGAAACTTACCCCACCTCTTATCAGCCTGTTTATCATTATTTTTTTATTGCCTGTTTTAATTATCATCTCGTGTAAAAAACAGCCTGTAAATTTGAGTGGAATAACCGCCGATGCAACTGTAATAGATGGCGGAAATCCCGCAGCTGACGGTTGCGGCTGGGAAATGAAAATAAACAGTACCGACAGCCTCTACAGCGTGCCCAATTTGCCAATAGCTTTTCAGACTGCAAATTTGCAGGTGCATATTACCTATCATAAATTGAGCACACGATATTATTGCGGCATGATTGCCAATAACCCAGGGCCGGGTATGACCGAAATTCAAGTAGATGCAATCACAAAACACTAATTAATAAGGGTCCACATCGGGCTGTACAACACTGCCCTTGCTTAATTTAGTGGTTTGAAACTGCGTTATCACCTCGCGGATAATAGCTTTGGCTTTATTGATTGAGATATTATCCTTTTCAAACTTCAGCATGATGCTTTTGATATAGTAGTTTCTGATCCTGCCTATTAGTGGGAACTCCGGACCAATTACACGCTCGCCAAAATGTTTACGCAATTCGGCAGCGAGATAAGCCGCCTGGTTAAATACGATTTCGGGATCCTTGTGTTTGATATCGAGGTTGATGATGCGATAGAATGGCGGGTATTTAAAGCTGCGGCGCTCTTCCATTTCGGTAAAGTACAAATCGTGATAATTATTGTCAATCACTTGTTTGATCACCCTGTGGCCAGGGTCGTAGGTTTGTATAACAACCTTACCTTGCTTGCCGCGCCGCCCTGCCCTGCCGCTTACCTGGGCCAGCATTTGGTAGCTGCGCTCGTTGGCCCGGTAATCCGGGAATTTAAGCAGGCTGTCGGCATTGATGATGCCAATTACTGTGACATCCGAAAAATCTAAACCCTTTGCGACCATTTGCGTACCCACAAGTATGTCAATCTTTTTCTCCTCCAGGTCATTCAATATCGTTTGCAATGAATTGCGTGACCGGGTGGTGTCCAGGTCCATTCGCGCTATACGGGCTTCGGGTAACAATAGCGCTAATTCATCTTCGACCTTTTCAGTTCCGAATCCCTTATATTCGAGGTGCGTCGATCCGCAAGCGGGGCATATTTGCGGCGCGTCCTCTTTATATCCGCAATAATGGCAATGCAGCTTGCCGCTGCTTTTGTGGTAGGTTAAGCTTACGTCGCAATTGATACATTTAGGCGTATAGGCACATATCTTACACATCAGTACCGGGGCATAGCCGCGGCGGTTCTGAAATAAAATAACCTGTTCTTTATTTGATAGCGCCCGTTTGATATCATCCATCAGTACACTTGTAAAATGCGACTGCATGGTTTTACGCTTGGTTTCTTCTGTAATGCTCACTACTTCAATTTCGGGAAGTTTCACACCGCCGAAGCGCTCAGTCAATTCTGCCAGGCCGTACTTCTGCATACGAGCGTTGTAATAACTTTCAAATGAAGGTGTAGCGGAGCCAAGCAGTACCTTCGCCTTGTGCGTGTTGGCTAAAAATATGGCAGCGTCGCGGGCATTATAACGGGGAGCGGGGTCAAATTGCTTATAAGATGTTTCGTGTTCTTCATCTACAATGATCAACCCCAGATCATGAAATGGCAAGAATATGGACGACCGCGCGCCAAGCACTACCTTGTATTCATTATTCAGCACCTTCTGCCATACCTCAACCCGCTCATTATCATTAAACCGCGAGTGATAGACGCCAATATTAGCGCCAAAATACATGCGTAAACGCTCGATAATGTGCGTGGTCAGCGCTATCTCGGGCAACAGGTATAATACCTGCCGGCCTGAAGCGGTCATTTCTTCGATCAAACGGATATATATCTGTGTTTTGCCCGACGATGTCACACCATGCAACAGCACAACGTCCTTTTGCCTGAACTCCTCCCCTATGTGCTGAAGCACTTGCCGCTGCTGCTCACTTAGCTCAAAATTATTGCAGGCTTCATCTTCGTCGTAATATAACCGGCTTACGTTTTTATCTTCGGCAATAAATACTTCCTTTTCTACCAGCGATTTAATACTTGCGGCGCCGGCGCCGCTTTCTTCAATCAATTCGTTTCTGGAAACCGTTTTCTGGTAACGGGACAATTTTATATAGGCCAACACGGCGTCGGCCTGTTTAGGCGCGCGTTTTTCAAGAATGATGAATAGTTCTTTTAAATTTTCCTGGTCGTGATAAAGAGGGTTCAGCGTTATAAAAGTGCGGGTGCGGGGTTTGTAGCGGTCGCTGATATCTTCCGAAATATGAATAATATTTTTTTCGAAAAGTAATTTAAGGATCGGCATCACTGTTTTTTGACCGAGCAGCTTTGCAATATCACTTACAGTTAATTCGGGTTGTATGTCAAGAGCTTCGACAATTAAAAACTCCTTATCGTGCAATGCTGCCCGGTCAAACGCAAAATCTTTATTCAGCATGATACGTGTTTCACTAGCCAGCTTTAAGGCAGAGGGAAGCGCAGCATTCATTACCTCGCCCATATTACACATGTAGTATTCAGCCAGCCATTGCCAAAACTGCAATTGCCATTCAGATACGACAGGTTTGTCGTCCAATAGCTCTATTACATATTTTGCCTGGTATTTTTCGGGCGCCCTGTTTGAAATCGCAGCAATAATTGCCGTATACAGTTTGCTTTTGCCAAATTGCACAACCACTCTTTTGCCAACTATTACCGCGCTGTTCATTTCAAAAGGAACGCGATAGGTATAGTTTTTAGCTATCGCCAGAGGCAGGATCACTTCAACAAAAAGTGTCTCGCGATCGGCATGTATTGCTTCGGCAAATTCCAACATGAGTTATTTGGTTCTGAAAGCGGCCAGCCCCAGCATTAACCAGCCGATGATAAACAACAAACCGCCGATTGGTGTAACAGGCCCTATTATTGGCAGCCAGCCCCAGTTCAGCAGGCCGCGGCATGCAAGCAGGTATAACGACCCGGAAAACAGGACGATGCCAAATGTAAACAGGTAATAACTTGCGCTAATGAAATTGCTTTTAATACGCCCCAATGTTGCTAAGAACAACATGGCAAAAACATGATAAAACTGGTATTGTACCGCTGTGCGCCATACTTCAAGGTTTCGGGCAGAAAGGTTTCCCTGCAAACTGTGGGCACCAATATCGACAGCGATAACAGCCAGCATGCAAATTACCGATGCGGTAATTATGATCTGTTTATTCATGAAAATCCAAAGCGCTAAGTTAGTGATTTTAGTACCAGTTTGTTTGCACAGATAACCCGGGTGAGTTTCGGCCATTATTAAAACCACTCCTTTCAACTACACTTAATCAACCTAATCAACTACATTTGTAAGCAGACGATGAAAAAACACATCATTATCACAATTATTCTATTTATTGCCTGCGTGTTCATTACGGTTGTTTATTTTAAGAATTTAAACACGCCGGGAATGCGCACCAGCGAGGCTATGCATACCATACCTGACAACGCCGCGCTGATTTTTGAATTTAACAACGACCGGAGCTTTTACGACATATTTACCGATAACCGGCTGTTCGCATCGATTATAGGCAAACAAACAATGGGTGACTTAAACGCTTTGCGCGATGAGCTGCTGCAAAATCCATTGCTTGAAAAATATTTTACGGGGCAAAATATTTTTATTTCTGTACACCCTTCAATAGTCAACCATATTGATTTGTTGCTGACAGTGCCGTCTAACGGGCTTGGGCCTGCCATATTTGACCAGCTTAGCAAGCAGGCAGGCAGCGGCCTGGTAATCACCCCGTTGCAGTCTGGCAATAACCAAGGTTATGATATCTACATTACTGCGATAAAAAAGCGCTTTTATGTTATAAATAAGGAGGGCAATATTTATTCAGCAAGTTTTTCAAAAGAACTGATCGACCAGAGCGCACTTTATAAAATCAAAAAAGACAAACCAGCCTTTATTCTCCTGTCCGAACAGCAAAATGCAAATTCGCTGGCCAACGTATATGTAAATTACGGACAGATATCGCCGCTATTAGACCAGTTATTTAAAAACAAAAACACGGATATTTTAAAAAGCTTAAAGCTGCTGCCCGGCCTGGCGGCGTTAAGTTTGAACTATCGCAGCGATGCTTTAATGTTTAACGGCGCAACAACAATTCAGCCCAATGAGCCCGCAAGTTATTTAAACCTGTTTGCTTACCAGCAGCCCCATGAAAATCATTTAAAAGATATCTTTCCGGCTACTACAGCATATAGTGTAAATTTCGCGTTTTCAAATGCGTTAAAGTTCGGCACAGATCTATCTCAATGGCATATTAAAGCCGGGCTTAAAAATGAAAAGGATTTGCTGTTTAATAAAATAAGTTCGGAAACCGGCATAAGCCTAAAAGCGGATTTTAATAGTTTACTGGGCAACGAGTTTGCTATTGTTACCACGCGCTATCTTGAAAAAATTGCCATTATTTCGACAAAAGACGGTTCAAAGCTTGCGGCATTGATGGCTAATATTAGTAAAGTTACAGATCAAAGTACATCCCGTAACAGCGGCGAAACTAAAATCAAAACACGCATTCCGGTTGTTACAAACGACAAAGCAATTTATTTTACCGAAAATTCCGGGCAGTTAAATTATGATAAACTTCCATTTTTTTTATTGGGCGATGCATTCAGCGTATTCAGGCATCCCTGGTACCTGGTGATAGATAATTACCTGGTACTCGCTAATAGTCCCGGAGAATTAGCAAGTTATTATGACACTTATACAAACAGGAAATTTTTGAGCAAGAATGATCAATACAATCAATTTGATAATTTGCTGGCCGGAAGAAGCAATGTTTCGTTCTTTTTTGATTTTAAAAACTGTATGCAAATTTTTAAAAGGGATTTGTATCCGGATATTTATGATACTTTTGAAAGTAATGCAGCCGGCTGGGCTAACTTTTACGCGGCATCCTGGCAATTTTCGGCCGCGGATAAAAATTTCTATACAAATTTTTGCATCAAATTAAATACAGGCACAACAATTGTTCAAATTAAATAATCATTATTACGCAACAGTAATTTTACATTTCCGTTTAAGCTGTTATTTAGTATTGATCAATTAGTTAATTTATTTTTTAACCCCACTTAAAAGGCTACGGCACAGCGCGATATATGAAGAAGACTTTACTTGTTTCATGCTTAATACTATTTTCCCTTAAAACTTTTGCCCAGCAATTTTCACAATACAATACCGGAACACTGTATGATTCCTTTGAAAATCCTGCACAAAAATCATTCATAACTGATACAAGCCAACGGTATGCTTTCAATTTTTTCGTTCCGAATTTTAATGTAAATTTCTTTTTGAGCGGTAATGCGCAGGCAACCTTAAAAACCCGTGCTTTTTTTAATTTGTATGATACCAGGGCTTTAAAAATCGACCGGGGCAAATACAATCACTTTGGGGGCGGCGCTAACGCCTACCTTTTAATGTTTAAAGCTTTTCAAAGCCTTAATGGCGATACCGAAATAGGTTTTTCATGGCAATTAAAGGCTGAAGGAAGAGGAGTATTCTCAGACGAATCAATCGCGCTTTTAAATGGCACTTCAGCATTTGTCAATGATAATTACAGTGATATTTTTAATGATAGTTATTATTACCAAACTTACCACCAGATCAGTTTTTCATACCGCGAAAAGTTTAATAAACAGTTTGCATTTGGCATAAAAGTAAGCGCATTACTAGGTATTGAATATAAGAACTTAACGATCGATCACTCCTATGTTGCCTTTAATAAAGTTTCGGATACCGCCAGCGTGATACTAAAGGGGAAATATACCTCCAGCTATATTCCCGGATCTTTTAACGCGCGTGATTTTTTGCCGACATTCCGGAACCCGGGCGCGGCAATATCCGTCGGTACCTCTTATCATACGGATGACTATTTTAACCTGCAGGCCAATATAAAGGATTTGGGCTTTATTCATTGGAGCAAGCTCTCGCGGGTTTATAATTTCAACAGCCGGACAGGTTTTTACGCTTTATCCGGCGCCGCACGGGAAGATAGCATTACAAACGGGCTTAACCGGATAATTCATGGAGGCGGTGTTGTGCAGTCATTTGTTACGCCTATTAATGGAAGGGCTGAAGTGAGCGCGAACAAAAGCTATTGGATAGATAATGATCATTTACTCAGATATTCGCCAACACTTATCGCATCAAAGGAACTATTCTATACGGGATTTACAGGGGCATTGGTAAATCCTATCTCCTATAAATATTACACAGCGACGCTTACTACCACCTATGATGACCTGAGAATGTTTAACCTGGGCTTACAATTTATGTATAAAACGCCCAAGCTTGAATTTTATATCGGCAGTGACAGGATAACTCAAACGCGCAGTCTTGCAAGCCAGGCACGAAGCATAAACCCGTTAACAGTTGATACAAATAGTCCCTTTACAGGGGCGGATTTTTTCATAGGCTTCGCCTTAAAATTCGGCCCGGTAATAGAACACCCCATGAATGCAAGCACAGTTCCTTTGGGTGAAAAGGGGTTTTTCGGCCGGTTGATAGGCCGGATATTTAAGACAAAAGATTAAGACTATTTGGAATTTTGATTTTTGATTCCTGGATTGGATCCCAAAATGAGTTATACCGCTTTTTTCCCTGCAACAAACTCTTTCAGGTAATACGGCTCAAAATAAGCGACGTCTTCAAAGTTTTTATCACGGAATTTTTCAAAAGCGCTTTTCGTTAAATAAGCTGCTGAATTAACAAACCCAGGCAAAAACCGGACATTAGGGTGTATATCTAATACTATCTTGCATTTTTCCGCACCATCGCCAAAAAATAATATTTCATGATTTTTTAATAGTCCGGCAAAGCTATTTTCATCAATGATCTCGGCCGCCGTGGGTTTTATTTTTTGTCCATCCCGGTTGAAAATAGCCGTAAAAACCTCCATGCGCCGTGCGTCAATCATGGGGCAGAAAAGTCTGCCTGCAACAGGCTCAAATATTTTACCCTCCATTACACCAGCAGCCATTGCCTCAAGCGTATCGACAGCTATCAGCGGCTTATCCAGCGCGAAACACAATCCTTTAGCCGTTGATACACCGATTCGCAGACCTGTATACGAGCCAGGCCCGCAGCTTACGGCAACAGCATCCAGGCTATTATAATTTGTGCCGGCCTGGCGTACCAGCTCGTCGATAAAAAGAGTAATCACCTCAGCATGTACATTACGGGCGTTTATTTCTTTAACCGCTAATAACTTACCCTCATTTGCCAGGGCGACAGAACAGGACGCGGTAGCTGTTTCAATTTGCAGTATCAGGCTCATGTTGATTATGCTATCATTTATAATTTTCTTAGTCTTAAGTCGCGAGGCTTAAGTCCCAGGTCACGAAAAACCATAATTGTCTTTTTCGGTACGTAACACTTTTACTTTCAATTTTGGCTTTAACTTAAATTAAGGTACAGGGTCGTGCCCATGCCCTCCCCAGGGATTGCAGCTGAGTATGCGTTTTAAAGTGAGCCATCCGCCCATAAACGCCCCATGCTTCCTTATCGCTTCAACCCCGTATTGCGAGCATGTGGGCGTATAGCGGCACGAGACACCTGTAAGCGGCGAAATAAAATACTGGTAAATCCTTATCAGAATAATAAAAAAGTATCCGGCTACGGTTTTTAATATATTGATCAACGCTTTCATTTGGCAATTTCCGCGCAAAGCTGAGATAATAGCTTCAGCATTTTTTTCTCGGCAAAATCATAATCGACGATTTCTTTCCCGATATAGCCTAATGAAAAAACAATTCTTTTATCGCTGCTATTTAAAATATCATACAAATTCCGCTGTTTGTGCAGCCGGTAAGCCTCGCGCATGCGCCGTTTGATCAAGTTACGGTCTACGGCTCGTTTAAAGCGCCTTTTTGAAACCGCAAATAATATTTGCGCCGCGAATGGCTGGGGCTCTTCTGAGAGGAGCCACGAAGCTTTAAAGGGATAACATAAAAAAGAAGAGCCGTCATGAAAAAGCCTATCAATAAGCTTTTTATTACATAACCGTTCTTCTTTCTTAAAAGTGTACATAGTTGCTGATGCTGAACCGAAATTTTAGGATGTAAACGGCCAGGCCCCTGTTGGAGAAAGCAACCAGTTTTATGCTTTATGACTGCGCTCGTCAGATACCGACAAACGCTTTCTGCCTTTTGCTCTTCGTGCTGCTAATATTCTTCTGCCATTAGCAGTTGACATGCGCTCACGGAAACCGTGCTTATTTCTTCTTTTCCTTTGTGAGGGCTGAAACGTTCTTTTCATGGCTATTTTATTCTATTCGTCGTTTTAAAAACAAGAGCGCAAATGTAGTGTTATTTTTTTTCTTTTCAAATATTAGTTGAAAGTTGATTGAGTTGGATTGAGTTGATTAAGTTTGTTTAGTTTAATATTTCATTTGGTATTCAATAGCTTAGCCGGATATGAAGATCTTATTTATTCTGTTAATTATCTCGCCATTTTTTGCCCTATCCCAGGACTCCCTGTCCCTGCATTATAAAATATATAGCACGGCAAAGCAGAAACAGGTTGGGCTTGATGAAATAGTGGGCGATTTAAACGCCGCGGATGTATTATTTTTTGGCGAGGAACATAACGATTCAACCAGCCATTATCTTGAATACGTGTTGTTTAAAAATCTGGCAGATAAATATCCCGGAAGGGTCGGGTTATCCATGGAGATGTTTGAAACCGATTGTCAGAATGTTTTGGACGAATATCTTAATGGATTTATCCGCGAAAAGAATTTTATTACCGATTCACGCGCATGGCATAATTATAAAAACTACCGCCCTTTAATCGAGTTGGCAAAAGAAAAACATATGCCGGTTATCGCGGCAAACGCACCAGGGCGTTATACCAATATGGCCAACCGGCTGGGACTGAAGGGCCTGGAGCAGTTGAATGCAGTGGGAAAATCGTACCTGCCGCCCTTGCCAATTGATACCGCAACAGGCGCTTATTATCAAAAATTTTTACAAATAATGGGCGGCCACAGCGCATTGGCAGGCATGCAGATGTACCAGGCGCAAAACCTATGGGATGCAACTATGGGCTGGTCGATAGCCCGGTTTTACAAAACGCATAAGGGCTATAAAATTCTTCAATTAAACGGGGGCTTTCACAGCGAGGAAAAGCTGGGCGCCGCCGCCCAGTTAAAAAAATATGCGCCTGACGCGCGAATCTTGAATATCGCTGTATATTCCGATGAGCAGTTTGATCATCCGGATTGGGGTAAATTCAGTAAAAACGGCGACTATATTGTTTTGACAGACCCCAAACTGGCTAAGACCTTTTAATTTATAGATGATGGCCCATAGATGAACCATTATCTTAGAATACCAGTTGTAATCCACAATTACTTTTGCCCCTTT
>JAQBOH010000092.1 GCA_028288125.1 Mucilaginibacter sp.
ACGGAAAGGTTATGACGGTTTTTATCAGGCTGCGCGTGTTCGTATAAATAAACCGGGATACGTAATTCATCACCAACCCTTTTTGCAAGTTCTAGAGCATATTCAACCGTTTCGGCCATGCTGATATTGGCGATAGGTATCAGCGGACAAACATCGGTTGCCCCCATGCGGGGATGTTCGCCTTTGTGGATTGCCATATCGATCAGCTCACCCGCCTTTTTGATCGCTAAAAACGCGGCATCAATAACCGGCTGCGGTTCGCCCGCGAAAGTAAATACTGTGCGGTTCGCCCCCTTGCCGGAATCAACGTGCAGCAACTTAACCCCATTGATGGACATAATGGCCGCCTTTATCTGCCCGATGGTCACGGGATCAGCTCCTTCGCTAAAATTGGGGACGCATTCTATCAACTTCATTGATCAGCTGTTTTACAGTCCTTTTGAGCGCTGCTTACCCCATTTGATCATTTCGGCAACAACCGGTGTTAGCGTAAAACTATAAGTAGTAAGCTTATAATCAATAGTGACCGGATATGAATTGTTAACGATACGGATAATGAGCTTATTTGACTCAAGGTCCTTTAATTCTTTTGAGAGTACCCGTGTGGTGATGCCCGAAACGCTTCGCTGAAGGTCGCGAAACCGGCTTTTGCCATCGAACATCGACATTAAAATGGGTAGCTTCCATTTGCCGTTAATAATGGATAAAGTATCCTGTACGTAGTTTATTTTATCCTGCAGAGCGGTAATATCATTTTTCATTTGATATACTTCGGGTTGGTAGTATCAAATGTATATCAAAAAGTTGAATTGTCCAAATGTGAGAGAGACTTACAAAGTCTCAAAGACTTCGTAAGTCTATTTTAGATATTTATTCTTCGCCTTTTATCCTGAAAACCATCCCATCCATGTCCTCATTTATCCGTAACTGGCAGGCAAGGCGGCTATCGTGGCCGGCGTCGGGAAGCGTGTCGAGCAAATCGAGTTCAGCATCGGTGGCGTGGAAATATTGTTCGGAGCCTTCAACTACCTGAACATGGCAGGTCGCGCAAAGCGCCATTCCGCCGCAGGTAGCCAAAATATTATGATCGGATGCTTTTAAAACTTCCATCAGGCTCAGGCTGATGTCTTCCGGAATTTCTACCGGTTGCCGATGGCCCTGGCGATCCTCAATTGTAATATTTATCACGTTTAATTGGTGAATTAGTGAATTATTGAATTAGTGAGTTATTGAAATGGTGGCAAGGGTATTTTGCCATTAGCACTTTAAACCTTTCGCCTTTCGCCTCCTCAAAAAGCGGTTACGCCATAAACGGTGGTATACTTAAAGCTCAACTTTTGATCCGGATAAACCAGTTTGAAAGCGCTTTGGGCCATCAGCGCAGCTTCGTGGAAACCGCAAAGGATTAGCTTCAGCTTGCCGGGATAAATATTGATATCGCCGATAGCATAAACGCCAGGTACGTTGGTGCTGTAATCAACCGTATCAACCATGATGGCCGATTTGTCGACGTTTAGCCCCCAATCCGCGATTGGGCCGAGTTTTGGCGTAAGCCCAAACAGAGGGATCAGGTTGTCGGCTTTGATAACAGACGTTTCGTTGTCCCTGCCAATTATTTCTACCTGCTGCAAATGCCCGTTACCGTTGATGGCTTTTATATGCGCCTGCAGGATAAGGTTAATGCGGCCTTCCTTCGCCAATTCAAAAACCTTGTCGGCTGAATCAGGCGCCCCGCGAAAAGTATCGCCGCGGTGTATGAGGGTAACTTCCTCAGCAATATCAGCCAGGAAAATGGTCCAGTCGAGCGCTGAATCGCCGCCGCCGGCCAGCACAACCTTACGTCCGCGATAAGCCTCGGGATTTTTAACCATATAAGCCACGCCTTTGCCTTCAAATTCTTCCAGGTTATCAATAGCCGGCTTGCGGGGCTCAAAACAGCCGAGACCGCCCGCAATCACCACTACCTTGCTGTGTATTTGGGTACCGTCGCTGGTTTGGGTGATGAATGAACCATCCTCCAGTTGTTGTAATTCATTTACCCTTTCGCCTAATGAAAAGGTCGGTTTGAAAGGCTCAATCTGCTCCATTAAGCCATCAACCAATTGCTGCGCATTGATGGTAGGGAAGCCAGGGATATCATAGATGGGTTTTTGCGGATATATCTCTGAAAGCTGGCCGCCAACCTGGGGTAGCACATCGATCAAATGGCAGCGCATTTTTAATAGTCCTGCTTCGAACACCGCGAATAAACCAACCGGCCCGGCACCTATAATGCAAATATCTGTGGTTATTAGTTCCATTAAATTTTACTTGTTATGACAAGCAAATATACACATACCCATAACCATGCACTGATGACAAATAGTAATATATGATTACTTTAAGTTATAAGCAGAAAGGCAAAAACGTTTAAACAGATCGGTCAATTGTGAATGTTTGCCATGCAGTTGTATAAACTGGAATGTGCGGAAAATATCCAGTCCTTTTATCTCGATAATGCTTAGTTCATTATACTTTAATTCACTGAAAACCGACTGAATCGACAGGAAAGTGGCGGTTTCGGAATATAGCAGGTATTGTTTGATCGCGATGCTGCTTTCGAGCCTGATCTCGACCTGCAGATCTTTAGGATTGATACCGGCTTTGGCAAGGGCATTAAAAATAATATCGAGCGTGCCGGAGCCGGCTTCGCGTAGGATCAAAGGGATAGTCAATAACTGCTTTGGTGTGATCTCTGGTTTTTTTGACAGATGGTTATTTGCCCGGGTTACCAGCACGATCTCGTCCTTGGCAAAAGGCGCATAGGCGATCTGCGGGTAATGTGCAGCACCCTCAACAATGGCAATGTCAACCTTTCCGGCCAATACCAATTGCGTGATCATGTCGGTATTGCCCTGTACAAAAGTGAAGTCGACAGCCGGGTAAGTTTTTTTAAACAGGGCCAGTATTTTGGGCAGGATAGTTTGCGCCACCGTAGTGCTGGCGCCAATGTGCAGAGTGCCAGCTTCCATATCGCTTAACTGGGCCAGCTCGGTTTCCAGGTCGGTATAGATTTGAAATATTCTATCGGCATATTGCAGCAATATCTTCCCGGCCGGGGTTAACACGATGCTGTTGCCATTGCGCATAAATAGCTGCGCGTTTAATTGGTGCTCAAGTTCCTTGATATGTTTGGTAACGGCGGGCTGGGTAATATATAACTCGGCGGCAGCCTTTGTAAAGCTCAATCGCTGCGCCACTGTATGAAATACCTTTAACCGGAAATCAAATATCATGGCACTAAGATAGATAAAAGCAGAAAGCGCAAAGCCGAAAGCATAAAGTTATATGGAGAGATAATTAAGCTTGAGCTTTTGGCTTTTTGCTTTTAGCTCAACTTATTTTTTTCGATGTAGCAATAATTACTATGCCGCCAATTAGCAATATCCCGCCTAAATAAGGCGGCCAGTTAACTGTTTTTTGCCTGTCGGCTGATATTTGAATAGGGCCGGCGTCAACTATTTTTTCTTTTTTAGTATAAGTGAAGCCTGTCCAGATGAGCATAACTGCCCCTACGACGATGAGTACAATTCCAATGGTTCGGTTCATGTTGTTGGTTTTATCATTATAGAAGATAAATGAGTGGAAATTGTTTGGAAGGAGTGGCGTGGTGGCTAGTTGACTCATCCTCCCGATAGCTATCGAGGCTGGTCGACCCCTCTCCCGGTGAGCCTGGAGAGATGGTAGGAAGAAAAACGCCTATAAAGCAACCTGCAACGCTTTACCTGTATACCTAACAATCTTATCCGCTTTAACGGTGACACCTGTATTTGAACCATGCTTTCCGTTTACAAGTACCACATCGAATGTGCGATTTTTTAACATTCCCGGGAAATTTCCTTTCGTGTCCGAAACCAGGAGCGTATGTTTTTTATCATTCCAGGTAAGGGTAAAGGTGGCATACCGGCCTTTTTCGTAATTATAATTATCGTTCTCATCTTCATAAAACTTAAACGACCCGTTTGCACCGGGATAAATGCGCAGCTCAATGTTGTCAGCACGTTTTTCAGTGGCGTACTCCATGTCAGGACCCATTGGGATAATTGAACCTGCTTTTACATACAGGGGCAAAATATCCATCGGCGCACTGGCGTCGAGCGTTTGGCCGCCGTTCGATTGTTCGCCGGTCCAGAAGTTATACCATTTGGTTGCCGCGGGCAGGTATACTTTCCGCGTTTTTTCGCCGGGCGCCGCATTTTTCGCGGTATACAATTGCTCGGTTACGGGGTTCACTAAAAACGCCGGGCCAAACATATACTGATCGGGAATGCTGTATACTTTTGGGTCGTCTCTGAAATCAAAAGTAAGGGCGCGCATTATCGTATAATTTTCGGTGGTTACCCTGCCTGCAAGCGAGTAGATGTATGGCATCAGCCGGTAACGCAGCTTATCAAATTTTAGCAAAGTAGCCTTTGTCGCGGCGTCCCAGTTTTTTGAGAATAAGGCTCTTTCGCCCTTACCGTGGATACGAAATATAGGGCAAAAAGTACCGAACTGGAACCAGCGGGTAAACAGCTCGCGAAATTCGGGTTTCGACCAATCGGGCGCACGCCAGTGATATTGATAGCCGCCAATGTCGGATGTCCAATAAGGTATGCCCGACGCGCAGGCATTGATCCCTTGCGGCACCTGGTTTTTAAAGGCATCAAACCCGCAAAAAATATCCGACGACCACAAGGTGGCCGCGTTGCGCTGCGCCCCTGCAAACGACTGCCGCGCCAAAAAGAACGCTCTTTTGCCGGGAATGTCCTTTCGCCAGCCCTTGTAAATGCCTTTGGTGTGCTCCAGCGAGTACGTGTTAAAATAATCTATGCCCTTACCAATCCAAAAATTGCTTTGCTTGCGCGCATCCAGTAAACTGCCGTTATCAGGTTCGCATTGATCGATCCACCACGCATCCCAACCATATCGTTTAACCAGGCTATCGCGGGCTTGCTGCCAGTAAAGGTCGCGCGCTTTTGGGTAATGCGCGTCGTAATACGTGTCAAAAGTATGTGTAACCACGTTATCCCAGGTAATATCGGTAAGGCCGCCCATTTTCTGCAATGCATCGTAATTGGGCGTGCCTTTTCCGAACACCGGCCATATTGAGATCATCCCATGGATATTGGCTTTATGCAATTCATCCAGCATTTGTTTGGGATGCGGGTAGCGTTCGGGTTTCATCACATGCGAGCCGATTGGCAAGGGGTCCCAATAATACCAATCCTGCACGATCACGTCGACAGGTATATGGTTGTTACGGTAATTGTCCTTAACCGATAAAACTTCCGCCTCGCTCATATACCTGTCCTGCGACTGGAACAGCCCGAACGCCCATTTGGCGTACATGGGCGCTTTGCCTGTGGCTATACGATAGAGGTTGATGATCTGGTCAAAATCAGGGCCGTAAAAAAAGTAATAATCAACCTGTTTGCCGCTTTCAGATACGTATTTGAATTTAGTATTATCATCTACACTGCCATAAAAATTTGATGCGGAATAGTTGTCCCACAACAGTCCATAACCTTTTGTTGATAGCAAAACAGGTATAGCTCCGGTCATATATCGAATAGCCAAATCCTGGTCGCGGCCTTTATAGTTGATGGATAAGCTATCAAGCGGATGGCAACCCAGCCCATAAAGCGCCTCGTTTGCGGGTGAGCGAAACTGGGTGCTTACCTTATATGTGCTGATGCCGGCAATAGTAGCCGGGCTCATGGTTTTATTTTGCTGGTCTTCGGCGGTTATGATTTTGCCGTGCAGATCGGTATAGGTTATGGCATTGGTTGCCTTGTTAATCCTGATAGTTAATTTTTTAGTGGTTATGACTACGTCTCCATTTTGCGTGCTAACTGTAAATGACGGGTGCTGCAGCCAGTTATTATTTACGACGAGGGAGGGTTTGGTTTGGAAAGCGTTAAAAATGGTGTACTTTACTTCGATGATATCGTCCTTGCAGACGATGATTTTCATCAGGCCCTTATCCAGCGTAAACGTAACGCTGTTGCTGTTTTTTTTGTAAGTTTTGATCGCCGCATGGGCGGGTGCTGATAGCAATATGCTTACCAGGAATACAGCGGCAAGGATAAATTGGAGAAACGGATGTTTCCCCGGGCATTTTTTAAGCATGATAATTGGTTTATAATAATGTAAATATAACGGTTAATAACTGAAATTTAATCCGGCTAAAGCCAATAATATTTCTTGTTATCCAGTTATAAATCTTCTCTAATGGTATTTGGAGAAATTTATCGTCTCTATTTTTATTCATAGATTAGTATTACCAATCAGCCCTTTATGGAACCAATTAAAATCGCGGCCGCGCAGTTTGAAAATAAGAGCGGCGATAAGGAATATAACCTGCAAATGATTAAAAAACTTTCCGGACAGGCCGCGTCCAAAGGCGCGAACGTGATCGCTTTTCATGAGTGCTCGGTAACCGGCTATTCGTTTGCGCGGCATTTTTCGCGGGAACAGATGCTCGAACTGGCTGAGTTTATTCCCGACGGCCCGAGCGTAGGCGCATTAACAGAGATCGCCGGGGAACATAACATTGCCATTTTAGCCGGGCTGTTTGAAAAGGACGCCAATGGCAAAATATACAAGGCACAGGTTTGTGTTGACAAAACCGGCCTGGTCGTCAAATTTCGTAAGCTTCACCCTTTCATTAATAAACATATTACGCCGGGCGATCAATATGTTGTTTTTGACCTGTATGGCTGGAAATGCGGTATTTTGATCTGTTATGATAATAACATTTTTGAAAACGTGAGGGCCACCAAATTGCTTGGCGCGGATATTATTTTTATGCCACATGTTACCATGTGTACACCATCCACCCGGCCCGGCGCGGGTTTTGTTGATCCGGCGTTATGGGAAAACAGGGAGGCCGATCCTACATCACTCCGCAAAGAATTTGACGGGCTTAAGGGACGGGAATGGCTGATGAAGTGGCTGCCCTCGCGTGCTTACGACAATGCCATATACGCTATTTTCTCGAACCCAATCGGCATGGACGACGACCAGCTAAAAAATGGCTGCTCGATGATTATTGACCCTTACGGGGATATTATTGCCGAATGCCGCAAGCTGGATGACGACATCGCCGTAGCCACAATTACGCCGGACAAGTTGGAAAACGCGGGCGGCTACCGCTATATGAAGGCGCGCAGGCCCGAGCTATATCGTGACATAATAGGCCAGCCCCATGTATCGGAGCAAAAAGTGGTGTGGCTAAGTGACCAGCGTTAGACAATAAATTCAAAGATTAGACCATAGCAAATAAATTAAGCTATTGATTTTAGCGTTGATGCTATCGACGTTGGCCAGTGATGCAAATAAGCGTCATAATCGCTGATCGCGACGATGCTATAGTTGTTATGAGGAATTTCTTCAAAGGGCATCAACTAAATCGAATATTTAAATAAGCTACTGCTTGCCAAGATGGATATGGTTAACCATACAGAACAGACTTCTGTATCGCTGATTTTTTTGATTTTGGGATTTCGCTGACTGGAGGCGTAAACAGAAATGCAGACTTATTAGGTTTTAAAACTTCGTAAGTCCTTTTTGTTTTCTTATCTTCATACTATGAAACGCTTAGTGATCCTCGTTTTTCTTGCCGTCTTATTCACGTTCAAAGCATCCGCACAAGCTACAATTGCCGCTAAAGATGCTGGAAAGCACATAGGTCAAACGGTTAAAATTTGCGATAAGGTATATAGCGGCAAATACATATCCGTATCAAATACAACTGTGCTTTATTTGGGCGGCGACTATCCCAACCATGCCCTCACCGTTGTTATCAGCGGAGCCGGCAGAGGTAAATTTAAGGGCCGGCCGGAGGTTGATGACAAGGGCAAGGATTTTACAGTAACCGGTAAGTTAATTAATTACCAGGGGAAACCAGGGATAATGATCAGCCGGCCCGCCCAGCTTAAAGCGGTATTAATTGATAATAGCAGGCAACCTCTATTAAAGCTGCATTAATTCAAACCATACGACTGGCGTAACGCGGATTTGGTTTTGATCGCTCTAAATTAATATTTCTTCTGGCTGCCGCATATGCTGCGTGACAAGGTTTCTATCCATTGGAATGGAAATATAGAATTTGCTTCCTTCATTCTCCCTGCTTTCCAGCCCTATCCGCCCGTAATTTAACGCGATGAAGTCTTTGCATATTTTCAATCCTAAACCAGGGCTCTTTTCTTTAAAAGGACTCAAAGTTGCGGGTGCATTAAAGAGGTGTGCCTGATCTTCCGCTTTTATGCCGATCCCGTTATCCATAACTACAATAGTCGCAAAGCCGTCCTTCATTGAGCCCGATAATGTAATACATCCCTTTTCGGGTGTAAATTTTATGGCGTTTGACACCAGGTTACGTAAAACGATCGTGATCATCTCCTCGTCGGCGTATACGCTGATCGACGGCGAAATTTTGTTTATTACCGATAAGTTTTTTTGAGCAATAGCAGGTCGCAGGTTGCTTATAACAGTATCGGCCGCCCGGCTTACCTTAAATAACACGGGATAATAATTGAAGTCGTACAGCTGATTTTTTGACCATATCAGCAAATTGTCCAGTAATTCAAGCGTACTTAAGCTGGAGACCTTAAAAGCGGGTAGCAATACTTCAATTTCCCCTGTGGTTATATCACCTTCTTCCCAAAGATCCAGCAAGCCGATAACCTGGGATATGGGATTGCGCAAATCATGCGAAATTATCGATAAAATAGTATCCTTTACATTATTGCTGTTTTCCAGCCGGCGATTTTGTTCCTGTATCACCTTGTTTTTCGCTTTTACCTGCCGGTATAGCTGTTCCATAATAACAAGGCCCACACAAATGATGATCATACTGAATATTCCGACCGACAGGGATGCGCGCTGATCCCTTATGATTGTTTGATCCTTCTCTTTTTCAATCTTTAATCTTTTGTCTTCCCCGGCATGTTTTGCCTGGTACAGGATAACTTCCCTGGTGTTACTTAAACTACCAGGCGTTTTGTTTTCGCCGCTGGCAAAACAAAAGGGGATGATGCTCAAAACCAGGATAAGCAACCCCTTTTGATATAGTTTAATATTTACACACATATATAAGTTATACGGCTACATACGGAGAGTGTTGCGTATCCGATTGAATGCAGACCAATTAAATTCATGTACCACATTTAATTGCCGCAATCGGCAATTAGATTCGCGTTACCCGAAATCAGTTTTTATCTGGTTAAAACCCTTTTACCTTTTAAATGGTTATAGTAAAGCATTAATATTTTGGCTATGAGATCTATCTGGAAGGGCTCACTCGGCTTTGGGCTGGTGAGCATACCTGTAAAATTATATTCGGCTGTGCAAACCAGCTCGCTTGATTTTGACATGCTGGATAGCCGCGACCACTCGCGTATACGTTATCAGCGCGTAAATGAGCATACCCATAAAGAAGTGCCGTACGATAAAATTGTGAAAGGGTACAAGCTGAATGATGAATATGTGATAATGGATGAAAATGATTTTGCCGATGCCGCTCCCGAAAAAAGCAGGATAATTGAGATAGAGAGCTTTGTTGACATAGCCGATGTAAACCCGATGTACTATGAAACATCCTATTACGCCGAGCCCGATACAAAAAGTAATAAGGCCTATGCCCTTTTGATACAAGCGCTGGTTAAATCGAAAAAGGCCGGGCTGGCCAGGTTTGTATTACGCAGTACCGAAAGCCTTTGCATTGTGCACCCGGTTGAAAAAGTGCTGGTAATAACGCGCATCCGTTTTGCCCAGGAGATACGCAGTTCCGAAGATTTGAAAGTGCCTGATATTGAAGTTAGTAAAAAAGAGCTGGATATGGGGCTGGCCCTTATTAACCAGTATGCCGAACATTTTGATGTTTCGAAGTTTAAAGATGAATATAACGACGAACTGTTGAAGATCATTAAGGCCAAATCGCAAGGTAAACGTGCCACAGTTAAAAAACTTAAACCGCAAAAGGCTACAGGTGACGACCTGTACGAACAGCTGATGCAAAGCTTAGCGACTAAAAAGGGCGCCTGAAAGGTTAATAGCGTTTGACATTACGCATTACCACCAATTATTTAATAAAAGAGACAAATAATATTTACTGAACGCATGGCTATCCCAATTGAGAATAAAACGAAACAGTTATTGGTTATTTAAGATATTGATTCGTACGAGGTTAACCGAAAATGTTTTTTAAAATTATAAAAAATTAACCAGAACAAAACAAATTGGTATGGTTAATGTCCTTAACTGCGGTACAAACAAAATAAATTATAACGTTATGGAAACCAAAGTAAAAAGATCAGAACAAGCGACGGATTCGCAGGAGTCTGCATTGAACGAGTTATTCGTTGATGAATTAAAGGACATTTATTGGGCCGAGCAGCATTTAGTTAAAGCTCTGCCGAAAATGGCAAAGGCGGCAACGTCTGACAAGCTGCGGACCGCGATTGAGGCCCACCTGGCGGAAACCGAAAACCATGTCACCCGTTTGGAAGGTGTTTTTGAATCAATCGATGAGAAGGCAGCGGCCAAAAAATGCGAAGCAATGGCCGGATTGATCAAAGAGGGTGACGAAATAGTAGCTGATACTGAAGAGGGCACTTATACCAGGGATATTGGTATTATATCTGCCGCTCAAAAGATTGAGCATTACGAAATGGCTTCATACGGTACGTTAAGAACCCTGGCAAATGTGCTGGGTTACAGGGAAGCCGCTCAACTTTTGGAGGCAACTTTAAAAGAGGAAAAAAATGCCGACAGCCTGCTTACCAAAATTGCGGAAAGCGGCGTTAACCAGTCGGGCGCACGGGAAAAAGAATAGTTTTTTGCTGAAACAAAAGAGCCCGGCTTAATTGGTAAGCTGGGCCCTTTTTATTAGTCAATTTACGATGTTGCAGCGTTAAACTGCTGTAGGCCTGCGCAATAAGCCAAGTATTATCGCGATGATTGCAATAACCAGCAATATGTGAATTAATCCGCCTGCCGAAGCAAGAAAAAACCCAAATGCCCAACCTATTATAAGGATGACGGCAATGATATACAGTAGTGAGTTCATGATGATTTGTTTTAGTTAATGATTTATAGCTTATAAACAACAGCCTGCCGCCAATTGTTTTAATTTAAACAATAAATATTAACTAAAAATTAAATCACAAATTCAACCATTTCTTTTGTACCGCCAACTGCTGAGGACTAGCGCCGGGCAGCGGATCGATTTTGTATTTAACCCGTGTGTTTCTGAGAATAGTTACCGGTAAAGTTAGCGGCAGTCCGTCGCGGATAACCGAAACCGAAATTTTGTCGCCGGGCTTTTTGCCGTCAAGCATGGTACTAATGTCTGTTACCGGCACACCGTCTATCGCCGATAATTCATCATTTACATTGATACCGTCTATCCATCCGGCGCCGGCGCGTAAAACGGCGGTAACTATTTTTTTCCCGTTGTTGCTGACAAGCGCTATTCCCAAGCCAGGCTCATTGGTGGCAGCTAACTCATCAACCAGGCTATATCCTGCATAACCCAGGTACTTATTGTAATCGATGGCCGCCAAGCCATAAATGTATTTCTTATAAAAGTCGTCCAGGTTTTTTCCGGCAAATTTTTCGAGGCCCTGTTTAAATTCAGTATCGGTATAACCCCGTCCTTTTTGCTTGTAATAAGTATCATACATATATCTCATTACATCGTCCAATGATTTCTGTCCTTTTGTATCATTAATAATTTCAAGATCAAGCAGCATGCCTGCCACCGCGCCTTTATCGTAATAGGATATGTTTGTATTTACAGAATTTTCGTTTGGCCGGTATGCTTTTATCCAGGCGTCAAAACTGGCTTCGGCTAAAGGCTGAACTTTTATACCCGGCTGATTTTCGATCGTATTGATCTCGCCGGTGATCGCATTTAAATAGTTGTCAGGTGTGATCAGGTTTGTATGGCGCAATACCAGGTTTTGGTAATAGGCGGTAAAACCTTCGGCTATCCACAAATCGGTGGTGTAATTTTCGTTGTCGTAGTTAAATGGTCCCAAAGCGATGGGGCGCAAACGCTTTACATTCCACAGGTGGAAATGCTCATGAGCAACCAGCCCCAAAAAGTTGTGGTAACCCTGGTCGTTTTTATAATTGTCGCGCGAAGCGCCCAATACCGTTGAGCTTAAGTGCTCCAGGCCGCCGCCGCCCCTCGCGTAGTTGTGTACTATAAAAACGTAATGCTTATTGGGGTTCTCACCAAATATGGCCGTTTCCTGCTCCACGATTTTTGCCATATCCTTTTTGAGCTTTTCCTTATCATAATTGCCGCCGCCGCACATAGCAACTTCGTATTTAACACCGGCGGCGTCAAATCCAAAAACGTCCTGGTTCCCAACTTCCACCGGCGAGTCAAATAAGATATCGTAATTGGGCGCCTGCCGGGTAAATGGGTCGTTATTAACCATTTCGAGGCTGGTTGAAACTTTGTCCCATCCTTTGTAAGGAATAATATGAACGGTTGAAGGCTCGTGAAGCATTTTATCGGGATACATGAATGTTCCCGCGGAGGAAAGGAATCCATGTGCCGCGTCAACAAAGCTGGTACGCACAGAGATCTCGAAACAGTAAACCTTGTATTTGACGGTTACAGCCGTGTGTCCCGCAGTTTGAATACGCCAGCAATTTTTGCTGACCTTCGGAGCGGATAATGTTCCATTTTCTGCCGCCGCGCTGAATGATTCTACATTTTTGGCATATTCGCGCACCAGGTACGAACCGGGCGTCCATACCGGCATTTTTAGATCGAGAACAGTTTGATTCAGCCCAGAAATATGCATTTCGACATCGGCATAATGTGCCTGTGCTTCTGGAAACGAAACAGTATAAGATATTTTTACAGCGCCTGCTGCCTGGCTGATATCAGGATGCATAAAAAGAAGTGTTAAACAAAAAAAAGTAGTTTGCAGAAAGGGTTTCATGCGGCAATTTATAAAATATTTTATTGCTGCCGGTCTCTGAATTTATTAAGTTAAGGTAGCGCCTCATTTACAACCGCTCCGGCTATATGTTTTGTATGGCCTTACTGTTGATAGTTGTTAACAATTAATTAATTATGTTGAATAAAAAAAACAACATTTTTTTTTAAATTGTTTTAAAAGGCTATTTTTGAGGATAAATGGTGGATTGCTTTAAAACCTGCTTATTGATTGACGACAATTATATTGATAATTTTGTCACGCGTAAGATTTTGGAGGTCAGTAAGTTTGCCGAAACCATTATTGTTGCCCGTTCGGCCAATGAGGCGATCAATTCCCTGCGCGACGGAACAGTGAAGCCTGATGTCATCTTTTTGGACGTACGCATGCCTTTGATGAGTGGATTTGAATTTTTAGAGGCTTACGACAAAATCAATATCAATAAACAGGATATAAAAATATTCATGCTGTCCTCGTCGCTTGATCCATTGGATATAAGGCGGTCGATGGATAATAAATATATCACGCAATTTCTGCATAAACCTCTTACTCAAAAAGCCCTCGAAGCGCTTTGTCAATGATCTTAGTGGCTGATAGCGGGTCGTCAAAGACAGACTGGTTGCTGGCTCTTCCGGAAAATAAGACGCAGCAATTCAGAACATCCGGGCTCAACCCTTACTTTTTATCCGAAAAAGAGATCGTTAAAATATTACAGGACCAGGTGCCTGACCTGATAGCATATGCCGCCGATATAAAAGAGATTTATTTTTTCGGCGCCGGCGCCTCGAGCCCCGACCGGCACGAAATTGTTTCGAACGCCCTGAGCCAGTTATTTACAAAATCGTATATAAGCGTCGACAGCGATCTGCTGGGTTCGGCTTACGCCACTTGCGGGCACGAAAAGGGCCTTTGCTGCGTGTTGGGAACCGGCTCAAACATTTCATTTTTCGATGGGGAAGACATTCACGACGGCCAGCACGGCCTGGGCTTTGTTTTGGGTGACGAAGGAGGGGGAACCTGGTTTGGTAAGTCGCTGGTAACCGATTTCTTGTACGGCAACATGCCTAAGGAAATAAGCGAAAAGTTCGATGAGAAATATCACCTGGATAAAGAAATAGTCATCAGGCATGTTTATCAAACATCCAATGCCAACACTTACCTGGCCTCATTCAGTAAATTTTTAAGCGACGTGCGCGAATCAACCTATGCGCAAAGCTTGCTGCGAACAGGCTTGCTGGAATTTATCGAAACCAATATTAAATCGTATCCCGAATACCATAACTATAAATGCAACTTTGTTGGATCGATTGCCTACGTTTTTACGGATGAGCTGAAAACGGTTTGCAAGGAAAACGGTATTCATATCGGTAAGGTCATTCAGCAGCCGATATACGATTTACTGAAGTTTATATTGAACAGGGACGGAGAGGAATGATTTCGGATTTTCGTTGTTAATGTTTTTTTAAGGCACTCAAGAGGGCTTCGCCGTTTCGGAATTTCGATTTCGGATTTTTTTGTTTATCGGATTTTAATCATTTTAAACCCAATAAAAACCATCCCCAATAACGCCAGCATGCTTCCAGTTTTAGCCAGGTAATCGCCATAGCGGACATAAAAAGTAACATCAGAATTTAAATTAATGTCCTGTTTTATCGCTGTTTTAACCCACCATTTGGTTGACTGCACTACGTCGCCACGCTGGTTGATGAACGCGGAGATGCCAGTATTTGCCGAGCGGCAGACCCACCTGCGGGTCTCGATGGCGCGCAGCTTCGCGTAATCCAGGTGCTGGTCCTTACCGGGGGTGTTTTCCCACCAGCCATCATTGGTGATAATGGCAATAAATTGCGAGCCCTTGCGAACCGATTCCGCTATCCAACCGCCCCAGATAGATTCGTAGCAAATAGCAGGGCTGGCGCCAATGCCGCTTTGCGAATAAAAAACACCCGGCTCTTTTTGACTGCCATAGGCACCCGTGGCACCGCCCAAATGTTCAAAAACCGGTTTTAAAAACGATAATTCATTTTCGAACGGCATTGATTCGGCCCCGGGTACCAATTTAGATTTATGGTAAAATTGCACATTAGGCGAGTTCTCGATATTGACGGCTGCATTATAGTCGTCAAAAAACTGATTTCCATGCGGGCCGTAAGGCCGGGCGGTTTCAGAAGCACGGTTATTGTATATTTTAAACGTCTCGGCGCCGGTAAGCAAGTTGCCATTTTTGTATTTGCTTAAAAAGTGCCGTGCCTTTAAAAAATAAGTGTTGGTACGAATATTATCCTCATCCAGCGGGTCCGGCAGGGCGGTTTCGGGCCATAAAAAGAACTCGGTATTGGCTTGGCCAAGCGAATCGGACAAATGGGTTAAAATATTGAGCTGAGTCTTTGCTGGCATGGACGATTCTTTCACGTAGGGGTCGATATTGGGCTGCACAACCACAATGTTGGATGGGTTTGACTGCTCCTTATAGCTGTAATACCGGTATAGCGAAAAACTCAATGGTAATATCAGCACAATAACAAAGCTTGAGATCAGCTTTAGCTGCAGGCTCTTGTTTTTTGTACTTCTAAAATCATCATAGATCAAAAATGCCAGGATATTCAATACCCATATCCAAATGGTACCGCCGTATACGCCGGTATATTCATACCATTGCACCCACGGGTGTGCCACGGCGAAGCCGTTGCCGAGCGTCATCCACGGGAAGGCGAGTGGCCAGCTTTGATGCAGGTATTCGTAGGCTATCCAAAAACAAACCAATCCTGCCAAAGCAATACCGCGGCTGGTGATGAGTCTTAGTCTGAAATATAGCCAGCAAGCTGTAGCCATTAGCAGGGGGGCAAGGGAATAGGGTATCAGCGAAATAGGTAATGCCACTACCTCGCCTACTATTTTCAAGGCGTTGTACACCCAAAATATGCATAAGGTATTCCAGATAAAAAACCCAAGGAGGGTTATGCGAAATATTTTTTTGCCCTTTGATTTAGCATCCGACCGGATGATATTTTCGATAGCCACCAGCATCGGGGCCAACCCCACAAATAATAAAAATGTTGAATACGGCGTTGGCGGCCAGGCAGCCCAAAGCAGCAAACCGGAAAGAATGGATAAAAGAACGTTTTTTTTCATGTGATAATTTCTTGTCATTGCGAGCGATAGCGCGGCAATCGCGAACTATGCATGTCCGTTTGCGCGACTACGGGATTGCTTCGTCGCTGCCAATCCCCGCCTGCACGCTCCTCGCAATGACACTGTTAATTTTTTCCCGTCACGCAAATTACAAATTCCCCTTTTGCCGGGTGTGTCTCAAAATACGTTTTTACTTCGGTAACCGTACCGCGAACGGTCTCTTCAAACATCTTTGTAAGCTCCCGCGATACAGATATTTGCCGGTCGGCGCCAAAATAGGTTATCATTTCTTCGAATGTTTTTAATAAACGGTGCGGCGATTCGTATAGTATGATGGTGCGCTCTTCGGTCGCCAATGTTTTATAACGTGTTTGACGACCTTTTTTTAATGGGAGGAACCCTTCAAAACAAAACCGGTCGGTCGGGAAACCGGAGTTAACCAGCGCAGGTACAAAGGCAGTCGCGCCGGGCAGGCACTCAACCGGTATCTCATTTTTCAACGCTTCCCTTACCAGGTAAAACCCCGGATCGGATATAGCGGGAGTACCAGCATCCGATATCAGCGCGATATTTTTCCCTTCCTTTAAAAACCGGACAATCTCATTTGAAGATTGATGTTCATTATGCTGGTGGTGCGAAAACACCTTCTGATGTATATCGAAATGCTTCAGCAACGGCCCCGATGTTCGGGTATCTTCGGCCAGTATGAGATCGGCCTCCTTTAAAACACGAATGGCCCTGAAGGTGATGTCTTCAAGGTTGCCAATCGGGGTGGGTACTAAGTAGAGTTTACCGGTTTGGTTCATAGTTGATAGTTCATGGTTCATAGATCATGGAGCTGCATAAGTTTGAATAATCGGGATGTTTTTTATCTGAATTATGAACTTTACTAATTTCTAAATCCGGCCATGAACCATCAACTATGAACCATGAACTAATTTATATCTTTGCTTAAAAATAAATCAATGCTGCAAGTTAGTTATATCCGCGATAACAGGGAACAGGTTTTAGAACGTTTGGCTGTAAAAAATTTTAAACAGCCCCAACTGGTTGATGAGATCATCAAACTGGATGATAACCGCCGTTCAACCCAAACCAGCATGGACAATGTTTCAGCGCAGGCCAATGCGGCAGCCAAACAGGTAGGCGAGCTGATGCGCACCGGTAAAAAGGCCGAAGCGGAAGAACTGAAATCAACAACTGGGGCCTGGAAAGAGGAGATCAAAAACCTTGGCGAACAGCTTAACGCGATAGAAGAGGAACTGCAGCAAAAACTGGTGCTGCTGCCCAACCTGCCGCATAGTACTGTCCCGAAAGGGATTACGCCGGAAGAAAACGAAATAGTGCTTGAAAATGGCGCGATACCAGCGCTGCCGGCCACCGCCCTGCCGCACTGGGAACTGGCTGCCAAATATAACCTGATAGATTTTGAGCTGGGCGTTAAAATAACCGGCGCGGGGTTCCCGGTTTATAAAGGTAAAGGCGCAAAATTGCAGCGCGCCCTCATCAATTATTTTATTGACGAAGCCGAAAAGGCCGGATACGGCGAAGTAATGGTGCCGCTGCTGGTTAACGAGGCTTCGGCCTATGGAACAGGCCAGCTGCCCGATAAAGAAGGGCAAATGTATTTTGCAGGCGTCGATAACTTATACCTGATACCAACCGCCGAAGTACCCATAACGAATATGTACCGCGACGTGATTTTAAAGGCCGAGGAGCTGCCTGTTAAAAATTGCGGCTATACACCTTGCTTCCGCCGTGAAGCGGGCTCATACGGTGCTCATGTGCGCGGATTAAACCGCCTGCACCAGTTTGATAAAGTGGAAATAGTACAGGTTGCGCATCCCGATAGATCATATGAAATGCTGGAACAAATGAGCCTGCACGTACAGGGATTATTGCAAAAATTAGGATTGCGGTACCGGGTGCTGCGGCTTTGCGGCGGGGATATGAGCTTTGCATCGGCGTTAACATACGATATGGAAACCTGGAGCGCGGCACAGCAGCGCTGGCTGGAGGTATCGTCTGTTTCCAACTTTGAAAGTTTCCAAAGCAACCGGCTAAAACTGCGTTTCCGCAATGCCGAAGGCAAAACCCAACTGGCACATACCCTCAATGGCAGCGCATTGGCCTTGCCGCGTATTGTGGCAACGTTACTTGAAAATAATCAAACCGAAACGGGTATTAAAATACCGGATGTGCTGGTGCCATATACGAAGTTTGATTGGATAGATTAGTCGGGGAAGTCCGGAAGTCTGAAAAGAAGCTGGCTAAAGTCAACGGTAAACGAATAATACTTCATTGCCGTTCCATTTTATGGGACGGAGAATTGATAAGTGTGAATTGGCTTTAGCCGGATATTTGCCGCCTTAATGCGAAACGCTTGCCACCCACTTCATGATAGAGGCATCGAAGATAGCGCCGAAACTGCTGAATACCGTTTTGTTTTTTTGCAATTTTGCCATATCATCCTGGTAAAACAGGTGATCGACACCGAGGGCTTTAAGCAGGCTGTCGGTTTTTTCGTTGGGCACTGATTTATAGCAGCAAATTTTCAGTTTATCATAAAAGCGGTTGATCTTGATCCGCCGGAGCACTTTCTCAATATCCGCGCCTATATAATCATAATCGAAAATAATTACGTGAGGGTTTAATTCAAAAATAGACGGAAATATCCCGCTGATAGCGGCAATGTGTTTAACGTTCTTATTATCAGCCAATAACTGGCCGGGGAAAACGTCGGGTGCAACCAATAGTACCTTCTTGAAGCGTGTACGGATCATGCTTGTATGAATTAGGACGATAAATATAAATTCAATTATTGACATTGTCAAGTGCTTATTAATCAATAAGAAAGAGCGGATAACGGCGGGCTCGCGGCAATCAATTAGAACGAAAACCACCGTTTATTGATAATAAATTAATTCCGGATTAATTTTTAATAATACAGCGTTATAATTTTGAAAATGTTTACAGGCAAACAATATTGTTAGGGATGCAATACGAAATTTTGGAGATACGGAAAATTCGGAAGAATTCTTCCTGAAATACAAGAGCGGTAAAAATTAATTGAAGAATGAGAAGCGATTACGCCAGGCTTAAAAAGTAGCCGTTACAAGCAAATCGGTTACCGCTGAATCGAAAATTGATTTAACGTGGTTGATAACCGTTTTCGTGGGGTTTTGTAATTCGGCTTTGTAAATTACATGATTAACGCCCAGTACCTCAAGGAAGCTATCGATTCTGCGGTCGGGGCTGCTTTTGAAACAGCAAATTTTAATTTTATTGTAGTAGGTGTTGGTGCGGATGCGGCGCAGTATTTTTTCCATATCCTTATTCAGATAATCGTAATCAAATACGATAATATTGGGTGACATTTCAAAAATGGCAGGAAAAACCCGTTCGACTGAAGTGATGTGTTTGATCTGTTTATTTTTGTCTAATAACTGGATCGAGAAGATATTGGGGGCTACCAGCAGTATCCTTTCGGGTCTATTAAAAATCATAACTGGTCAGGTTAAAAATATTAACAAAGTTTAAATCAATTACGTTAGTGATAGTGAAGTATTTATAATCGATATAGGGAAGTTAATTATAAATAATCCGTTACTATTATCGGTATACGAAAGGTGTATTTAAAAAGTTACGGGATAATTTCAAAAACTGCATGCACCTGGAAACTTAGCTTTATTTTTTTAAAATCAATGTCCGAAACCTGGGGTAAAGCTTTGAAGGTCATGGCCCTGTTCGCAAACATGGCCTGCGGCTCCATACCGTTATTATCAACCTCATTTACTTCAATTACAGAGCCTAGTTTTGCACCAATGCTGTTTAGTAAATAATTTGCCTTTTCCTTTGCGGCAAGTAAGGCCTGTATTTTTAACTCACGCTTTACTGTTGTGATTTTTGAGTAATCATAATTTTCAATATTTGTAGATTGTATCCCTTTGGGGTCAACCAGGCTTAATATCTGGTTGTATTTATTGAGATCGCGAAACCGGATACTGTATTGCTTGCTTGCCAGAAAATCGGGGTTCTTCTTTTTCTGGTAGGTGTTATTATAGCTGTATAAATTATTTACGGTGAAGTCTTCTTTTGCGATACCGACATCCTTAACCGCCGTTTCCAGCTGGTTTTCCAACTGCTCGATGGTAACTTTGGTTTTGCCGTTTATGTACTCCTGTAAAGAGATAGTAACGTTTATAATATCAGGCGTAACTTCCTGCTCGGCAATGCCGGTCACTTCAATTTTGCGGCGCAGATCGACGCTTTGCGCGGATGTGCAATAGGTTGTCAGGCATACGATGGCCAAGACAAATAATTTTTTCATGGTTATGGTTTAAGGTAAAGCTATATAACGAAGTTAAGTCTTTATATTGAAAGTCAGGAAAGCCCGAAAGTCAGGAAAATCCGAAGTCGGAAGTGTTTGGAGGAAAGCCCACGTGTGACGGAATTTTGAGAGATATTTTGACAAAATTAAAAACCCATTCGCCAATCGCGAATGGGTTTTTAATGGGTTTGCCCCTGTATATATGATAGAGTTGCGGGGAGTTAAAGCGGCTATTGCGATAAATCAAAAGATTTCAATATCGGTTTAGCTCCCTGCAAACGTTGTTACCGGGCGGCCCTGGCTATGTGGTAGCATTCGTAAGCCAGGTGCCTGTTGTAATCGTTTGTAATACTCTTGTATGTCAATAAATCAATAACCGTTCCAAATCCTAAAAATCCGCCGGTAAAAAAATAAAGCAGGGCTAAGATGATCTGGCCGGTCATGAACCGCTGTATCCCTGCAACGCCTAAGAATCCCATTAAGGTTGCTAACAAGATATCATTCGGGTTTTTACGCCTGTCGTTATAAACCAGCATAAAGGTTTGCATTTGATTTTGGGAAAGCCCTGCTGACGCATGATGCAGAAAACTATATTCTTCAATAGTGATGCCCGAAAACGATGTGTATGAATTTTGATAAGCGTCCATTTTTTTACCGGATTTTGTGTTGTTTTTTATATCCTGGTATAAAATTATATCCCGGGCGGGTTCGCGGCAATGTGAATTTGGTCGGCAGTTAAAAGTTGTCGGTAAAAACAGGAATTTGAGCGGTGAAATGTTTAAGCCCCTCTAAACGGCGCAGCCTTCATGAATACCATAAAAAACAATATAAAATGAATAATCTCCCCCGGCAGAGGAGACTTCTTATTCAAAGTGCTGACAATAATTTGTCAGTGTATCAGCTGTATCAATTGTATCTCTGTCACAAAATGATACAGCCGGTAATCATCGACTAAAATTCATAATCACGCTCCACTTTGCATATCCTTACCTTGTACTGCTCGTACCATTTTTCGCGCCCCTGCCGCTGAGCAAAAAGGTGTTGTGTATTGGCTTTCCAGTTTTTGATGTCTTCCAGCGAGCGCCAGTAAGAGACGGTGATACCCAGTTCATTCCGCGCGGACTCGATACCGAGATAGCCTTCCTGCTGCTTTGCAAGCGCCGCCATCTCTTCGGACATAGCGTTGTAGCCGTTTTCACCTTCCGTGCGCAGGGAGGTGAAAATGACGGCGTAATAGGGTGCGGCGGGAGTGTTAGCGATCATAATTGAATGTGCAAATATGCAGATTTCAGATGTGCAGATGTTTTTTTATTTGCACATCTGCACATCTGAAATTTGCACATCGATTCACTTTATTCAATAACACTTTCTTCAAATTCGTAATCTTCCAATGGCGGGCAGCTGCAAATGAGCGTTCTGTCGCCATAGGTGTCGTTAACCCGGCCAACAGAAGGCCAGAATTTATATGCCGCGACATAAGGCAGTGGAAATGCGGCCTTCTGCCGGGTGTAAGGATGCTCCCAATCATTAGCTGTAATTACCGAAGCTGTATGCGGCGCGTTTTTAAGCGGGTTATCTGTTTTATCAGAAATACCTTTTTCCACATCGTCAATTTCATGACGGATAGAGATCATCGCGTCGCAAAAGCGGTCAAGCTCGTGCTTGGGCTCGGATTCGGTGGGTTCAACCATAACGGTTCCGGCAACCGGGAAGGAAACCGTAGGCGCATGGAAGCCATAATCCATTAAGCGCTTGGCAATATCTGTTACCTCTACACCAAAGTTTTTAAAGGCGCGGCAGTCCAGTATCATTTCGTGCGCGCAGCGGCCGTTTGCGCCGGTGTATAATACAGGGTAATGATGCTGCAGGCGGGTTTTGATATAGTTTGCATTCAGGATGGCATAACGGGTAGCGTCGGTAAGGCCTTCGCTGCCCATCATGGCAATGTAGGCATGAGAAATAATGAGTATAGATGCAGACCCCCAGGGTGCAGACGAAACAGCATGAATGGATTTCCCTTTGTCAATATCCACAACAGCATGCCCTGGTAAATACGGAACCAGGTGCTTAGCCACACCGATCGGGCCCATGCCCGGACCGCCGCCGCCGTGTGGGATACAGAATGTTTTATGTAAATTCAAATGACACACATCCGCGCCGATATTTGCCGGGCTGGTTAAGCCTACCTGGGCGTTCATGTTGGCGCCGTCCATATAAACCTGGCCGCCATTTTGGTGAATGATGTCGCAAACCTCAATAATTGATTCTTCGAACACACCATGCGTAGATGGATAAGTTACCATCAGGCACGAGAGTTCATTTTTATATTGTCCGGCTTTTTCCTTCAGGTCGGCAACGTCTATATTTCCGTTCTCGTCACACTTTACCACAATAATCTTCATTCCGGCCATTGCCGCTGATGCCGGGTTGGTACCGTGCGCAGACGACGGTATTAAAGCAATATTGCGGTGGCTGTCGCCCCTGTCGTGGTGATAGGCGCGTATAACCATTAACCCGGCATATTCACCTTGCGCGCCGGCATTTGGCTGCAGGCTCATGGCCGCGAAGCCGGTTATCTCGCAAAACCCGGTATTTAGCTCATCAAATATTTGCATGTAGCCGCCAACCTGGTCGGCCGGAGCGAACGGGTGCATTTTACTGAACTCCGCCCAGGTTACCGGAACCATCTCTGTAGTAGCATTCAGCTTCATGGTACATGAACCTAACGCGATCATCGAGTGGCAAAGCGAAAGGTCTTTTGTCTCCAGCGACTTAATATAACGCAGCATCTCGTGCTCGGAATGATGCGAATTAAACAGGGCATGTGTTAAATATGCCGATTTACGCTGCAAGCTTGCCGGTATAACTGTTTTAAGGTTTCCCTTTAATTCGTTAAAACCAGCCTCGTTTAATTGCTGGCCCTTTACCTTGCCGAAAATGCGGACGATGGTTTTAATATCCTCGGGCGAGGTGGTTTCATCAATCGAGATGGTAGCTATTGAACCTTTATAATTAAAGTTCATTTCATTATCGATAGCCCCGGCATGAATGGATCCCGCAAGGTCGCCCAAATCAAATTTCAACGTATCAAAAAACGACTCGTTCAGCTGCTTATAACCAAGTTGTTTTAATGAATTAGCTAATAATACGGCTAATCCGTGTATTCTTTCCGCAATTAGCTTTAAACCTGAAGGGCCGTAATATACCGCATACATACCGGCCATTATAGCCAGTAGTGCCTGGGCTGTACATATATTTGAAGTGGCTTTATCCCTGCGGATATGCTGCTCGCGGGTCTGCAATGCCATACGCAAAGCATAATTGCCCGCACTGTCAATGGTAACACCTATTATACGGCCGGGTAGCGAGCGTTTGTATTCCTCTTTAGTAGCAAAAAATGCCGCGTGCGGGCCGCCAAAACCCATCGGCACACCGAAACGCTGGGTTGAACCCACAACAATATCAGCGCCCCACTCGCCTGGAGGCGTTAAAAGTACCAGGCTCATGATGTCGGCAACTACAGTTAGTTTGATACTTTTTTCATGGGCCTTTGATGCAAAGTCGGTATAGTTGTATACAGCGCCATGTCCTGCGGGATATTGTACTATAGCGCCAAACATATTATTGGTAAGTTCAGCGGTATGATGGTTGCCTATTTGTAATTCAATGCCGTACGGCTGCGCACGTGTTTTTAAAATATCGATCGTTTGCGGGAACACTTCTTCGGATACAAAAAACACATTAGCCTGCTGATTTTTACGCATGCTATATTGCATAAACATAGCCTCAGCCGCAGCGGTGCCTTCGTCTAATAAAGATGCGTTGGCAATTTCCATGCCGGTAAGATCGATCACCATGGTCTGGAAATTTAACAGTGCCTGTAAGCGACCCTGGGCTATCTCGGCCTGGTAGGGCGTGTATTGCGTGTACCAGCCCGGATTTTCCAAAATATTACGCTGGATGACCCCCGGGACAATTACATCATAATAACCCTGGCCGATAAAAGATTTGAACACCTTATTTTTTGAAGCCGTTTGCTTTAACGTATTCAAATAGTCGAACTCGCTTTTCGCCGGGGGGAGGCTCAGCGGGGCTTTCAGCCTTATTTTTGCCGGAATAGTTTGTTCGATCAATTCGTCGAGCGAATTAACGCCAACGGTGGTTAACATCTTTGCGGTATCGGCGCTGTTTGGCGCAATATGCCTTGTTTGAAATTTTTCCTGGTAATCGGTGTTCAGCTTCATGCGGTTCGGTGTCCCTTAAATTTTGGAGCAAAGGTACAATTTTCAGTATTGAGTAGCAATGAGTAGCCGGATAGTGACGCTGATTTTACAAATTATAAATGCCCTTTAAGCCAGCTGTCTCAAATACATTTGTATCGTATTTTCCAACCCATAATACAAAGCATCGGAGATGAGGGCGTGGCCAATGCTTACTTCATCCAGCCCCGGAATGTTTTCAGCAAAATATTTGAGATTCTGCAGATCCAGATCGTGACCGGCGTTTATACCTAAACCCAATTTTTGGGCGATTTTAGCTGATTGAATATATAGTGCAATGGCTTTTTCTTTGCCGTTAGCATATTGATATGCATAGGCTTCGGTGTACAATTCTATACGATCGGTTCCGGTTGTGGCGGCAGCTTCTACCATTTCGGGCACCGGATCAATAAATATTGAGACACGGATACCAGCCTGTTTAAATACCGCTATCATATCTTTCAGGTATTGCTGATGCGTTATTGTGTCCCAACCATGGTTGCTGGTAATTTGTCCTAAGGCATCAGGCACTAAGGTTACCTGTTCGGGTTTGTTGGCCAATACCAGGTCAATAAACTTTTGTTCCTGGCAATTGCCTTCAATATTAAACTCGGTGGTAACTATTTTTTTTAGGTTGAAAACATCCTGGTAACGGATATGTCTTTCGTCGGGCCGGGGGTGTACGGTTATCCCCTGAGCGCCAAACCGCTCGCAGTCCTTTGCCACCTGTACCAGGTCGGGGTTATTTCCGCCGCGCGAATTGCGCAGGGTAGCAATTTTATTTATATTGACAGATAGTCGGGTCATAAGGATTTCAGATTTACGTCCCGATAGCTATAGGGATCGAATTTTTAAACTAATAAACACAAAATCGTGAATACAAACTTATAATACTTAATCCGAAATTATAATGAAACAAATATTTACTTATTTATTAGTGGTTTTTCTACTCTTAACGGCTATTGTTCGTGCCCAGGTATCTTACACCAAAATAACCCATTACCAAACGTATTATGCGTCGGCAACACGGAATAATACCGATTGGTTTGCCATTCGAAAGTTTGAAAACGAAGGCAAAATCTATATTCTCCTTGTTGATCCGGACGAACTGGAAACCAAAGTTGACGAGGCTGCGCTGTATACCTTAAACCCGATGCCGATGGCGCAAGCACGGTTATATTACCAAAAATCTTCCTACGAAAAAGCATTAAGAAAAGCCGAAGATCAATCGAAGTCAATGCAAAATGCAGGAATTCAAAGCGGTATGCCGAGTGAAACGGGCATTACTTTAACTGCTGACCTCTGCCCGTCAGGTCGGCCACTGGACCGCCGAATTTTTACAGATATTTTTGAACAGTTTAAAAAGATAGAACAACCCGTGCCGATAGCTTTGTCGATAACTGGTATCTGGATGCGCCAGCACCCGCAGGACCTTGAATGGTTAAAGGAAATGAATACGAAAGGCGAAATTTATATTACGTGGGTCAATCATTCCTACAATCACCGCGTCAGCAAAACACTGCCGTTAAAGGAGAACTTTTTACTGGAACCGGGGACTGATATCAACTTCGAAGTTTTGGGTACCGAGCAGGCGATGCTGAAAAATGGCTTATTGCCGTCGGTGTTTTTTCGCTTTCCGGGGTTAGTATCTGATAAACAGTTGATATATAAGATTACCGATTTCGGTTTAATACCAATTGGCAGCGACGCATGGCTAGCAAAGGGTCAGCAGCCGCAAGCCGGCAGCATAGTGCTAATACATGGCAATGGCAATGAACCTGTTGGGGTTAATGATTTTATCAGTTTATTAAAATCAAAAACAAAATCCATAGCTAAAAAGCAATGGCTGTTATATGATCTTCGCGAAAGCGTGGAAACGACATTCGAAGGAAAATAAATTTTGACGATGAACCATGAACTATGGACTATGGACTTTCTCAGGAGTTTGTATCTGACTTAAAGACAGGGGTATTAATTTTTTAGTTTTTAGATAAGTGATGGTTACAATAACCAGGGTCATACTTCCGCCGAAAACAACAGAGGGAACTGTACCTAATAATTTGGCTGCTGTTCCTGATTCAAAGGCGCCGATCTCATTTGACGAACCTATAAACATTGAATTGACAGCAGATACACGCCCGCGCATATGGTCGGGTGTTAAAAGCTGTATGATCGTTCCGCGAATGATTACGCTGATACTGTCAAACGCACCTTCTGTAAAAAGAAAAAACAAGGATAGATAAAAGCTGCGCGATAGGCCAAAGCAAATGATGGAGAGGCCAAAACCGGTTACCGCGATAAGCAAATTACGCCAGGGCTTATCCATTGGCGAGAACCTGGCCATTGCCAGCATGGTAATAACAGCGCCAAGCGATGATGTGGCCCGCATAACGCCCAGTCCCTGCGAACCTACATGCAAAATATCATTTGCAAACACAGGCAAAAGCGCCACTGCCCCGCCGAAAAAAACCGAAAACAGGTCGAGACTCATTGCCCATATCATCATTTTGCTCTTGAAAACGAAGTCTATTCCTTCCGATAAGCTTTTCCAGACACTCTCTTTCGGGATAAAAACCGGCGGATAAGGCCTTAACCGGTATATCAAGCTTATTGAAAGCAGCAGGAAGATCAGTATAACGCTGAAAGCCGCTGTTATGCCGTAAAACCCATAGATCAATCCTCCTGTTGCCGGTCCTAATACTGATGCTATTTGCCAGGATGAACTGCTCCAGGTGCTGCCATTCGGATAAAGCTCTTTCGGGATACTATGCGCATATATGGTAAATGTAGCCGGCCCGTAAAATGCACGGGCCAAACCGTTCAGAAAAATCATAAAATAAATAATAGGCACGATCCAGCTTGTGTGAATGTATGCGCCCATGCTTTTCATTGTTACGGTAAACATCACCATGGAAGCCAGGAAAACAAGAGAGGCTATAGTGAGCAGCATTTTCCGTTTTTCAGATTTATCAGCTACATAACCGCCGTAAAGGGCAATGCCAATAGCCGGTATGGCTTCGCACAGGCCAACTAAACCTAGTGCAAATACGTTTTTTGTTACCTGGTAAATGTAAAAGCCAATGATAACGGCTTGCATCTGGTAAGCGAAGGTAAATAGGAACCGCATGCCCAAATAGTAGCGAAAATCTTTATATCGCAACGCGGCAAATGAATCTACTCTGGGTTTACTACCTCCTTCTTCGGACACTAATTTTGGGTTAGGATATGGGCAAATTTACGATTTGTAAATAACGCTGCGGACTTTTTTTTATCTGTGTATCGTGTTTTACAAATATGTTACTGAAAACCATGCTGGTCAATCAAATAAACCAGCGCCGCAATGGCGGCAGATCCCAGCTCAAGCTCACGCTTGTTTACATTTTCAAAAACATCTTTTGCGGTATGGTGCAGATCAAAGTACCGCTGTGAGTCGGGCCTGAAACCGATCAGCACCACGTTTGAGATCGCTTGCCTGAGCGGCCCGATATCTGTTCCCCTCCGCCATTGGTTAACCGGTCGGCCTCGTAAGGTTCCAGCAGCGGCTGCCAGTTTTGGTTAATCTTCTTTAGCGATGCGGCTGACAATCCTGTAAAGCCGAACCCGCGGGGTGTAAAGCCTCCTTCATCGGTTTCAATAGCCGCTATATGTTCTTCTTTGTTTTTGACAGCTAGCTCGGCATATTTTTGCCCGCCCTTGTCGCCGTTCTCTTCATTCATAAAAAATACCGCCCTTATGGAATTTTTAGGATGGTAATTCATTATTTTTAAAATGCGCAGCATTTCCAGCGACTGCATTACACCCGCACCATCATCATTTGCGCCCTCAGCCAGGTCCCAGGAATCAAGGTGTCCGCCAACGGTAATATATTTGTTTGGGTTTTCAGTTCCATTCAACTCTGCTATTACATTGTACGACAATGCATCGGGCAACTGCTGGCAGCTTTGTTTAAAGTAGAATTTAATGGGTTTTCCTTGCTTAATCAATGCGCTCAAAGTGTTAGCGCCTAATGTCGATATCGCTGCCGCCGGTATTTTATATTCGTTATATACAGTGGTGCCCGTATGCGGGTAATCATCAATAATCTCGGTAAGCGACCGTACAATAACACCTACCGCGCCATATTTCGCCGCAGCGGATGGGCCGGCCCGCCGCTGGTCGCCTGCGGTTCCGTATGCCCGGCCGGTTTCAATAAACCGGGGGTCAAATGGCCGGTTAAAAAACACGATCTTGCCTTTTATTGCCGATTCTCCTAATGAATCAAGCTCTTTCAGGCTGTATACTTCGATAATATTTGCAGTTATACCATCATTTGGCGTCGCGATAGACATGCCTAAGGCACAAATTGATACTGGTATTTCTTTAGTGCCAATAATGATCTTAGCCTGTTCTTTTTCGCCGCGTATCCAGTGCGGCACCATTACTTCCTGTAAATAAACCTTGTCGAAATGATAGCTTTCCATAAGCTTTTTGCTCCATTCAACTGCCCTTTGCGCATTTGCTGATCCGCTTAAACGCGGGCCTATGTTTTTGCACAGATCATGCAAGTTACTATAGCATTTCCCGTTCACTAAGGCTTCATCATAAATTTTCCGGATCACCAGTGAATCCTGGGCATTCACGCCGGAAGCGGTTATGAAAAAAACAATAATCAAAAAGTAAATAAATTTCATGTCGGGGTTTTAATAAACGAAACTAAGAAAAAACTGAAATAATCTACAGCAAAGTGATAAATCAGGAGATCTTATTCCAGCTCAAACCGTGTCCTTTGGTTTGAAACGAATGGTGCAATATCTGATTTTCCGGAAGTGCGAGCTGCGGGTCTTTTTCAAAAATGTCTTCCACACATTTACGCGCCTGTATTAACAGCTCCTGGTCGGTTACCAGGTTGGCGACCTTAAGGTCGAGCACGCCGCTTTGCTGCGTTCCCTCAATATTACCGGGGCCGCGTAACTGCAGGTCAATCTCTGCTATTTCAAAGCCATTATTGGTTTTAACCATCGTATCAAGCCTGGTTTTACCATCGTGGCTTAGTTTGTGATGGCTCATCAAAATACAGAAAGATTGCTCGGCGCCACGCCCCACTCGCCCGCGCAACTGGTGTAATTGGGATAAGCCGAATCGCTCGGCGTTTTCAATGATCATTACAGATGCATTCGGGATATTTACGCCCACCTCTATAACGGTTGTCGCTACCATTATCTGCGTTTCGCCTTTTATGAAGCGGTTCATTTCAAATTGCTTCTCGGCTGGTTTCAATTTACCATGTACAATGCTTATCCGGTAATCCGGCAAAGGAAACTCGTGTGCCATTACATCTATGCCGTCCGTCAGGTTTTTCAGGTCAAGTTTTTCGCTTTCCTGTATCAGCGGGTAAACCACATATATCTGCCTGCCTTTTGCAATTTCCTGTTTCATAAAACCAAACATCCGTAAACGCTGGTTCTCATAAAAATGAACGGTTTGTATAGGTTTGCGCCCCGCGGGCAATTCGTCAATTACTGAAATATCCAGATCGCCATATAAGGTCATGGCTAACGTACGCGGAATAGGGGTGGCCGTCATCACCAAAATATGCGGGGGGATGGCGTTTTTGCGCCATAGCTTTGATCGTTGTTCTACGCCAAAACGGTGCTGCTCGTCTATCACCACAAATCCCAGGTTTTGATACTGAACTTTATCCTCAATAAGAGCATGTGTCCCGATCAATATCTTTAGCTGCCCGCTTTCAAGCCGCTCATGTAAAACTCTCCTGGCCTTTTGTGAAGTCGACCCGGTAAGCAATGCCACTTCAATAAAGTCGTCGCCCACCAGTTCTTTTATAGTTTGGTAATGCTGGTTGGCTAAAATCTCGGTAGGCGCCATGATGCAGGTTTGAAAGCCATTGTCAATAGCGATTAGCATGCTCATTAAGGCTACAACTGTTTTGCCGCTGCCAACATCGCCTTGCAGGAGCCGGTTCATTTGCACCCCACGTTGCGTATCCTGTCTGATTTCCTTTAACACTCGCTTTTGTGAATTTGTTAGGGCAAACGGCAGTTTATACTCGTAAAATTCATTAAAGAATTCGCCTACTTTTCCGAATATATTGCCCTTAAATTTTTGGTCGTGATTCAGCTTATTTTTTAATAATTTAAGCTGCAGAAAGAATAGCTCTTCGAATTTTAACCGGTGAAGCGCTTCATTAAGCCTGGCTGTATCTTCCGGAAAATGAATATGGCGGTATGCATCAGCACGGGCAATTAGTTTAAACCGGTTTATAATATACAGCGGCAGGTTTTCGTGTATGTCTTTAAGGTGCTGTTCCAGTAAAACAGCAATTAGTTTTTGCAAACCTTTACTGTCTAACGAAAACTGTTTTAGTTTCTCGGTAGAGTTGTATGCTGGTTGAAGTGTTAAGTTGCCTTTCTGCTGCAGCGCTCCCGCGGAATATGGTTCAATTTCCGGATGTGCCATTTGCGCTTTACCATTAAAAAAACCAGGCTTTCCAAATAATATATATGCTTTACCAACGACAAGCGTTTTTTCAACCCACCGGATGCCCTGGAACCATACGAGCTCAATTACTCCGGTGTTATCTTTTGCCTGCACAACTAGCCGCCTGGTATGCTTTTCGCCGATGATCTCTTTATGGGTTAGCCGGGCAATTACCTGTACATAAGGCCAATCAGGATGTATATCTTTTATTTTATAAAACCGGGTGCGGTCAATGTGCTTATATGGGAAATGACGCAGCAAATCTTCGAAATTGACGATCTGCAATTCTTTTTTCAAGACTTCAGCCCGGCTAAGGCCAACACCTTTTAAATATTCAATTGGGGTTTGAAACGCCTGGCTGTTCAATTCGATAGATCAGGGCTTAATAGCGGTTACAGATATTTCCACATTAACATTCTTGGGCAGGCCGGCAACTTGTATGGTTTCGCGGGCAGGGAATTGTTCGCTAAAATAACTACCGTATACTTCATTAACCTGTGCAAAATCCTGCATATCTTTTAAAAAAATGCTTGTTTTAACTATGCTGCTAAAATCAATGCCGGCTTCAACCAAAATGGATTGGATGTTTTCCATCACCTGTTTTGTTTCGGATGTAATATTTCCTACAACGAGTTCGCCGTTACCGGGATTGATAGCAACCTGACCCGAAACAAATACGAAGCCGCCTGCGATGACAGCCTGGCTATAAGGGCCGATTGGTGAAGGGGCATTAGAAGTATTTATTACTTTTTTCATTAAGACAGATTATTTAAAGGCAGTTAAAGTTTATTTCTTTAATATAAACCATTGTATTAATTTCCATAAAATACCTAGTATAAACACGGTAATTGCAATGGCATTAATTGTGTGCATTACCTTTAAATTAAAGTTGGTTGGCCTGTTTGGATCTTTTTTTCGGAAGAAATACATATACAAACTTACATAAAAAAAATTCTCAAAAAGATGGAGTAACAACCTATTTGAGGTTAATTTAAGCTGCATGAAGC
>JAQBOH010000112.1 GCA_028288125.1 Mucilaginibacter sp.
CATCCACATCAAAAATGAAAGTGGTAATATCTTTTAACTTATGCAAAAATGATTCCATGTATTTTCAAACTGCAAACTGAACTACTGGTTATCCCGCCATTCATACACCCAGGCCGACTGGATCTGCTCCAGGTGCCCTTCGTTTGATTCTTCGCGTGTGCCGGCAAAATTTGGAAGAGTAAGTACCCATTCCAAAAGGTCGGTAAACCGTATGCGGTATATTTTTGATTCGCCAAAGTCATCGCCAAACTTTTCATAAAGCTCAATGGCGATATCTTCGTGATCTTTCCAGTGAATAGGCAGCGTAAACTTATTGTCTTTCATTTTTTATCCTTATAACCCAATCGGTGAAATCATTCTCAAATCGGTGTAATCCTTATTACTAGTGACCCAAAAACTGCGACTGGTTGGGCAAAGTGATCTCAATATCGCCGTCAATTATAACGCATTGGCAACCTAACCGCGAGTTAATGCGGGGGTTTACCGCCCTGTCGATAAAATCCTCTTCCTTGTCTGATATTTCCTGGATATTATCCATGCCCTTGTTTACATATACCTGGCAGGTACTGCATCCGCAAACGCCGCCGCAATTGTGCTGCAGCTCTATACCGTTTTCAAGGCAAACGTCCAGTACAGATTCCCCTTCGGCAATAGGTAGCTCAACGGATTCGAGGCCTTTCTCTTCAAAGTTTATTTTAACCTTAAAAATGTTCATTTCCGCAAAAGTAACAAAATTACTTGTGCCCCTTGCCCCTGTGATCCTTTTTGATAATAGCCTGACTTAATAAGGTATATAATTCCTGTAACGTGGGCTCATCATTCAGCATTTGCAGATGCGCGGCCATCGTAATCCGGTCGTTACGCGCGGCCGGTCCGGTTTGAACTTCCTGTGGAAGATGATCCTGAACTTTTTGGGCGGTCTCCAATATCAAAGGGCGCAGCATCTCAAATTCCATATCTTGTTTTTCCAAAAGCTGTTGTGCAATACCGTACAGGTAATTGGGAAAGTTACATGCGAAGACCGCCGCCAGGTGAAGCACCCTGCGCTGATCAGAATTTACCCGGTAAACCCGTTCGCTGATGGTTCGGGCCAGCTGCTCAAGTAAAAGCGTAATGTCGTTGCCCGCTCCTTCAATGCAAAGCGGTACAGTGTTAAAATCTACTTCCCTGATCTTGCTTAAGGTTTGCAGCGGGTATAAAACGCCCGCTTTAGGATTAAATTTCAATAAGGTTTCCAGACCAACGGCGCCGGCTGTATGCACGGTTAACTTTTGATATTTAGCCAACGTTTGCGCCGTTGGAATAATCGCGTCGTCTTTTACCGATATAATGAACAGGTCAGTTTCGGCGTTAACCTGGTCTAAATTATCAATAGCCTCCGCGCCGATATGATAGGCCAACAATGCGGCATTTTGCATATTCCGGCTATAAACCTCTACAATTTGATGCCCGGCATTTTTTAAAGCCGCCCCCAGGTGGGTTGCCACATTACCCGAGCCTATAATCGTGATCCGCATGTTTTTGTGTTATTTCTGCAGTAAGCTGGTTTTCGTTGGTTTAGTTCTTAAATGAACAGGCTGACAAAGTGACTACGAAGATACTTTCGTTTTTAAGAAAGAAATGAACTTTTTAACTAAAAATTACGCTGCGGACAAGTCACTTTGTACCTGTTGTTGAGCAATAAGCTGATAACGATCTCGTGCGTTCCGTTACTAACCGTATTTAACGCTGAGGTAGTTATATCGTACGAGTAACCGATATTGATAAATGAACTGACATTGATACCGGCCAACACACCAAACGAGTCGTCCCGGCGGTATGATCCGCCTACCCAGAACCTGTCCTTGAATGAAAACTTAGCATTAAGATCGTACGTGATTGGTAGCGGCTTAATAACCTTTACCAAAAATGATGGTAAGAGTGTAACATCATCCGACAAAAAAACTTTAAACCCGCCGGTAAAAAAGTATTGCGGAACGGTTTTGTTTTGATTATAGGTACTGTTATTGCTAAAATATAACGTTTGAGGCAGCAACTGCTGCACCGACGCGCCCAAATAATATTCTGCAGAATATAACCATGCGCCTACGCCCAAATCAGGTTTCCATTGACTGTTATTACCGTTGGCTATGGCCGGATCAAATGGATTTTCGAGCGTAATTAGCGACGTGTTTAAACTTACATGGCTCACCCCTCCCGATACGCCAACGGCTAAATTTAAGCGCGGCGCCAAGCCGAGGTGATAAGCATAAGTTGCATCGATATTGGTTTGCGTTATAGGGCCGGCCTGGTCGGTTACCAGCATAAAACCAATACCATGATGGGGCTCGGCAGCCATATACCCTTGTGTAAATAACCGGCTTGAGGGATTATCGTTGCCACCCGCAGCGGAGGTAGCATCGCCTTCTATGAAATTCTTTCCAAGCGGCGCGTTAACGGTTAGGTAGCTGGTAACCGGCGCTCCCTGCAAACCGGTCCACTGGCTGCGGTATCCCGCCTTAACATCTGTATAATTCTCAATTCCCCCAACAGCGGGGTTCAATAGGTAATTGTTAAAAACGTATTGGGTATATTGTGGCCGTTGCTGCGCAGATAAGCACTGAATGCCTGCAAAAAAAACAATTAATAAGTGTAAAATTCTCTTCATGCCTACCTGGTAATAATTATCCTGCCTGATAAAATTTTGCTGCCGTTTTTAAGGTTTATCATATATAATAGGTGCTAACTGGCAGCTTGCGTCATTATATTTCCCATCCCGCGCCGTAGCCGATGGGACGAATATACCTTTTCTCCCTATCGGTTGTATATAATAGCTATCATACAATTCGGGAACGTATTAAAATTTTTAATGATCCACGTATCATTTATGCGTCTCCATTTGGTGTAAACGTATTTGGCACAACAATGTTATAGCGTAAATGTTGGAGCTTGCCGGATTTGCTGTAATTGTAAACGTAACGGCACACCGGCGCAGGATATACCATTGGTGTTTACTGTGATTATTATTACAGCTTAAGCTTTCTTTTTTATCTTTCTTCTTTCCATAATAACCGCACTTAAGCCGCAAGCAACAGCGCAGGCAACAGACTCCCAGGCAGATTCGTAGGCATTACCGTGAAAGATAAATCTGAGCATAACAAAACAAACAACAAAGGCCGTAATAACGCCTACTAACGCAGCCAGGTAATTTTTCGCTCTCATCATTAAAAAAACTTATCCGGGTTGGAAACAAGGTTTAAAAACTTTCCAAAATTTTCGGCATAATGAGATTGATCCAGCCTGTAATAGAATGCGCCTTTTTTTGATGAAAGTTTATCTTTTTCAGCTAATTTGACCAATAATCCTGTCGACAATAATTTGCGGCTGAAATTGCGGTCGTCAAATGTGGTTTCATAAACGCCTTCATAAAGCGCCTGTAACTGCGGGACGGTAAATTTTTCGGGCAGCAGCTGAAATAAAATGGGGTGTAAGGCAGCTTTATAGCGCAGTTGCCGCTGGGCAAGCTTAACCATTTCGTTATGGTCAAATATCAATTCGGGCATATCTTTCAACAGGAACCACTCCGCATGGTACTCGTCGTTGATCTGCTTTTCATATTGGTGGATATCGATCAGCGCGAAATAAGCTATAGATAACGTACGTTCTACCGGGTCGCGGCCGGGCTTGCCAAATACCTGGAACTGCTCCATGTACACATTTTTTAAACCTGTACGCAGTTCGAGTACGCGGCTGGCTGCATCTTCAGGCGTTTCGGAAGGCTGAATGAAGCCGCCCATCAGGCTCCATTTATCTTTCTCGGGTTCGATATTGCGCTGCACCAGCAGCAATTTTAAATCCCATCCGTCAAATCCGAAAATAATACAGTCGGTTGCGGCCAACATCCGTTTTTGACCAGTATATCTCTGCATAATCAGGTTAATAGTTTATTTACAAGTGTAAATATTTTTTTGGAGATTAGGTAGTGAGGAACGTCGGCAAAGTCCGGAAGAAAAGTTGATAATACCGTCGAAATTCCGATAACTATTGGGTCGTATCATAATTGCTAAAGACGTTCTTTAAATCCTCTCCTTTGGAGAGGATTTAGGTGAGACTAAAGGGCTGCTTCCGGACTTTACTGACTTTTCAGACTTTCCGGACTTAACTCACCCTTTTTCCCTTCAGCAGCATATCCATGGCGTGGTCAAATGAGCCGGCACGGATCACCTCGCCGGAATTGACGAAAAATATCTCATCGGCGTTTTCAATGGTATTTAAACGGTGTGCAATGATTACGCGTGTGGTTGATGCAGGCAGCTTATTTAAAATATCGCTCAGCAGCTTTTCGGTGATGGTATCGATATTGGCTGTTGCCTCATCTAAAATAAGCAATTCGGGGTTGCGTAATACGGCCCGCATAAAGGCGATCAACTGTTTTTGGCCCAGGCTTATGCTGTCGCCGCCCGAGATAACATTTGTATCCAGCCCGCTTTCAAATATCGCCAATAAACTACCCAGGTTGGCTTCAAGTATCACCTGCTCCAGTTGTTCGTTGGTATGGCTAATGTATTGCTCATTGCCATACAGTATATTTTCCCTAACTGTACCTGTAAACAAAAACGGTTCCTGTAAAATAAACCCTATCTTTTTTGTACGCTCAACAGGCTGGTAAGTGCGGATATCCTTTCCATTAAGCAATACCATTCCGTTATTCGGGTCGTATAAACGCGCTATTAATGATGCAGTAGTTGTTTTGCCGCCGCCGGTCGGGCCAACCAATGCATATGTTTTACCGCGCTCTAGCTTAAAGTTGATATTGTGCAATATCTCCCTATCATCATCATACCCGAAATGCACATTTCTGAACTCCAAAAGGGATGGTGACAACTCTTTTACTTTTTTATCAATTGTAACAATATCGGTTTCGAGCGCCAATATCTGCGCGATGCGCTCCCACCCGGCCATGGCGGTTTGGAAGCTTGTCCAGAGCGCGGCCAGTTGTCTGAGCGGGTTATAAAATTGATTGGTGTAAGAGAAATAGCTTACCGCAAAAACACCAGGGCCCAGCTGACCATGGGATACCAGGTAAATGCCATAGACAAGTACGATCAGTTGGGCGAAGCTCGAAAACAACGCATAAACCGGCACGTAGCTGTTGTTGGCTATACCGGCGCCAACAGCGCTTTCATAATTTTGTGTATTAACCTCCTCAAAACGTTTCCGGAAATAATCACGGCGGTTAAATGCGATGATCACTTTAAAATTATTCAGGCTCTCCTGTATTTCGCCGCTCATGCCGCCAACGCTTTTCAGGTTGCGGGCGTTTTTTCTTTTTACCCAGGGCGATGTTAAACTTGTAAATATCAGAATGAGCACTGCGGGTATAAGTGTTGCCGATCCAAGCTTGATGTTCACTGACAGCAGAAATATTCCGGCCCCCAGCATGACAGCAATGCTTCCGATAAACTGCATTAACGATTGCGAGAAAAACTGGTTCAGCTTATCGGTGTCGTTATTGATGCGCGAAATCAGGTCGCCCGCTTTATTCTGGTTAAAAAAACCCACCGGCAGCAACTGCAGCTTGTTAAAGATAGCGTTGCGGAGCGTAAACAACATACGCTGCCCCACGCCACCCATCAGGATGGTTTGCAAATAGCTCGTTAACAGCGCCACCAGGTACATGCCAAGCAACAACGCGCAATTCATCAGCACACCGTGATAATTTTTATGCGGCACAAAAATATATTTATCAATGGTGCGGCCAATGATAAGGGGACCAAGCAAGCTCAATGTTGAATTTACCACTATGGCTAGTGTCGCCAATAGCAGGTTCCTTTTTTCGTGTGATATCAGCTGCAGCAATTTGTTCAGTGACGACCACGTGGACGATTTTGGGGCATTCGCCTGCAAATCATTTAAATTATACTTCATAATTGCTGGTGCTTTGCTGCGAATTAAATATCTGGACGTATTCGGGACTGGTTTTCATCAGTTCGCCGTGTTTGCCACAGGCCACAATTTCGCCCTGCATCATCAGGATGATCTGGTCATAGTGCTCAACCGATGCTATTTTTTGTGTGACCGATATAAGTGTTAAACCGGGATAATTTTTTTGCACGTTGGCTAATATTTTACTTTCGGTACCCGAATCGACACGGGCGGTAAAGTCGTCGAGCAGTAAGATTTTCGGTTCAATGGCCAGTGCCCTGGCCAGCATGATGCGCTGTTTTTGCCCCCCCGAAAGGCTTGCGCCGCGCTCGGAAACAACGGTGCTCAGCTTATCAGGCAAACCATTAATAAATTCACGCAACTCAGCAGTGTCGATTGCTTTTTCTAACGATTCATCGGTAACCGTATCGCTGAACGCGATATTCTCGCGGATGCTAATGTTAAATATAATGCTATCCTGGAAAACAAAACCTACCTGGCTATGAAATGATTCGCTATCGTAATCATCAATATTACGCCCATCAAACAACACCTCGCCCGAATCCTGCTTTATTAAACCGGTTAGCAAATAAAGCAATTGGGATTTCCCCGCGGCCGTGGGCCCTATGACGGCTATCTTTGACCCGGCGCTAACTTTAAACGATATTTGTTTCAAAGCGGGTTTTTGTCCGTAGGTGATCGCAATGTCCTTTAACTCAATGTCCCCTTTTAAATTTTCGGTAATTGAGCCGCCGGCCGGGGTATCCGGCGCATCCAAAACGGCATTGATACGCTGAAAAGAAGCGGTAGCCTGCGCTATAATATTACTCATAAAGCCAATGATCAATATCGGGAAAATGAGCTGGGCCAGGTAAAGATTAAATGACGCGAACTCGCCGAGGCTCATGGTATTATTGATGATGAAATGCCCTCCCAGCGCTAAAATACTGAGCGTTGCCATGCTGGCGCTAAAGGTAATAACCGGTATAAGCCCTGCAAAAAGCCTTAAAATAGACAGGCCGATATCCCGTGCCTCCGCGTTCGCCTTTAAAAATTTGTCGAACTCCAGTTGCTGAGAGTTAATGACACGTATAAGGGCCGAGCCAAGGATACTTTCGTTGATAACTTTGTTAAGCCAGTCGATAACGCCGCGGCTCTTGATGAACAATGCCCTCACTTTTTTAAGCACATAAAAAAATGTTCCGCCGATTATAGGGATAATGGACATCACACAAAGCGCCAGCTTCCAGTTGATGGTAAGCAAAAGTATACTCGCGCCGACGATTATAAATACCGATGAAACGATAGAAACCAGCGCCTGCGATACAAACAGCTTAATGGAATCAACGTCGGCAGTAAGGTTGGTTAGCAGTTTTGAAGGGGTAACCCGCTCGATGAATAAATTATTTTGCCTTGATATTTTATCGGAAAGTCGGGCACGAAGGTCGCGCGCCACCTTTTCGGAGGTATAAGTCTGGATGATCGTTTGCAGGAAACCAAATACAAAGATGAACACCACCGCCAGGGAAAATTCAATTGCGGTGGGGCCAGCATCAAAATGCATTTGTGTAAACCGGTTGTGAAAATAGCCATCAATCCCATGCGAAATAATCTTGGGCAGCCATAAGTTAACGCTATTGCTGAAAAGCGCGAACAAGATCAAAAGGGTAACTAATCCCGAATATGGTTTTAACAGGCTAAAAATGCCCGGCGGTTTAGGCTTGCTGCCCACGGTTTGGCTCATTAGTTACTAAAATTAATGTATGGGTAAAAATAACAATGTATTGCTATTTATCTATAGAGCAATTAAAATATTTGGTTTGAACCGCTGATGTTTAGCCTCACCTAAATGGCACAACCTTCATGAACGCCTTTATAAACAATATCATTGTGAATAATCTTCTCCAAAGGAGAGGACTTTAAATACAAGTTGTTTAATAATAGCGTTTTCAGTCTCTTTTGAAGAAGGCCGGGTGAGGCTACTGATTACTGTGCGCCAGCTTAAAAATAGTAAACAAATGGTGCGCCTCATGCAGCACGAAAAATTCAGTCCATTCGATCACTGTTAACCTGCCAAACACGGGATGGTTACCCGCGCGGTTAAGTTCGGCTTCGGATAATACAGTAATTCTTTCAAAGATAGATTCCCGGCCCGCGCCCAGTTTTTCAATAAGTTTACCCGTAGAAAACTCCCGCCAGATGTTAAACGAACTGTCCTCTTCCGCCTTGTAACGACCAAAGGAAGGTTCGTTAGTGGATAATATGGCATTGATCCGTTCCAAAAATATAGGCTGATATTTAGCCAAATGGGCAATATTATCATGAATGCTCCATTTACCGGCTTCCAAACGATAATTTATTTGCCTTTCATTCAGCTTTGCAATAATTGGTGCAATAGCTGTATGCTGGCTTTTTAAACGCTCTGATAAAGTGGGATAGATCATTCAAAATTCTTTTTTGGGCGTGACCTGATAATTGCCTCCGCAATTTCTACCACTTGCTTATTCAATTTATTTAAGAGTTCATCGTAAGGCTTATTTTCCGATCTGGCCGTCAGTTTTGCGACCTCGCGCAGCAGTACCTCCATTTTTGCCGAATTTACAGCACTCTCGACTAAAAGTTTATTAATGGCCTCTTCGGCTGTGTATTCTGATTCACCGTTCATATTGTCCCAACTTGATGTTTAAATGAAGTTCCAACGAATGTAAACCTTATCTGTTTTATTAGTGAAAATAAATTCATTTTTGTATCCACCGGATTATCCGGATAAACTATTACGACATAATGACCCTAAATTTTAACCCACAAGCTGATTATACCCTTGAAGATGACCGCGTACTATTACGCCCTTTAAAAGAAACCGACCTGGGATTTCTTTTGCCCTACGCGTTAAACGAGCCCGATACCTGGAAATATTCCTATATCAGCGCTAAAGGCGAAGACGGGATGCGGAAGTATTTGCAAGATGCGCTAGATGGAAGACAAAGCGGCCTTGAATATCCGTTCATAGTGTTGGACAAACAAACCGGTGAATACGCGGGCAGCACACGTTTTTATGATATCCGCCCTATATGGCAAACGCTTCAGTTAGGTTATACCTGGTATGGTGAAAAATTCAGGGGAACAGGTTTAAATAAGCACTGCAAATTTTTACTGCTGCAATTCGCTTTTGAAATGCTGAATGCGGAGCGTGTTGAGTTTAGGGCCGATGCCAGGAACGAGCGCAGCATAGCGGCCATGAAAAGTATAGGCTGTAAGCCGGAAGGTATTTTGCGGAACAATATGCCATTAGAAGATGGCGGCCGAAGGGACTCCATTGTTTTAAGCATTTTGAAGGAGGAATGGGAAGCTACGGTTAAAAATAGGTTGATTGGGTTAATTAAGTGAGTGGTTGATTTGTTTTGTGCCCCGTCACCGGCTGCCGCACCCGGTGCAATGCGACACCCATATCAAATACCCAAAAAAACCATCCTTTTGTCATTCTTTATAATTTCCAATATTTTTTAGGCTATATGGCGCGATAAATGGATATTTACGAAACCTGTTTAAGTAACAAAACCGGGTTGATATTATCTATTACTATAAAACGCTGCCGTGGAAAATATCCTGAATATTAAAAATCTGACCAAAACGTACCAAAGCGCCGGGCGAACGCTCACGGTGCTCGACGATATCAACTTTTCGGTTGCCGCCGGTTCAACAAATGCTATTGTCGGCCCGTCGGGAAGCGGAAAAACCACGCTGCTGGGCCTGTGCGCCGGGCTCGATCGGCCCACTTCGGGATTGGTTGAATTGAACAACATCAACCTCGGCAGTTTGAGCGAGGACCAGCGCGCGCAAGTCCGCAATCAGCATGTGGGTTTTATTTTTCAAAATTTCCAGTTATTGCCCACGTTAACCGCTTTGGAAAACGTAATGGTGCCACTGGAGCTTCGCCGCGAAAAAAATATCAGGACGCGGTCGCTTGAGCTGCTGGACAAGGTCGGCCTTTCCGATCGCGGGCATCACTACCCCGCGCAGCTGTCGGGCGGCGAGCAGCAGCGGGTATCGCTGGCACGAGCGTTTTCAAACGCGCCGCAAATATTATTCGCCGACGAGCCCACCGGCAACCTGGATGCGGAAACCAGCGAGAAAGTGGTCAAACTCATCTTCGACCTGAACCGGGAAGCCGGCACTACCCTAATTTTAGTTACCCACGATTTGGAACTTGCTGCCAAAACACAGCGCATCCTGCGCATAAAAGGCGGCAAACTAGTGGCTGATCAATTGGTTGAAAATGCATAAAGCGGCCATGGATAATAACCCTGTGAATACCAAAAGAAAAATAAACATTCCCTGGCTTTTTGAAATGGCCTGGCGCGATAGCCGCCGCAACCGGTCGAGGCTGTTGCTTTTTATTTCGGCTATTATATTCGGTATAGCGGCGCTGGTGGCTATTTATTCCTTCAGGTACAACCTCGAAAAAGATATCAACGCGCAGGCTGCAACCCTTATTGGTGCCGATCTTGAAATATCCGCCGGCAAGCCTGCCGACGCATCTATAAAACCATTGCTCGATTCATTAGGCGACCGCCGGTCGCAGCAGCGCAGCTTTGTTTCGATGATCTATTTCCCGAAAAGCCGGGGCACCAGGCTGGTGCAGGTCCGCGCGCTACAGGGTGGCTTCCCCTATTACGGCAGTTTGGAAACGACACCGGTGCAAGCAGGGCAAAGCTTTAAAAACGGTAAGATGGCTTTGGTGGATAAAACATTGATGCTGCAGTTTAACGCCCGGGTAAATGATTCAATAAAAGTAGGTAATGTTACTTTTTTAATTGTTGGCGTTTTAAATAAAGCTCCAGGGCAAACAGGCATCACATCGGGCATTGCGCCGCTGGTTTACATCCCATTGCAATATCTTGAGCAAACCGGCCTTTCAAAAAAAGGAAGCCGCATCAATTTCAGCTATTTCTACAAATACGACCACCCTGTAAATACGGATAAGCTGGTAAAAACTATCGATACCCGGCTCGACAGGGCGGGGATGAACTACGAAACCATTGAAACCCGCAAGGAAGCAACCGGGCGTTCCTTTGCCGACCTTACCCGCTTTTTATCGCTTGTCGGCTTTATCGCGTTGTTACTGGGCTGCGTGGGGGTGGCCAGCGCGATACATATTTATATCCGCGAAAAGATCGCCTCAATTGCCATTATGCGGTGCCTGGGTGTTAAAGCCTCCGAGGCGTTTTTGATCTATTTGATCCAGATCGTCGGCATCGGTATCATCGGCTCATTGGCGGGTGCTTTCCTGGGCTCATTTATCCAGCATATTTTGCCCATGGTGATGAAGGATTTTTTACCGCTTACCATTTCTACCGATATATCATGGCTCGCCATCGGGCAGGGTGTTTTGCTGGGGATCATTATCTCCATCCTGTTCGCCCTGCTGCCGTTGATCTCTATCCGCAACATTTCGCCGCTGAATACGCTCCGGATCTCCTACGAAGAAATTAACCTGGTACGCGATCCTTTGCGGTGGCTGGTTTACGGCTTGATCATATTTTTCGTTATTACATTCACCTACTTCCAGTTAGGAAGCTGGATAGGAAGCATATTTTTCACGATCGGCATATCCATCGCGTTTTTGATACTGGCGTTTACCGCCTGGCTGCTAATGAAACTGATGCGGCTGTTTATCCAAAGTTCGTGGAGCTATTTGTGGCGGCAGGGTTTTGCCAATTTATACCGGCCGAATAATCAAACCATTATTTTAATCGTGTCCATCGGCTTGAGCACAGCCTTTATCTGTACGCTTTTCTTTATCCAGGGCATTCTTATCAACCAGGTAAACCTGTCATCCGGCGGCAGCCAGTCGAATATGATACTGTTCGACATACAAACCAGCCAGGAAAAGGCCATTGCCGACCTTACCAGGCAGCAGGGGTTACCTGTGCTGCAACAGGTATCTATAGTAACTGTCCACATCGAAAAGATAAACGGCAAAACCGCCGAGGACGTTAAAAAGGATACCGCTTCAAAAATATCAAGGCATGCCTTTAGTAATGAATATAGGGTTACCTTCCGGGATACGCTTACTCCCTCCGAAAAAATAATGACAGGCACTTGGATCGGTAAAGCCGAACCCGGCAGGGAAGTGCCGGTTTCGGTGGAAGAACATTTTTCGTCGCGTAA
>JAQBOH010000114.1 GCA_028288125.1 Mucilaginibacter sp.
ACAACGGGCGTTATTTTCTTTGAAGAGACCATTTAGGTATGTACCCTATGCTGCCGTTACAGGAAACTTTATAATAAATATTCCCTTTTTCCATCACATACACTTTTGAGTCGGCCGGAAGTATCGCAATAACTGCTGAACTATAATTGCCTGACTCGCGCATATTAACTATCCCGGTAATGTTTGGCTTTACATAACTGGTATATAAAAAACCAGACGCCGCCATCACAGGTTTAACAACCAGCGGCTCGGTCATTTTAGCCGTTTGCGGCTTAAATTCCACTTGTTTACCCGAGTTTACTTTAATTGGCTTTGTTACGATAGTATCCGTCTGTGATACATTGAAATCTTTCAGGCCGGCACTTTTAACAGGATGTCTTCTTTTATGGTGCCTGCGGGCGATCTTGACGATAACCGCGCTGCTTGCCGGCTTGATGGCTTTTGGTTTTGAGCCGCTGAATGATTTTACCAGGTAGACGGCAAAGATCAAACCGACTATGATCAGCACAATGCTTATACCAACACCCGGTCCTCTTTTGTGACGCCCCGGCGCAGAATTGGCGTTATAACGCCGCTGGTCCCCGGCCTGTTGGCGGTACAGTTTACGCCGTTCAAATTCTTCGTCGATCGGGTTCGGTTTGATGTCATTCATGATTAAACACAGCAGCTTTGATTAGCTGTTAGATTCGTCTTTAATCCATTAGTTTAATCGAAACGATAAAAAGATGTACCCTATTGCAAATCCCTCACATAATCGAGAAACAAATACAAAGCCGTCTTTTTCTGTTCGGTCAGGTCAAAGTCCAGTTTGTGCATCAAATAATCCGCCAGATCAAAATCCGGCCTTTCGGGCAGTTCTTTTAATAGCTCGTCCCTGTGGTCTAGTCCGTATTTTAAAGCCCGGTTAAACTCCTCAATAAACCGATCTGTTATGGGCTTATTGCTGATCCATGCAGCAAATACAAATGGAAGACCGGTAAATTTTTTCCATTCGTCTGCAAGGTCATATACAAATGGGTATCGCTTAGATTTCCCGAAAGTGCGGTCACCAATTTGAACAAATGCAGTGTTTGCATCCTTTGATGCCCCATAATCTCCGGCATCACTGATCATTGTTACATCTTTGGTCTTCCAAAAATTCTTTAATAAAACTTTTGCCAGGTTATTTGATGAGCGCGACTGCGGATCAAGCTGTAATGTCTTTACCGCATGTATTTCGCAATTGCTGAAAATAAATACGGAATTAACTGCTCCTACAGCGCCTATGCAATAGTCGGAAACGATATGCCACTCCTTTAGGCTCAATATCGCCGCCACCGGTATAAGCCCGATGTCAACTTTGTTGTCGATCAGCTTTTGGGCGCAATCTGTTGGATTATCAAGGCTGAGATCAATTTTCTGTAAAAAATCAGTCTGCTGAAGTCCGTATATAAAAGGTTTGGTGTTGGTATAGCTTACAGCTGATATGCTTATTTTTTTCAAAATAAAATAGTATAGTATTAAACGTTTTTTAAATGAGCGGCATTATTAAAGCCGATGATCTCGTACTTGTCGCCATCGAAAGCGACTTTATACAAAACCAGGTTTTGGTGAGGAAAATTATCCATTTCGGTAAGCGGTTTATTGGTTAGTATACACAATAGCAGGCGCAATGCCCGGCCATGCATGCAAATCAATACTGTTTTTTCTTCGGGATGGCCCATAATAACCTGCAGCGCTTCCAGCTGCCTTGCTTTTACTTCGTTCGGGCTTTCGCCGCCTTCAAACTTTTCATCCAGTTTTCCATCCAGCCAATCGCGCATAATCTGAAGAAAAGCAGCCTTATTTTCCGGTGTGCCGGGCTGGCCTTCGTGAATGCCCCACCCCAGCTCATCCAAACCTGCTAATTTTTCATATGGGATATGCGCATCTATAAATGGCTGAACACTTTGCTGCGTTCTTTTAAGGTTTGAAATATAAATTTTATCGAATGGAATATTTTTATAGGCATTAAAAAACTGCTCAGCCTGTCGCCGCCCTTCATCATTCAGGTCAGTATCCATCCCGCGGCCCTGTATAATGCCGCGCTTGTTTAAATCGGTTTGTCCGTGGCGGATGATGTATAGCGTTTTAGTCATTGGTCGTTAGTCATTGGTCGTTAGTCACAGGTTCCTTGGTCGTTGATCAATTATGTGAAATTATACACACATCAATGAGTAACGACCAGTGACTAACTTATAACCGGCAGTTTATAAAATTGTGGCTTAACTTCGTCCGGAAATTCAAAATTGGAATAATCGGTTATCATATTATACAAGGTATCGCGCTCTATCGGTTGCCTGCCCACGTGTTTTATCAGTTCCACCAGCTGTTTGGTACTCATACCCGGATGCTGCTCCTCAGCACCGGCCATTGAATAAATCTTCGTAGTGTCGTCAAGCGTACCGTCAATATCATCCACACCAAAATTAAGTGACAGCTGCGCGGTGGTACGGCTTATCATGGCCCAATAAGCCTTGATATGGTCAAAATTATCGAGGTATATCCTCGCTATGGCATAATTCCGCAAGTCTTCAATAACCGTTGACTCCGGCACATGCGACATCTGGTTATTTTCCTTCCGGAATTTTAGCGGAATAAACGTTTGGAAACCACCTGTTTTATCCTGTAACTGGCGTAAACGGTCCATATGGTCAACCCTATGCCAATGTTTTTCGATATGGCCGTAAAGCATGGTTGCATTCGAGCGGGCCCCAAGTTTATGCCATTCTTCGTGTATGGCCAGCCATTGATCGGCTGTACATTTATCCTTGGCTATCTGTTCTCTTATTTCGGGATGAAATATTTCAGCCCCGCCGCCTGGTATCGAACCTAGTCCGGCTTCAAACATCAGGCGCATGCCCGTAGCATAATCTATTTTAGCTTTTTTAAAAATATAGTGATACTCAACTGGCGTTAATGCCTTAATGTGAAGCTCCGGCCGGTGCGCCCTTATTTTACTGAACAATTCGCTGTAAAAGGCCACGTCGTACTGCGGCAATACCCCGCCAACAATATGTACCTCGGTAACCGGCTCGCCGTCATATTTTTTAACCATATCCAGCATCTCGTCCATGGTGTACTCCCACCCTTCCGACCGCTGTTTGATCAGCCGCGAATACGAGCAAAATTTACAGTCGTAAACACAAAGATTGGTTGGCTCGATATGAAAATTACGATTGAAATAGGTTTTATTGCCGTGGCGCTTTTCGCGGATATAGTTGGCCAAAACCCCCAGGTAGCCTAATTCTGCCTTCTCATATAGCATCACACCCTCATCAAACGTAATTCGTTCGGTACGGAGCACCTTTCCGGCGATGTGTTTTAAATCATCCGGCAAATGCATATCCTGCAGCAACAGCAATAAATTTTCTTCAGCTTCCATTCAAAAAACTTTGTGCAAAAATAGGAAATGTTACGGTAATGGGTGTGTAAGATTTATAGAGACGCAATATTTTGCGTCTCCGGCCAATAACATTTATTTAAGATTTAATTTCACAATTACTGTAGTCCCATAGACATTTCGCGTCCCGGATGCAAAATATTGCGTTTCTACAAACTTAAAATTTTAAGTTTGTGCAAATGCTTATTACATGAAAATTGAAACCATCGCCGTACACGCGGGTAACCACCCCGACGAAGCGTCAAAAGCCGTGATACAGCCCATTGTGCTATCAACCACCTTTGAACGCGCCGCCGACGGTTCTTATCCGGGCGGGCATATTTATAGCAGGTCGAGCAACCCGAACCGCACGATGCTTGAAAATGTGTTGGCAAAACTCGAAGGCGGGGCCGATGCCGCCGCCTTTTCGTCTGGCAACGCTGCGGGCATGGCCGTATTTCAATCGCTGCCGCCAGGCACTCATATCATCGCGCCCGATGATATGTACCACGGTCTGCGCAACCAGCTTAAAAACTTGTTTGCAGGTATACTGACATTTGATTTTATAGATGTAAATGACAGCGAAGTATTGCAAGCCCATATTAAAAAGGAAACCGGCCTAATATGGATCGAAACGCCATCAAACCCGTTGCTGAAGGTGACAGATATAAAAATGGTGGTTGCTATGGCCAAAAAGACCGGCATAAAAGTAGCTTGCGATAACACTTTTGCCACACCGGTATGCCAGCAGCCGCTCGCACTGGGCGCCGACCTGGTAATGCACTCCAGCACCAAATATTTTGGCGGGCACAGCGATCTGATGGGCGGCGCGTTGATCACAAAGGAAAAAAGCGAATGGTGGCAAAAGATCCGCCAGGTGCAGGAAATGGGCGGGGCAATACCCTCCCCAATGGACTGCTATATGCTGGTGCGAAGTATGAAAACATTGCCCTACCGCATGCGCGGGCATATTCACAACGCGCAATTGCTAGTCGATTTTTTGAAAAAACATCCAAAAGTGGAAAGCGTAATGTACCCCGGGCTTCCTTCGCACCCGCAACACGAAATTGCTAAACGCCAGATGATTAGCTTTGGTGGTATGCTTTCATTTTGCGTAAAAGGCGATGAGTCGGAAGCAAAAAGAGTAATCAACGGCCTCAAACTGTTTACCCAGGCCACCAGCCTCGGGGGTGTTGAAAGCTTGATTGAACACCGCGCATCCGTTGAAGGCCCTGATACCAAAACGCCATTCAATTTATTGCGCGTTTCCGCCGGCCTTGAACATATTGATGATTTGGTTGCGGATTTGACGCAGGCGTTATAGTAACTGAAAGCTTAAAGCAGAAAGACCAAAGCTTTTCGCTTTAGGTTTTCTGCTTTAAGCTCTGCTAACTATACTTCATCGCTTCCTTACCCAATCCTCTTCTCAAAATACCGATCTGCCCGATGGTATAGGCTTGGTGGTGGTTAATAAATGCCCATAAACCGGCAAGGGTATTGTCAAACGGGGCGATGGGGTGTTTTACTTCAATAACAGTGTTTAACGCCTCGTCAGGAAGATTTTCTAAGCCCGTCTTGATCAGGGGAGCAAATTCATTCCATTTATCTTTTACCTGTTGTAAAGTTGGCAATTCACTTTTGGGAGCGTTAAAATCCTCAGGTGAGCCACCTTGTTTGGTATGAAAATGATCTCTCCAGGGCAAATCAAGTTTAACCCGTGCTATATTGGCTAAATTGTGCTGTGCCCAAAGCAAGTGCCCTGCAAGCCATTTTACGCCGTTCATCGAATCGGCTACACATTTATTCGATTCCTCATCGCTGATATCCGCAATAACGTTGTTATACAATAGGTTATGCAGATCAAATTGATCAAGTAATACTTTTTTTGCTGACATTATTTTTTAATTTGGTTATTCAAATGTATGATCAAAAAAAGGGATTAGTTGGGTGTAATTACGACATTGTAACGGGCGATTTGCGACAGTATAAAGTGAAAGGTAAAAGGTGAAAGGCTAAAAATGGATAAAAAATAAATAGACCTTTTACCCTTCACCTTTTACCTCTCGCCTAAAAAGAAAAATTTTATTTGGAAATTTCATTCATAACGCCTTATCTTTGAAATAAAATTTGGTAGTAATACCATTGATCATTACCTCCGCAAAAAGGTTTTGATTTATAAAGAAGCGGCGAGAGATCAGGCTCAATGACCCGCTGGCAACCCTCCTAAGTGGGAGAAGGTGCCAATTCCTGTCCCGGCAAATAACCCCGGGGAATATAAATTAACAACCATGAAAAGTCTGATTTACATCATCCTGCAAAACATTTTTAAAGCCCGTAAAAGCGCGACACCTGCTTATTGCTATAGCTATACCCAAAGCTATATGCGTCGCTGTTGTTGATGCTTTAACACGTTTACTTTTCTATTTCACGAAAATACGTGTACCTGCAACCGGGCAACATCGCTTTTTGCGATCGATCCATTAACAAACTCATTGAATCATAAATTATTAAAATATTATATCATGTCAGCCAATTTAAAATTCGAAACGCTTCAGTTACATGCAGGGCATGAAATTGACGCTACAGGCTCACGCGCGGTGCCGCTTTATCAAACCACATCGTATGTTTTTAAAAATGCCGAGCACGGTGCAAATCTGTTTGCTTTAAAAGAATTTGGGAATATTTACACCCGTATCATGAATCCGACGACGGATGTATTTGAAAAACGCATAGCCGCTTTAGAAGGCGGCGTTGCCGCGCTCGCAACGGGCTCGGGCCAGGCTGCACAGTTCCTTGCTTTGAATAATATCCTGCAGGTGGGTGATAACTTCGTAACCTCTCCATTTTTATATGGCGGCACTTATAACCAGTTTAAGGTTGCTTTTAAACGTTTGGGTATAGATGTTCGTTTTGCAAAAGACGATACCGCCGAAAATCTTGAGCTGCTGATTGATAATAAAACAAAGGCCATTTACCTTGAAACTATCGGCAACCCCGGTTTCAATATTGCCGATTTCGATAAAGTTGCAGCACTTGCTAAAAAGCACGACCTGCCACTGATTGTCGATAATACATTTGGCGCCGGGGGTTACTTATTCCGCCCGCTTGAACATGGCGCGCATATCGTTGTTGAATCCACCACCAAATGGATCGGCGGGCATGGCACCACTATTGGCGGTGTGATTGTAGATGGCGGCAATTACAACTGGGGCAATGGCAAATACCCGCAGTTTACCGAACCTTCCGAAGGTTACCATGGTTTAGTGTTTGCCGATGTATTTGGTATTGGCGGCCCGTTTGGCAATATCCAGTTCATTATCCGAGCCCGTGTTGAGGGCTTGAGGGATTTTGGCCCTTCGCAAGCACCATTTAATTCATGGCTGAATATACAGGGTCTGGAAACACTTTCATTGCGTGTTCAGCGCCATGTTGATAACGCCCTGGCACTTGCCCAATGGCTGGAAAAACATCCGCTGGTCGAGAAAGTGAATTATCCGGGATTGCCCTCTTCGCCTCACCACGCGCTTGCCAAAAAATATTTAAAAAATGGTTTTGGCGCTGTTCTTTCTTTCCAAATTAAAGGCGATAAAGAGAACGCAGGTCAATTTATCGATAATTTAAAGTTGGTGAGCCATCTTGCCAACCTGGGCGATGCAAAAACGCTTATCATACAGCCATCTGCTACAACTCACCAGCAGCTTTCAGATGAAGAACAACTATCAGCAGGTGTATTGCCAAACTCATTGCGCGTTGCTGTGGGTATTGAGCATATAGATGATATTAAAGCCGATTTTCAACAGGCATTTGCCAAAGTAAACCAATTAGCAGAAGAGTTGGTACAATAAGTAACCAATGACAAGTGACTAATGACAAGTGACCAATGACAAAAACAGAAATATTTAAATATAAAAAGCCATTTAAGCTCGAATCCGGGAAACAGCTGCGGGAACTGGAAATAGGCTATCATACCTACGGAACCCTGAACAAAAACCGGGATAATGTGGTATGGGTATGCCACGCCCTTACCGCCAATTCAGATGTTTTCGACTGGTGGAAGGGTTTATTTGGCGGCGATAACTATTTTAATCCGGACGACCATTTTATTGTTTGCGCAAATATTTTGGGTTCGTCATACGGCAGTACCAGCCCTTTGAGCACAAACCCAATAACCGGCCAGCCGTATTACTTATCATTTCCCCAGCTTACGGTAAGGGATATGGTAAAAGCACACCAGTTGCTGGCCGAACATCTGCAAATTCAGAACATCGAAATATTGCTGGGCGGTTCGCTCGGTGGGCAACAGGCTATTGAGTGGGGAATTATGGAACCGGAGCGTATCAAAAACCTCATCCTGGTAGCCACCAACGCCCGTCATTCGCCGTGGGGCGTTGCCTTTAATGAATCCCAGCGTTTGGCCATCACCGCCGACCGGACTTTTTATGCCAATACGCCCGACGGCGGAAAAAAGGGCCTAAAAGTCGCACGCAGCATTGCCCTGCTCTCCTACCGCGGTTATAAAACGTATTCCATCACGCAGCAGGAAGAAAAGGATAATGTTGTTGACGATTTTCGTGCGTCATCGTACCAAAACTACCAGGGCGAAAAATTGGTTAACCGTTTTAATGCCTACAGTTACTGGTATTTGTCAAAAACCATGGATTCGCACAACGTGGGCCGTGGCAGGCACGGCGTCGAAAAGGCTTTAAGCCTGATTAAGGCACGCACGTTAGTGGTTGGGATAAAATCAGATGTGCTGTTTCCCATTGAAGAGCAGCAATACCTGTTCAGGCATATACCCAAATCGGCCTTTGCCGAACTGGATTCGTTTTATGGCCATGATGGCTTTTTAATTGAAACAGAAGCGTTAACAAGTATTATCACGTCGTTTTTTAAAACAGATGTGAAAGGAAAAATTATTGAATTGCAACGAACCGCATAATGAGTAAAAAATTAAATATTGGTCTTTTTGGCTTTGGCGTTGTTGGCCAGGGCTTGTATGATATTATCAAAACCAAACATCTTAATCTGGAGATCATTAAGATCGCTATAAAAGATCCGCATAAGGAGCGTTCGCTGCCGGCACATTTATTCACGACCGATAAGGATGAGCTGCTGAATAACCCGGAGATCAACACCATCGTCGAGCTGATTAATGATACCGAAGCAGCATTTGAGATTGTGTCGAGGGCATTGAGTTCCGGCAAAAATGTGGTGTCGTCCAGCAAAAAAATGATCGCGCTTCATTTAAATGAGTTAATTGAACTGCAGCATAAGCATGGCACATCGCTATTATATGAGGGCGCTGTCTGCGGCAGTATACCGATCATCCGCAACCTGGAAGAATACTATGACAACGAGCTGCTGCATTCCATAAGCGGTATTTTTAACGGGTCGTCTAATTATATCCTGTCAAAGGGGTTTAATGAGAACATGGATTATGACACCGCGTTGCGCCAGGCTCAAGACCTTGGTTTTGCCGAAACTGACCCTACAAGTGATGTAGGTGGTTTTGATGCTAAATATAAACTTGTAATTGCCGCCGCCCACGCATATGGGGTAGTTGTAAATCCGGACGATGTATTCAATTTAGGGATACAAAACCTGGCAGCCAGCGACCTGCAGTATGCACGCGAGAAAAATTTAAAGATCAAGTTGGTACCTGTCGCTAAAGAGCTCGATGACCGCCACGTCGCTTTATTCGTATTGCCCAAATTTGTAAACGAAAATGAGTTTTTGTACAATGTTGAGTATGAATACAACGGCGTAATTGTACAGGCTGCATTTGCCGATCAGCAATTCTTTTTCGGTAAAGGCGCCGGCGGGCACCCAACGGGGTCGGCGGTATTATCCGATATTGCCGCATTGAGGTATGATTATCAATATGAGTACAAAAAAGCCAAAGAGTCCAAAGGGCTAAATTTTACCAATAATATTGAGCTTAACGTATACCTGCGGTACGAGAATGAAGGCCTTGTTACGGCTTTAAACTTCGCACATATTCATGAACGGTATTATTCAGGCAATTACAAATTTGTTATCGGGAAGATCAACCTTCAAAACCTCGTCGAAAATCAGCAGCTCATAGCCGATAACAACGCTTTTGTCGCGTTTGCCGACCAACTTGCCGGAGTTACCCTGGCTGCGGAGGTAAAACAAGCCGCCGAAGCTTTTTGATGTTATTTTTTAATTGTTTTTTTAGTTTTTTAAAACGGCCCTGCAAAGGGCCTTTTTAGTTTTTGCTCTTATCACGATCTCTTTTCGGGTGGTTTACTATCTTTGCGGTTTAAGCCAATTATTATTGAAATCGAAACTCGCCAGCCTCGTAACAAACAAACCTTTTGTATTAACACTATACTTTGGTTTGAGCTTATTTGCTGTTGTAAAAAGCGTTATCGTGAGTCACATTCATAATAACTACTTTGTTTATAAATACGGCTTTATCAATGTAATACACCGGCACACCACATTTGGCCCCCAGCCGGAGCATTTCAATGACCTATACCACTATGGCCCGGTGTTCGCGTTGGTAATGGCGCCTTTTGCCCTGTTACCTGATGGCCTTGGTGTAATACTTTGGGTGATATTCAATGCATGGGTTTTATATTTAGCCATAAAGGCGCTGCCCTTAAAAGAAAATCATTACCTGATTATCTTATTGATATGCGCCCACGAGCTCATGACCTCTTCATCCAATGTGGAAATAAACCCATTGATCGGTGGCCTCATTATTCTCAGCTTTGTATTTATCCGCGACAAAAAAGACTTCTGGGCTGCCCTAATGATTGTTTTAGGGACGTTTATAAAGCTATATGGCATTGTGGGGTTGGCCTTTTTCTTCCTTTCTAAAGATAAGCTGAAATTTATTGGGGGATTGGCGTTTTGGTCGATCGTGTTGTTTGTATTGCCAATGGCCATTTCTTCTCCATCATATATCTTACAAACGTATCACGATTGGTATGGCGACCTCGTCACCAAAAACCTGAGTAACATAGGCCACAGCCTGCAGGATATTTCAGTTATGGGACTGATCAGAAATATTTTTAACTATCCTCAACTGTCAAATATTACAGTAATTATTCCGGGCATTCTACTGTTTGCACTTTGGTATTTACGCGTAAAATATTATGATATTCTTTCCTATCAATTACTGCTGCTGGCATCTACGCTGATCTTTGTGATCATTTTCAGCAGCTCGTCTGAATCGCCAACATACATCATTGCCTTTGCAGGCGTTGCTATCTGGTTTATGAATCTTGAGCGTCCTATTACTTCCGTGGAAGTATTTTTATTTGTATTCGCGCTTTTAATAACCAGCCTCTCGCCGTCTGATCTTTTTCCACGGTATATAAAAATGCATTATGTGGTGCCTTATAAACTAAAAGCACTCCCCTGCCTGTTGATCTGGCTGAAGGTTATTTATGAGATGTTAACGAGAAAGTTTGAAGAAAATAACTTAATCCAGAACGGTGGTGCTTAATAGTAGATTTAATAGGCAAAGGTAGTTTAAAACAAGCTATGTCGTTGCGTAGCGCGGCAATCTAGTCGCTTATTTACGCCCTGAATGCGACGAGTTTGCCTCGTCGTTCCTCCTTGTAATCGCATAGTTAGAAACCGGTTTATATTTCCCTGGCCAAATCCCAGCTTTCCAGATAGTCAGCTACCTTCTTCACAAATGTCCCGCCTAGGGCGCCATCCACTACACGGTGATCATACGATAAGGATAAAAACATCATGTGCCGTATACCTATATAATCTCCCTGCGGGGTTTCGATTACCGCCGGCTTTTTCTTGATTGCCCCAACCGCCAAAATAGCCACCTGTGGTTGGTTGATAATCGGCGTTCCCATTACATTGCCGAATGAACCCACGTTTGTTATGGTAAAGGTACCGCCTTGTACATCGTCGGGCTTAAGGGCATTATTCCTGGCCCTGTTTGCCAGGTCATTCACAGCCTTCGTAATGCCAACAAGGTTCAGCTGATCTGCCTTTTTTATTACCGGAACGATCAGGTTACCGCTGGGCAGGGCTGTTGCCATGCTGATATTAATATCTTTCTTTTTGATGATTTGCGTGCCGTTAACCGAAATATTGATCATCGGTAAATCCTTTATTGCTTTTACAACAGCCTCAATGAAAATAGGAGTAAACGTTATTTTTTCTCCTTCGCGCTTTTCAAAGCTGTTTTTTATTTTCTCACGCCATAAAACCAGGTTCGTTACATCGGCCTCAACAAATGAGGTGACATGCGCCGAAGTTTGTTTGCTCATAACCATATGGTCGGCAATTAAACGGCGCATCCTGTCCATTTCAATGATCTCATCCCCGCCCGAAACAGACTTAACTTCAACTTTAGGACTATCTATAAAAGGCTCACTAACAGGCGCATGACCTTGTTTTGCCGTAGTACTTTGTGTTGATGGACTTTGTTGTCCTTTATTTTGAATATAGCTTAATAGATCGTCCTTTGTTAAACGTCCTTCTGCTCCCCTGCCTGGTATCTGGTCCAGTTCGGCGTTACTTATGCCTTCCTGCGTTGCAATATTTTTTACCAAAGGTGAATAAAAACGTTGTGAAATTCTTTCTGCCGATCCAGGCGCAGTTTTTTGTTCAAGCTCTTCTATAAAAGGTACCTGTCCGTTTTGGCCGTTAATGGGTTCAGCAATATTATCTTGTTCCGATGAAATACCGGCCGCAGCTTTAGGGCTGTCCCGCTTTACTTCTTCAGGTTCGCCGGTTTCAATGATCGCGATAACAGCCCCTACCTGCGCTACATCATTATCTTTAAAAAGCTGTTCAACCAATTTTCCCGACACAGGCGACGGAACCTCCGAATCAACCTTATCAGTGGCAATTTCCATTACTGTATCGTCAACCTCAATATGATCTCCTGGCTTTTTAGTCCATTTGATTATAGTTGCTTCAGCAACGCTTTCCCCCATTTTTGGCAGTAAAAGTTTATATTGGGCCATAAATCATTTATAATTGACGGTCAAAATTACCCATTTTGTCCTCATTTCCCTTGTTCGCGTAGTAAATTATTTAACATCCCCAGGGCGGCGGTTGCGCTTCGTTCAATGTTTTGCTGCCGTTTGCTGCCAAAGGTAAATTTCCTGACTACTAATTCCTTTGATGATGCCACAGCTATCCAAACCGTTCCAACGGGTTTCTCCGCAGTTCCGCCATCCGGGCCTGCAATCCCTGTCACCGCAATAGCGTAATCCGATTTGAATTTTAATAAAGCGCCTTGTGCCATTTCCGTCGCCGTTTCTTCGCTGACCGCGCCATAGGTTAAAAGCGTAGTGCCCTTTACGCCTAAAATACTTTCCTTCAGCTCGTACGAGTAGGAAATTGCCCCACCAAAAAACACTTTCGACGAGCCCGGGTGTTGTGTAAAAAGATGCGAAATATATCCGCCGGTACAGCTCTCGGCAACCGATAAAGTTAAACCATTTGCTGCCATAAAATTCAGTATAGCCTTTTCTATGGGTATATCCTCCTGGGCTGCAACTACATCACCAACCCGCTCAACAATTTTTGCAACAAATTCATTTAGCCTGGCCGATATCAGGTTTTTGTCATCACCATATCCGCTCAGGCGCAGTCTTACTTGCCCGGGTTTTGGCAAATAGGCCAGCTTGATAAACAGAGGAAGCGAATCTTCAATATCAGCTATTCGTTCAGCCAGGAACGACTCTCCTTCACCGACCGTTAAAATGGTTTTATGGATAATAAACGGAAGTTTTAGTGTCGATTTCAATTTAGGCAATACATCTTCTTCCATCATATACATCATCTCGTGCGGTACGCCGGGCATCGAAATGTATATTTTTCCGTCAACGTTAAACCACATGCCTGGTGCAGTACCATTTTTATTAAGGATAACCTCGCAATTTTCGGGCACTTGAGCCTGCAGGCGGTTTACTTCGAGCAACGGACGGTTATATTTAGCAAAAATGTTGACGACATTATTTAAGGCATCTTTATTTTCAACCATATTAACGCCGAAATATTCGGCAATTGTCTTTTTAGTGATATCATCCTTTGTAGGGCCGAGGCCGCCGGTAATGAAAATAATATCCGCTCTTTTACCCGCTTCGGCCAACGAGGTTAAAATATGTTGCCGGTCATCGGATACCGACGAGATTTGCTTTACCCTAATACCAATATTATTTAACTCGCGGGCCATCCAGGCCGAGTTGGTATCAATAATTTGTCCGATAAGTATTTCGTCCCCAATAGTAATTATTTCCGCAAGCATGTTATTGAAATGACTGATTACTTGTATAATCGCTTCTTTTACTCAATTTTAAATCCTGCAATACCGCCGCCTTAACTTTTAGCGTAACGTTATATGATTTATACAAACCAAATGGAACCCATTGCACATTAAGGTCCCAGCAATGCAGGTCGCGGTAAATGGCAAACGAAGTTACTGCAAGCCGTCCCGCCCGGATATCATAGTTGGTATTATATTGAACTTTCCAGCCTTTCGTAATATTGACATCGCCGCTCAGCATAATGGTGTTGGTGGTATTTGTATTAATAACGTTATTGTTATAGCTAAAACTATAGTTAAATGAAAGATTCCATGGAACATTAAAATCTATGTAAGCGCTTGGGTCGCTGTTTATTAACGCGAGCCGTTGCGCCTGTTGTGGGTCTATTGTTTGCAGGGTGCCGCCGGGTTGAACAGGTTGATGAGGTTTGAAAGTTGTTGAATTTAAACTGCCGCTCATTGAAAAACTAAATGACGTTAGCCGGGGAAATTTACCATCCTGGAAAGTATACCGATTTATTTCCCTCGTAAAGCGCAATATCTGGCCATTCGAAATAGAATCAAGCACCTGCGTTACGTAAGGATTTAAGGAGCCAAACAAACTGAGGTTTACCTTTTGATTTAGAATGCCTGTATGTGCTGAAAATGAGATCGGCTGGAGCCTGAGCGAATCCTGTGCGAAATTGTAAAAAGTCGAAAACGACAAGCCTTGCAGCAGGTCAATATGCCGGGGTTTCCCTGATGTGTCAGTGGCTTTAGGCTTTAGCTTTGCCTGTATGATATTATCCAGGTTCAACCCAATGCCCGCCTGCCTTCCCGGCGCCGGAAAGCCGTCCTGGAAAATAGAGTAATTTATACTTGAATATGGATAGGGAACGGTAGCGTTACTCACAGCTGTTTTATAATATCCATAGCTGGGATTAGAAAAGTCAGGATTGTAGTTGAAGCTGATTGTAGGGGTCATTATATGCCTGATAGCTTGCAAATTTCCCTTCTTAAAAAGTATGGTACTATAAACTTTTGTTGAGAACCCCGTGCTTAAGTTATATGCTCCTGCCCGCTTGAAGCCATTGATTGTATCCGTAACCATTGAGTCGAGCCCTGTTATACTGCCTCTCGCAAAATTTTTCTGTATGGTTTTTACATACCAGTGTTCGGTATAAGTAGCGCTCGACGTGAATTGAAAATATTTAAGTACATTAAAACTTAAACTAACAGGTATCTGGTGAACGGCAGTCGTTTGTAAGCGTTTTATTAACGTATTGGCTTTAAATAATTCCGACTCGGGTATGGCGTTAACTGAATTGTTGGCCTGTAAACTATAGCTTATGGTTATTTTCTGATACCATTTTTGTTCTCCCACCCTGTCTTTTGAATCAAACGGATTGATGGAGGCCATCGTAAAACTAAGTGTAGGTAACTCTAGCGACACCGTTTTATAAGTCAAATCCTGGCTATGTGAAAGGCCAACGCTTAAGTTAAAAGGCGTCCCCGCCCAGGTTTTACTATAATTTATTGATGACCTTAAATTGTTTTGTGTCAGCGCCTGCAGGTTATAATTATTTTGCCCGGGGCTATTGCGGTAAAAGCTGGATGTACCGGCATTAACAGACGCGCTGAAGGTACTCCCGGGGTTTGCATTCGCGTCCTGGCTGTGCGACCACGTAATATTAAAATCTTTCGTGGGCGGGTCGCCCTGCAGCCCATAGTTATGCGAACCGTAACTTAACGAAACCGTTCCGCCATATTTATAGCGCTTTAAATAATGCATGGTGGTATTCAATTCATATGACCCCTTGGAATAAACCGTTCCCATATTGGTCAAATCCATATAATCATTGATACCAATATAATAACCGAAGTTTCGCAGGTAAAAACCGAGCTTTTGATCTTCTCCAAAGGTGGGGATAATAACTCCTGACGACCGCTGGTCGGGTTTCGGGAAAAACCCAAAAGGAATACCGATAGGAAACGGTATACCTTCAATTTCGAGATAAGCGGGACCGGAAATAATACGGTTCTTTTCACCTATTCCCCGGGTTATTACAATTCCAAAGTGCGTATCGGGGTAAGGCAGGTCACATGTACTAAAAATCACATCCCGGTAGGCCACCTCGGTTTCGTTTAACTTTTTAACCTCGCCGCCCGAAATATAATTGCCGTCCTGTTCGGATGCCGGGTTGAATATATGGCCCTTTTTCGATTTGTAATCAAAAAGGAGGGAATCCGATGCTACGGGCTTGTCTTTACCTTGTTTAGAGATCGGCCGGCCCAAATATCGTTTTGTTGTGGGATCGATGCTGCCTTTTGCAAATATCAGGTGTTTTTTTTGGTCGACTCTGATATAATCGGCATCCAGTTCAAAATCTTCGTAAGTTACCCGGGCGTTGCCATATAAATAGGTGATCTGGTTAACCTGATCATTGATCAGCGAGTCTTCGGCATGCGACGTTACAATGGAATTTAGCCCGTTGGCAGCTTTTTTTACAGTATCATGTTTTACAGCTGCATTTTTTGTCGTCGAATTTGCTGCAGATTTTTTATCTTTAGGGGGTTTCCGGCCTTTAATAGTATCCTGCTTTACAATGGCATCATTTGTAAGCCCGAAACTGTGATATTTACTGCTTGAAGCAGCTATCACCGAAATTGAAATTATTGCTAAAAGAAAAAATAGGCTGATGAATTTCAAAATAGATTATGAATAGTATTTTTGCAGATATATTTTAACAGCGTTCAAAAATAATGAAAAATAAGGCATTGAAAAGATTGATTTGTGGTTTATTGGTATTGGTGAGTTTCCTGCCGTTTTTTTGCTTTGCATTCAACTCCTCTTTAAATAAAGACACCGTTGTAAACAATGGGTATAAAATTAAAACCATTGTTGTTGACGCCGGTCATGGCGGTCCGCATTCAGGACCAGGCCATTTTTCACATGGCGCATCAGGGTCGTACTCTTCAGAGAGAAATGTAACGCTTGCTATTGCATTTAAATTGCAAAAAGCAATAGAAAAAGATATGGCGGGCGTGCGGGTAGTGATGACGCGTACCTCTGACGAAGACGTTTCGTGGCAAAAACGGGCGGATATCGCCAACGAGAATAAAGGGGATTTGTTTATTTCACTGCACTGCAATTCCCTGGGCGACAAACGTATTCGCGAGGTGGTTGGTCACAAGCACCACAAACCGGTTTACAGGACAGTTGAAGTCCCGGACCGTTCCGGTAAAGGTGTGCTGATGCTGGTTTACGGATTTCACCGTTCTACCGAGGAGGAAAAAGCGATCAAGGAAAACCTGATAGAAGGCGACGCCGAAATGAATTCCGGTCCTGATCCAAACGATCCCGCATCGATGATACTAATGAACGAATACAAGCGTAAGTATCGTAAGCAAAGCATACACCTTGCTGAATTGCTCAATAACGAATTTGTGGAAACCGACGGCAGAAAAAGCGAGGGGATTAGAGAACAGGGAGTGTTGGTATTATGCCATAGCGCTATGCCGGCAGTTCTTGTTGAAACAGGGTATATCAACAACCCCGATGATGAAGCTTACCTGAATTCAGAAACCGGTCAAAACGAAGTGGTCGCCTCGATCGTAAGGGCGCTCCAGAATTACAAAAATGAAGTTGAATCATCGTCACCGTGAGTGGCGGTTAGGGATTAGAGATTAATTATGAAAGCAGAATTAGTTTTACCTGATCCCTAACCTCTAATGTCCAACCCCCAATCTCTAACCACACCAATCTCTGACTATGAAAATATCAAACGAAACAAAAATAGGGGCATTAACGGCCGTCGCGATAACAATTCTTATATTAGGATATAGCTTTTTAAGGGGCAATGATCTTTTTTCGGGCTCAAACAAATATTACGCCATCTACCATAGCGTTGACGGACTTTCGGTATCAAAACCGGTATTAGTAAACGGCTTCCCGATCGGCCGGGTTTCTAAAATGAAGCTGCAGCCCGATGGCCGCACAATTGTCGAATTGAAAGTAGATGATCAATATAAGGTGCCTTCAAATACCCTTGCTAAACTAGTGAGCACTGACCTTTTGGGTGGAAAGGCTATTGTATTCGACTATGGCAACAGTAACACCTATGCCGAGGATAACGATACACTGCATGCCAACATCCAGGGCAGCCTGGCAGAAAGCCTGCAGCCTATACAAACGAAAGCCGAAAATCTAATCACTAAACTGGATTCGTCACTTGCGGCGATCAATAGAATATTAAACCCTAATTTTCAAAAGAACATTGACAGGAGTTTTTTAAGTATAGCCAATTCACTACAAACCCTCGAAGGCACTACTAAAAAGATCGACGCGCTCGTAGCCGCTCAAACGACACATATTAACGGGATATTGTCGAACACTGAAGCGGTGTCTGTTAATCTTAAAAAGAGTTCGGGTCATTTAACGGGCATCACTTCAAATTTCGAGAAAGTGAGCAGCGATATAGCAGCTTCGAACATCGGGCAAACACTTGATAATGCCAACAAAGCAATGGCCGACCTGCAGGCAACCATCAATAAAATAAATAGCACGAAAGGGACGCTTGGCTTGCTGATAAATGATGATAAGATGTACAAAAACCTGAATGACGCGTCGGCAAACCTGAATAATCTTTTTATTGATATTAAAGCGCACCCGAAAAATTATGTGAGCTTTTCGGTGTTCGGGGGAAAGAAGAAATAACAGCCTGCAGTGTGCAGTTTACAGTTGGCAATTTGTTGTAAACTGCACATCGTCAACTTTATATTACAAACGTTTTACCCTCAACAGCTAACTCCGTTTCGGGGAAAACACTTCTGGCTTCATCCAGTAGCTCATTTAAGGTTTTGTACCTGGCCGAGAAATGGCCGATCAGCAGTTTCTTTGTGTTCGTCCTTAACGCAATTTCTCCTGCCTGCAAAGCTGTGGTATGATGGGTTTCGCCCGCCCGTTCAAGCATATTATTTAAAAATGTAGCTTCATGATAAAGCATTGTTGAATTATTGATCTGCTTAAAATACATTTCATTGTATAAAGTGTCTGAGCAGTAGGAATAAGTTTTAGGCTCTTCAGAATCGATAGTAACGGTATCATTCTGAATGACGCGGCCATCCGGCGCAACATAATCAGCGCCTTTTTTTAACGCGGTATAATATTCAACAGGGATATTCGCGTGCTCAAGTTTATCTTTTATGAGCTTCCTTAACCGCTTTTTCTCTCTGAATAAAAATCCTGTGCAAGCAATCCGGTGGTCAAGCGGAATAGTTTCGACACTAACATCGGGGGTATCTAAAATAACTTCCGCTTTTTCGGGATTGGTGAAATTGAATTCGACGGGATATTGTAAAGTCGTTTCAGAATAGCTGAGTTGCAGGTCAATAATTTCCTTTAGCCGGGCCGGGCCGTAAATTTTCAATGGTTTTTTACGGCCGTTTAAATGCAGTGATGAAAGCAACCCTACCAGGCCCAGGTAATGATCTCCATGAATGTGACTAATGAAAATATGATCGATACGACTGGCCTTAACATCAAAGCGCAGCATTTGCTGTTGCGTGCCTTCGCCGCAATCAATCAAATAAAGACGGTCATTAATATTCAGGATTTGAGCGGTAGGATTCCTGTTAAATATAGGAGTCGCGGAGCTGCTGCCAAGTATAGTTACTTCAAATTTCATACTTGGTAAACAATAAGTTAGCTATTTTGCTTCCTTCTTCAATTCTTTTTCAATTTCTTCCATAAAAATCAGGTCGATGGCTTCTTCCGGGCTCGGAACAACAGTAAGCACGCTGTCAAGCTGGGATATAGTGATCAAACGGGCAACGGCATCATTTAACCCGCTGAGTATAAAGGTTCCCGTTGCATTTTTGCATAGGCGGTGACCTACCAATAAACTACTTAAACCGGAGGAATCGGCAAACTTTACTTGTGAAAGATCTAAAACTATATTTCGCTGACCCTCAGTATTTATCAATATGAGCTCAGACTTTAGTTGCGGCGTAATTAATGAATTTAACTTTGATTCATTCAGCTTCAACAAAATATATTTTTCGTGTTTATCAATAGTAAATTTCATTGTTGTCCTAATTAAAAAGCTAATATAATTTATTTTATCTACAAATAAAACAATTAGAGCGTAGTAAGTGCAGAATTAATAGCATATTCTACCCTTTCAAGTACATTTTCGTTTGCAGGTTTTATAAAGTTCTCACCCGTGATTTGTTCATAAAGTTCAATATACCTTTCTGAAATGGATTGAACAATCGCCTTGGTCATTTCCGGCACAACCTGTCCGTCTTTACCCTGAAAATTATTTTCAATAAGCCATTTTCTTACAAATTCCTTTGATAACTGCTTCTGCGGCTCGCCCTTTTCCTGTCGCCCCTTGTATCCATCGCTATAGAAATACCTGGACGAATCAGG
>JAQBOH010000121.1 GCA_028288125.1 Mucilaginibacter sp.
AAGAACGATACGACCTGGGCCGACTGTACAAGCCAGACAATCCCTTTTGGTTATCTCGGCAGTTTTACTGACGACAGGACTGTACTGGCCTGTACCCCGGAAGGTGGCAAATTATTACACACGCCAAAATATTCGGCTACCGATAATATAAAAAGTCGTAAAGCCGCCTTTATTATTAACAAAAACGGCGAATTGACAGGTACCATGTCCACAATATTTAAAGGCGCGGACTATGACTTTCGGGAATCGCTGATAAATGAACCCTTAACAGAGAAATATAAAATATTAAAGAAAATTTATCCAATCAATAACCTGGATATTGACAATCTTGAGTTAAAACAGGATAAGGGCCGGGACCCGGTTACCACAGAAAATATAAAGTTGCATGCCAGCGATTATGCCACGGCCGCTAATGATAAATATTATTTTATGCTCAATCCAGTCAATCGCCAGGTAACACCCCTTCGGCGTATTCGTAACCGGCTAAACAATGTTTATATCAATCGTGGGTTTACAGACGAGGATGAAATTGTTTACGACTTACCGGAGGGCTTGCACCTGGAAAAAGAGCCGTTAGATGTTTCATTGGAAAAACCTTTTGGGAAATTCACAGCAACCATGCGGTTAACGGGCAATCAATTGATTTACAAGCGCAAATTCCAGCTTATTGACGGTACTTACAGTAAGGATGTATACCAGGATCTGGTCGACTTTTACCAGGCTATTGTGGATGCCGATGAATATACGGTAAGCATGGTGAAATAATTAACTAAAGATTATGATCCCGAGGATGATACCGATGATCATGATGATATAAAGCAGAAGCTCATTGCCTGCGTACCGTTTGTACTTGGTCCAAAAAGAGTAATCCTGTTTAGAATTTGACTTTTGCATGCGCCGGTAAAAATACCGAATAAATCGCAATTGTATCGAATGGCTATTTACTTTCAGGAACCGGTTTCATATCTGTTACTATAGATCCCGCCCGCGAAAAATGAGGATACATGGATGAGTCGTGTAATCTAACGATCATTACCCCCTTTGTTGAGCTGGCATGTACCAGGTAGCCGTTTTGCAGGTATATCCCTACGTGGTTGAACTTTCCGCCATCGTAGTCAAAAAATACAAGGTCGCCCTCTTGCAGCTCTTCTTCATATTTGCGTTTAATAATAGTTACCTGCTGGCTTGTCGTGCGTGGTATATTTATCCCATAAACCTCTTGTTCCAATAGTTGCGCCAATGCCGAGCAATCTACCCCGTCCTTATCCTGTCCGCCATATTTGTAGGGTGTTCCCCACCATTGATCGATAAAAGCATACAGCCTTCCATTATGAATATTGCTCCTGTCAACACCCATTATTGCCGAGTATTTGTCAGCTACACTTCCGCCAGGTTTTACAACCTCGCCCGGCGCACTCCTTAAAATCGCCTTTTTGCTATGGCAGGATGAAAACACGGTTAAAAAGCACAATAAAACGCAATACGGGTAAAGTATTTTATTCATACCGTAAATGTACGTGCAAACAAGTATTAGGGTTACGTGAAGGTTTTTAACATATTAACATTAGGGGAGTCCTGAAAGTCCGTAAAGTCTGAAAGTTGTCAGGCGTGTGAATCAAAGATTCCGACTTCCACAATGAGTAAATCCGAACCCGATAGCTATCGGGTCGAACATCCCGAATTCGAAATTCTCCTACCCTTTTATCACCCGCTGTATCTCATCCAGCTTCATCAATGCCTCAACAGGCGTAAGGGTATTTACGTCGAGGTTATTCAGGGTATCCCTTATCTTTACCAGCACGGGGTCGTCAATGGAGAACATTTGCATTTGTACCGCTTGCTTCTGTACTTTGCGGATGCTTTCTTTGATATGCTCCCCTCCCGTTCGCTCAGCTTCCAGCTTCTTTAATATTTCGTTGGCGCGGCTCAATACCTTTTGCGGCATCCCGGCCAGCTTGGCTACGTGTATCCCGAAACTGTGCTCGCTGCCTCCAGGCACCAGCTTACGCAGGAAAATGATCTGTTGTCCCACTTCTTTTACCGATACATTATAATTTTTAATACGGTTAAATGTATTGCTCAGCTCATTCAACTCGTGGTAATGCGTGGCAAACAACGTTTTTGCACGGGTCTGCGGCTGGTTGTGCAAAAACTCGGCTATCGACCAGGCGATTGAAATACCGTCGTAGGTAGAAGTACCCCTCCCGATCTCATCCAGCAGGATCAGGCTGCGGTCCGACAGGTTATTGAGGATGCTTGCCGTTTCATTCATTTCAACCATAAAAGTCGATTCGCCGGATGAAAGGTTATCCGACGCGCCCACCCTGGTAAATATTTTATCAACCAGGCCTATTGAGGCCGCTTTAGCGGGGACAAAACAGCCCATCTGGGCCATCAGCACTATCAGCCCGGTTTGCCTCAGCAGTGCCGATTTACCGGCCATGTTAGGCCCTGTAATAATAATGATCTGCTGGGTTTCAGAGTCGAGATATACATCGTTGGTGATATACTCTTCTCCCAACGGCAGGTTTTTTTCGATAACCGGGTGCCGCCCGCCTTTAATATCTATTACACGGCTCTCGTTGATCTCCGGCTTGACGTAGTAATTTTTTATTGAGATCGTCGCAAAATTAAGCAGCACGTCCAGCCGGGCAATTAACTGCGCGTTCAACTGTATCGGCTTAATATATTCCGAAAGCGAATACATCAGGTCGTTATACAGCCTGGTTTCCAGCGCGAATATCTTTTCCTCCGCACCTAATATTTGTTCTTCGTATTCCTTCAGCTCCGGTGTAATATACCGTTCGGCATTAACCAGGGTTTGCTTGCGTATCCAATCAGCAGGCACTTTATCACGGTGACTATGGGTAACCTCCAGGTAATAACCAAACACATTATTAAACGATACTTTTAGCGATGGTATACCGGTAATTTCTGCTTCCCGCTTCTGTATTTCCAGTAAATATCCCTTTCCACCGAAAGCAATTTTACGCAATCTGTCCAGTTCCTCATCAATGCCCTCATTGATCACGCCGCCTTTCACCACCATAACAGGCGGCTCGGCGCTTAGCTCGCTTTCAATTTTTTCGCAGAGAATAGTACACGGATTAAGCTGGGCGCTGATTGACTGCAGAGGCAGGCTTGAAGTACTCTCTCCTAATTTTTTGATCGTGTCAATGGCTATTAAAGCCTTCTTCATCTGGCATACCTCGCGCGGATTTGCTTTTTGCAGGCCGATCTTCGAGATCAGCCTTTCCAGATCGCCGATAAGGCGGATATTTTGCTTTAATGTTTCGCGCAGTTCTTCCTGTGCTATCAGGTATTCCACCACGCCTAGGCGGTCGTTGATGGGTTTTATTTCTTTTAACGGCATCACTATCCACCGGCGTAGCAGGCGCGCGCCCATCGGCGAGCAGGTATGGTCAAGCACTTCAACCAGGGTATGCGCGTTTTCATTGGCCGAGCCAACCAGCTCGAGATTGCGTACGCTGTAACGGTCGAGCCACAGGTACCGGTCCTCCTCGATGCGGCTGATCGACGATATATGCTGCAGGTTGCGATGCTCAGTTTCGTTCAGGTAATGTAAAGCCACACCGGCGGCTACCATTCCAAGGTTCAGTCTGTCTATACCAAAACCCTTTAATGATTTAACACCGAAATGTTTTAATAAAACTTCATTGGCATAGTCGCCGCTGTAGGGCCATTCGTCAAGGGTGTAGGTATAAAACCGGTCGCCATAGCTGTTTTTAAAATCGTGCTGACGGCTTTTGGGATAGATCACCTCGCTGGGCGAAAAGCTTTGCAGCAACTTATCGATATACTCGCTGCTGCCCTGCGCGGTCAAAAACTCTCCCGTACTGATATCGATAAGCGCTATGCCAATACTGCTTTTCTCAAAATAAAGCGACGCCAGGTAGTTATTGCTTTTTTGGTGCAGGATATTATCATTGGTGGCCACGCCCGGCGTAACCAGCTCGGTAACGCCGCGTTTAACAATGGTTTTGGTGGCTTTCGGGTCTTCCAGCTGGTCGCAGATAGCCACACGCTGCCCGGCGCGTACAAGCTTAGGCAAATAAGTATCTAATGAATGATGCGGAAAACCTGCCAGCTCGATATGCGTAGCCGCACCGTTTGCACGCCTGGTAAGCACAATTCCGAGAATTCCGGCTGCTTTAATGGCGTCCTCACCAAAGGTTTCGTAAAAATCGCCCACGCGAAACAGCAATAAAGCACCCGGGTACTTTACCTTTATGGCATTGTATTGCTGCATTAACGGCGTTTCTTTAGTGGTATCTTTGGCCAAGCGGTTTAATCCTTTTAATCAGGGTTGTAAAGTTAATGGATTGAACGGCGTTTAACCGGATTGTGGAAAAGTTAGCGGGATGTGGATTGCTGTTTAAGTTTAAAGTCCCAAGTCAGCAGAATATGAAATATTTTCTAAAGCGACGTTTTCGGCTTGAGACTTCGGACTTTAGACTCAAGACTCAGGACTAACCTTATCAATTGCTTCAGCCAAAGCCTTATCCTTATCAGTAACTACATCACCCGCATCATGCGTACTGAGCCATATTTCAACCTTGTTCCACGTATTGGTCCAGGTGGGGTGATGGTCCATCTTCTCGGCCGCCAGGGCCACTCTTGTCATAAATGAAAATGCCGCAGGGAAATCTTTAAATGTAAAAGATCTGTATAGTTTATTATCGCTTTCTGTCCACATGATCATGTTTATTTGAATGAAATCAAATTTACTTAAAAAGAACCAGGCCTCTATTTATTCTATTAAACATTTTTAAATGACTTATGTTAGAGTAAAAAGACAACTATGAGCTCGGCATTTATAAGAGAACATGAAGAACAGCGTTTAAATGAAGTAGCGCCTTCACTAGGCGCATTGCAAGTATATCTACGCAGAGAAAACGGCGGTATGCGGATTCATGAAATTAAGTCCTATTATAGTCAAAAACATCAGCGGGATGTATACGAGATGAGCGACGGCCTTACCTATGCCAAGAACGATGACAGCAAATGGTATATCATTCTTGATTGATCATATTCACCAGCTTATTACAAAACCACAAATTCCCGGCTATTAAATTGAATTGGTCTGCTTATTGCTTAATTATGAAAAATGAAGGAAGTAAAACATTTTCTTTCAATTTTAACTTTAATATAAAAAGGTTAGCAGCAGGTTATTTATATTTAATTGTATAGAAATTAACACACCGAAATATATCTATGGATATTTTTAATACGCAAAACATTTTACGGGAAAAGCGCTGGAAATGGATCGACTATGATAAAGGCATCAGTATTATATTGGTGGGATTCGGTCATACGTTATCTGTACTTCAGGGCCACGTCGCCTTAAGCTCGTATCCGTTCTTCAATTACATCGGTACGTTTTTGTATGGTTTCCGGATGCCGTTGTTTTTTATCATTTCGGGTATATTCATCGCCTCGGGACTAAAAAGAAAGGGCATGACCAGGTATATCAGCAACCGCGCTGATACCATTTTGTACCCGCTGCTGGTTTGGGGTGTTATACAGATCACCCTGCAGCTGCTAACAGCCAGGCTTACAAATAATTCAATTACGCCTGTAAATTATCTCGATCTGTTGATTGATCCGCGGCAGGATGGCCACTTTTGGTATCTGAATGCGCTCTTCTTTATCGGGGTGATTTATGCTGTGTTGAAATCCGTGCTTAAAATGAAGCCCCTGGCGCAGGTAGGCCTTGGCCTGATATTGTATTGCTTTTCGGCTTACATTCACCTCAATAATCTGCAAGCTGGCTTTTTGACTGATATTTGTGAATTTTATCTCTTTTTTTCTATTGGCGACCTGATTTCAAGCGGCCTTTTGGCCGATGAAAACGTTAAACGATTTTCATCGCTTAAAATATTTTTTCCGCTGCTGGTTATATTTTTACTGGTGCAATACCAGTTTGCCAAAATAAACCTGCATGGTGGCGCCGACGGCATTAACTATGTTGAACATAGAATGCCTTTCTTTTTCCTGTTTGAAGCATTGCTGGGCTGCACCATTTCCATTAACTTTTCCTTTCTCCTGCAAAAGTATAACATACTAAGGTTTTTGCGGGTGATCGGATTTAACTCGCTTTTTGTTTATTGCATGCAAATAATCGTAGTTACAATCGCCAGGGTTGTGTTGGTAAATGTATTAAAGCTTACCTACGTACCGGCCGTTGTTATCCTGGTTTGGGTATCCGGCGTGATTATACCGGTTGTGTTTTATAACGTTTGTATGCATTTTAACGTTTGGTGGCTATTTACTTTCAAACGTCCCGAAAAACAAAAAGCAATTGCACCGGAAGAGCCGGCTTTGACTTTAAAATCAGCTTAATCTGTTTTAGTGCTTATTTTCAGGCGGGGTCGAGGTAATCTCGCCAAACTCATTTACATAGGCCATCATATTATCAATACCTCCGCCAGCTGAGTTTTGCTGGCGTTCCAGCTTGCGCTGCTCTTTATCTTCCTTCTTTTTTTGCCTGTTCTTTTCGAGTTGCTTCTTCATGAAGGTTGCCTGGGATTTCGCCATAATATATTTGATTTAGTAAAAAATAGCCTGGTCCGGGCTGTGATCTTCAAGCCGGGCTAGTCGAATGATTAATAAAAGCTATTTACGCAAAGATAGCAAAACAGACCGGAATTTGTACAAAAAACCCCGATAAGCTGCGCTTTGTCAACTAAGCTATTCATTTGCAGTGTTATTTAATTTGTTTAACTTTGTAGTACAAAGTACTTTTTAAATTTAAATGTATGTTCTTCAATAAAGCTTATTTTATTGCTGCATTAACCTTGTTTATAGCCGAAGTATTAATCGGCGCCTATATGCACGATACGATTATACGGCCTTACGGCGGTGATTTTTTTGTCGTTATACTGATGTATTGTATCATAAAAAGCTTTTTTAATTTACCGGTGCTGCAAACGGCCTGTTATGTGTTAATTTTTGCTTACACGGTGGAGATATCGCAATATTTTCACCTCGTAAATTTACTCAGCCTGCAAAATAACAGAATGGCTAAAATACTTTTGGGCACTTCCTTTTCGGTTACGGACCTGTTAGCGTACTCCCTTGGGGCTTTATTGGTTATTATTACGGAAAGTATAAGAAAAAGAGCTGCGGAGAGTTTAATAATCAGATGAAAGAAAGTTTTGTGCCGGCCAATTCAATAGTTAGGAAAATATGGGGCAGGGCGGATACGGTATTATTCATATTCGCCGGTGCAGCGGCTGAGTTCGCGTTAAACAAGGCGGTTGATTGGTTATATTTTACGGGCCGCTTGCCAGCCGACCCGCTTGGCAGGCTATTTTCAACTGTCGCTTATGCCCGCCAAATTATTTTTTCGGAACGGGGCGATGCCATGCGTGCCATTGATAAGATCACAGCTATCCATACCAGCGTTGAGAATGCACGTGGCGCAAACATTCCGGATTGGGCGTACAGGGATGTATTATTTATGCTCATTGACTATTCCATCCGCTCCTTTGAGCTATTGGAACGAAAATTAACCCCATCCGAAAAAGATGAGGTTTTTGACATATTTTACCGCGTGGGCCTGCGAATGCACCTGAACGGATTACCAACCGGTTACCAGGAATGGTTAGCCATGAGAGAAAATCATTTGGACGAGGACTTAATATATAGCGCGTTCACAAATGATTTATACCGGCAGTATAAAAAACGACTAGGGTCAATAAGATATCTGATTTTAAAGCAGGTACAGATGCAGTTAGTTCCCGAAAAGGTAAAAAAGCAACTTCCCTTTAGCGGAATACAATGGGTGCCTATATTCCTGAGGATTTATAAACTCCTCAGAAAGATTAACCTGGAAAAGGTCTTTAAAAATATATTGCTGCCTGTTGCCTATAAATCACAAATAAAAGCCTTAGATAAATTATGAAGAGCAGCAATAGATTTAATACAAATTATAAACCCATTCAATCTATCATTTGTATAAACAAATTTGATAAATTGAATGGGTTATTATAGAAGCGTAAGGTTACGTTCCGAAGGCAATGCCTTCGCCTTTTACCTTTCAGCTTTTACCTTTTTGACTACCAGCCCGAACCTTTTTTGGCGTTGCCATTTTTTACATGCTCTTCGGCGGTTGATTTTCCCATAATTGCAGCCATTTTATTGCCTGCGGCGTCATTTCCTGTTGCAATGTATCTGCCCGACTTAATGTCGATTACAGGGTTAAGCATTGGAACGTTTTTGGTTTTTGTTTTTACTGAATAAGCAGTAATTCCTGATGTTGCCATGATAAGTTGTTGTTTTTTAAGTTACCCCCTTTCGGGGAATTTGTTTATTAAATTGGTTGCCCTGCAATAATTTACTCAATGCTTTCTGCTAGCTATCACAGCCGGCAAGATAAATAAATATGCATTGCGAACAAACTTAACAAAGAGTGAAGTTTTATTATAATTAAGTTGTTAACAATGCATAAACGGCTATAGCTGTAAACCACCCGCCGTTATAGCTGTTTTCTTTGAAAATGACTTTACTTTTTCAAACTGTTTGCTTAGGGCGCTCACTGTATAAAAGGGTTAGCGGCTCGATAGCGGGTTTAAATGAACTAAGTTTTATTACCGCGAGACTTTACGCCAATTTTTTTTTCAATGATGATTAATTCGTCCTTTGACTTATCCACCCAGGAAGCAAAAACAACCTATTTGGCTCACAGGGCTGCTTTTTGCGATATTACAGCCGCTTATCCTGCCGATCAAGCCGTTATCACAGCAAAGCGCCAAAGCATTGGCAATAGCCCCATTTTTGACTAAGCACTTACTTACCAGGCTTAACAAATTGCACGGCCCGATGCTTTATAAATTGCATTATGCTAGTTACAGATCCAGACAAAAAGGCGATCGGCAGAGTGAGGAAAAATCCCCGGAAGTGTTAACCGGCCATGTGGATAAATCACAAGAAAAGATCAAAATTTATAGCGGCTATTGCGCAAAATAAGCGCAAAAAACGGAATGTTAACTGGGCGAGTCAACCTTTTATTACCAGATTTGTTGTACTTAAGTGAGGAGATTGATTTGTTATTTTGGATTATTTAGGTTTAAATGCTAGCTTAACCCCATAAAATTTTCGCAACGAATAACTTTAAATATTATGAGAAACAGAGATTCAAGTATCGTCTACCTCGTATTGGGTATATACGCGCTGATGATAAGCTGGTATTACAACCACAACCTGATTATCCTTTTAATCACTTATATTTTCTGGCCAATTTATTTGATTTACGAACTGCTCATTGGCCACCTCTCACATGGTATGTGGAAGATTATACCAATGTCGTACTTTAAGTAAATCACGGTACAATACTAGCCATTCTATATATATGATCAGCCGTCTGTATGCCCGGCAAATGTTAAATTATGTAAAAAAAACACTACGGATACAAGAATTATGACCAAAAACCGTTCTTTTGGAGAATAATCAAATATGAAGAAAATTTCACTTATTGTTTCCTTATTGTCAGCAGTAATATTACTGCAAAACTGTAAAAAAAATACTATTACTGCCACGTCAGCGCTAGATGCTGTCTTCTCTGCATCTGTCAACGACAGTACCTGGACGCCAGACACCGTAAAAGCCGCAATAACTTACAATTCAGCCACAAAAACCAAAGTATTTACCTGTACAGGTGTTGGTGTAAGTAAAGAAATAAATGTTGCCGTAACACAAACCAATGCTATTAACACAAGCGGGTTCCCGTTAGCCACATTTGTTGTTGATAACACTTCAAATGTGCTTTTATCATATTATACCCAGCAAAAAAATTCATCCGGCACATATGTGCTGGCGCCCCACGGTACAGTCGAGGCGGGTTCGGGAACGGTCATTATTTCGGCTATCGATTCGGTTAAAAGGCAGATCACAGGATCATTTAGCTTCACTTCATTAAAAAATACGTACGATGGTCAGGGAAACATTACTGCCGTTAATGTAGCCATGATTACGTTGGGCGCCTTTAATAAACTGCCGTATACTTTTAAAAGTAATTAATTAAGTGCTGAGTCAATCAGGAGTTAACTAATAAGTTTTACTCCTGCTTTAAACTTTTAAATCACGACTACGGATTTAGAACTCAAGACTTAGCACTCCAGGCTTTCTTTATTACATTTGCCGAAATTTTACGAAATGCCTGCAAAAAATAAAGCTGTTTTTTTAGACCGTGACGGAGTGCTGAACCGGGAAATGGGTGATTATGTATGCCGTTTCGAGGATTTTCATATCCTGGACAATTTTGTAACGTTAAAAACACTGCAGGAGCGCGGTTATTTACTTTTGGTTGCAACCAACCAGGGCGGGCTGGCAAAAGGCTGGTACAATGAAGATGAACTGGCTAAAATGCATTCCCACCTAAAAGAAACCTACCGCAGCTACGGCATCGAAATAAAAGATATTTTTTATTGCCCGCATCACCCCGACTTTACCGGCGACTGCGATTGCCGTAAGCCAAAGCCTGGTTTACTATTACAGGGCATAGAAAAATACAACCTCGACCCTGCCCTATCTTATTTTATCGGCGACCGTGACCGCGATATCGAAGCGGCAATGGCGGCTGGTGTTAAAGGAATTTTAATTGATAGCGACCAGCCGTTAAGCGAAATATTGGATTTAATTGCGTAAATTATTTGAAATTTGAAAACTAAAATTTTCAAATCTTTAAATTCGTCTGCATGACCCTAAGCCGCTTCTTAAGAACCTACGATACGCTCATTGCTTCGGCCGTTGGTTTTTATTTGATATACCTATATACATTTTACAGCGGTATAGGCGTTTCCCCCGATTCGATCATGTACACCAGCGCCGCTCGAAGCTTACATGCCCATGGCTCCCTTATTACTTTTAATAATACGTATATAACCGATTTCCCGGTTTTTTATCCGTTTTTCTTATGGCTTGTGGTGATCATTACCGGGAGTGATCCCATTGCCGCCGGCCCGGTCTTAAACGGGTTGTTATTCGCAATCCTTATATTTTTAAGCGGCTGGATCATACAGCGGTTCAGGTCGGCGCCATGGCTGTATAAATGGCTGATGCTGCCTGCAATTGTATTAAGCCCGGCTTTGCTGGGTATTTATACTTATTTATGGTCCGAGACACTATTTATACTCATTTTCCTTTTTTTTATCATCGCCTGCAGGCAATACCTGGTTGAACATACTTTGTCCACCCTGGTGGTATTTGCGGGAGTGGCCGCCTTGAGCAGCATTACTCGCTACGCCGGAATTACGCTCATCGGCACAGGTGGTTTATTAATATTATTGGATAGGTATTTGGTTTTAAAAAAGAAAATAGTCCACCTCTTAATATATGGTGTGGTCGCTTCTTCTATGCTGGCGCTGAACCTGTTGCGCAACGCTATGACCACCAGCAAACTTACCGGCCCGCGCGAGGCATCGGTAACGCCATTTATGGAAAACCTCCACTATTTCGGCACTGTAATGTGCGATTGGGCAGGCTTTTCAACAAAACTGTACCCTTTTGCAACGGTAATCGCAGTCATGCTATTTATATGCCTTACCGCAGTTGTAGCATTTAATTATTTTCATCGCAGCATTCGCACCTATGAGAACCTTGTTTCTACATTCGCGCTTATTTACGGATTGTTCATCGTGGTTTCATCATCCATATCGCGATACGAAAGAATTAATACACGTTTACTGGCTCCGATATTCATTCCTCTGCTGCTAAGTTGCACCTATTGGGCCATTGGCACTGTAAAGGCAGTCGGCTTGCGCTGGAAGTGGGTGCTTATCCCGGCTTTCGTGTTATTAATGCTAGGTTTTTCATACCAGGAGTTATCCGCGGACATGCAGCGGTACGATGATGAAAACGACTACGGTGTACCGGGATATACTGATGATTCATGGAACAAATCGCCTTTCGCCGCTTATCTTAAAACAAATCCGCGTATTTTTAAACCCGGTATTCCGATTTATTCTGATGCCAACGAGGCGCTCTATTTTCTATCCGGCACCTATGCCAAATTATTGCCGCACCGTTATTTTAAAGCGGATATACAAAAATTCTATACCGTTAAGCACTACTACCTGGTGTGGTTCCCCGCCATGGATAACCCCGAGCTCATCAGTTTAAAAGACATTATAAGAGTTAAAAAACTTACTCTGCTAAAGCAATTTCCAGACGGCGCCATTTATGAATATAATGGAGAACGGTAAGTTTTATATTGACCCCTGTCCCGGTCCTTATAACATAACTCGCAACCTGCAACTTACAACTCGCCAAATAAATTTTGATTTCACAAACAACTGCCTATATTTGCACTGCTCAACGGTAGAGACGCAAAATATTACGTCTCCACAATATAAAAAATGAACGGTTATACATTATATCATCCCCATCTGCACCATCACCACCATGTGGTGATCAGATAATGTATGTTTCTACGCGAAATAACAAACCCCGTTTATACCTTTTATTATAGTTCCATAAAATCAATCAGTGAAGACACTTAAAATAGCGATCCAGAAATCTGGTCGCCTCAACGAAAAATCCGTTGAATTATTAAAAAATTGCGGGCTTAATTTCGAAAATTATAAAAGCTCGCTCATCTCCCCTGTGTCCAATTTCCCGCTTGAAATTCTTTTTTTACGCGATGACGATATCCCTGAATATGTGCAGGACGGCATTGCCGACCTGGGGATCGTTGGCGAAAACGTGATACAGGAAACCGAAGTAGAAGTGGCCTATCTGCAAAAGCTTGGCTTCGGCAAATGCTCATTAAAAATAGCGGTGCCGAATAACAACCAGATACAGCAGCTTAGCCAGTTAAATGGCAAATCAATTGCGACCACTTACCCGGTTATCTTAGATAAATTTCTGAAAAAGAATGCTATACAGGCCGAAATCCGTACTATTTCTGGCTCTGTCGAGATATCACCCGGGCTGGGATTAAGCGACGCGATATGCGACCTGGTATCCACCGGCGGCACGTTGAAGAGCATCGGTTTAACAGCTTTCGCCGATTTGATGTCGTCTGAGGCGGTGCTGATCGGCAGCAAAGGTTCCGAAAATTCGGACCTGGTGCAGGAACTGATACAGCGCATACAATCCGTTTTACGCGCTAAAGAAACCAAATACGTAGTTTTGAATGTTCACCGGAATAACCTGCCCGCTATTATTGCCTTACTCCCGGGGGTAAAAAGCCCGTCGGTAGTCTCATTAGCGGAAGAGAATTGGGTAGCAGTGCATACGGTAATCCCCGAACGTGATTTTTGGGACAGGATAAGCCAGCTCAAACAAGCCGGCGCGCAGGGCATCGTGGTAATGCCGATTGAGAAGATAATTTTATAACGCCCCACTTAAATCCTCCCCGGTAGGGAGGACTTAAAAGGGGTTTAATTAAGCGATTTTTAAAGTCTCCCCTTCCGGGAGAGATTTAAAGGGGGCTACTGACATGAAGCGATATAATTATTCAGATCTAAGCAAACAAAATATTCAAACCCTGGTTCGGCGCAACGTTGACCCGGCGAATGAGATACGCGATATTGTAGAGGAAGTTATTGCCAATATAAAAGAACATGGCGACAGCGCCTTGCTTGATTACGCGTTGAAATTTGATAAAGTAGAACTGGATAAGCTCTACCTGGATAAAACTGAACTCGAAATTATAGCTACTTCAGTTACATCGGCCCAAAAAGAAGCGCTTGAGATTGCCTATAACAATATATACAAATTCCACCTCGCGCAGTTAAAGCCCGAAGATAAGATAGAGACCATGCCCGGCGTAACCTGCTGGCGCGAAATAAGGCCGGTTGAAAAAGTGGGGTTATATATACCGGGTGGCACAGCGGTGCTGCCAAGCACATTTTTAATGCTGGGCATACCCGCGCTCATCGCCGGCTGCCACGAAATAGTGGTTTGTTCGCCTCCGCAAAAAAACGGGAAGGTAAATGCCTTTATCGCTTATGTGGCATTACTGCTTGGGATAGAAAAAATTTATTTGGCAGGCGGCGCACAGGCTGTAGCGGCTATGGCTTATGGCACCGAAACCATAGCCAAAGTGGATAAAATATTCGGCCCGGGGAACCAGTTTGTTACCAAAGCTAAAACCATCATACAATCCACCACCACAACAGCTATCGATATGCCGGCGGGGCCTTCAGAAGTATTGGTAATCGCAGATGAAACTGCCAACCCTGTTTACGTTGCTGCAGATTTATTAGCACAGGCTGAACACGGCATGGATAGCCAGTCTATTTTGGTTTGTACATCAGCAATAATCGCCGAAGCAGTTTTGGCCGAGGTTGAAAAGCAAGTTCCTGTTTTGCCGCGTGCTGAGATCGTGACTAAAGCATTGGAGAACTCCTATATCATAATTACAAACACGCTGGATGAAGCCATGGCTTTCAGCAATCAATATGCGCCGGAGCATCTAATTCTTGCAACTGCAAACTGGCAACTGCTCACTTCAAACATCCTTAACGCCGGTTCAGTATTTTTAGGCAATTTAACCCCCGAGAGCGCAGGCGACTACGCATCAGGAACCAATCATACTTTACCGACCAGCTCTTATTCCAGGGCTTATTCGGGCGTATCGGTTGATTCGTTTGTTAAGAAAATAACCTTTCAGTGCATTACGCCGGAAGGCATACAAAACATAGGTCCTTCGGTAGAGATACTGGCGGAATTGGAGGGATTACATGCGCATAAGAATGCGGTGAGTGTGAGAATGAAAAAAAATAAATAACCACGCGTCATTGCGAGGAACGAAGCAATCCCCGAACTGCATAAACCGCTCTGCATAGTATAGAGATTGCTTCGTTCCTCGCAATGACGGGAATATACTACGACAATGTTCACTATAAATAACATACTTCGCGAAAACATCAAAAACCTTGTTCCCTATTCATCCGCACGGGATGAGTACCAGGGAGCGGCCAGCGTGTTTTTAGATGCGAATGAAAATGCATACGGATCGCCATTGGTACAGCAATTTAACCGCTACCCCGACCCGCTGCAATACGAGGTTAAAAAACGACTGAGCGAGATCAAGGGGGCACCGCCCCGTAATATATTTTTGGGCAACGGCAGTGACGAAGCTATTGACATCTTGTTTCGCAGCTTTTGCAATCCGGGTACAGATAACGTGATACTGGTACCTCCTACTTATGGCATGTATAAGGTTTCGGCAAACATCAATGATGTGGAAGCACGCAATGTTCCGCTTACGGACGACTTCCAGCTTAACCTGGAGGGCATTGCCGAAGCGATTGACAAGCATACCAAGCTCATCTTTATTTGTTCGCCAAATAATCCAACCGGTAATTCGATAAACCGCGCCGATGTGGAAACCTTGCTAGCTAATTTTACCGGGCTGGTGATAGTCGACGAGGCCTATATCAATTTCAGCAGGCAGAAAACCTTTATACAGGAACTAACTGAATACGCCAACCTCGTGGTTTTACAAACCCTGTCAAAAGCCTGGGGACTGGCCGGGCTGCGCATAGGGATGGCCTTTGCCAGCGAGGAGATCATCGAGGTGATGAATAAAGTTAAGCCGCCTTATAATATCAACGAGGCTTCGCAGCAGCTGGCATTACAGGCGCTTGCAAATATCGACCAGGTAAACGCCTGGATCAAAGAAACGCTGATACAAAGGGACAACCTGGTTTTACAGCTAAAAGATTTCGACTTTGTACTGGATATTTATCCATCGGACGCCAATTTTATCCTGGTGAAAACAAGCGACCCGAGAGGTATCTATAATTTCCTGGTTGAAAAGGGTATCATCGTACGCGACCGTTCAAAAGTGGACTTATGCGTCGGATGTTTGCGCATAACTGTCGGCACACCTGACGAAAACAAAAAATTAATTCAAACTTTACAAGATTTCAAATGAGCAAGCTGCAGAAAATACTTTTCGTTGACCGCGACGGGACTATGATAACAGAACCCGTAGATGAGCAGATAGATTCGTTTGCGAAACTGGAATTTTACCCGGGGGCATTGCAGTACCTGCCAAAAATTGCCGCGGAGCTGGATTACGAATTAGTGATGGTTACCAACCAGGATGGCTTAGGTACAGCATCGTACCCCGAAGATACTTTTTGGCCGGTACAGAATTTTATACTCAAAACGTTTGAGAATGAAGGGGTTAAATTTTCAAATATCTGCATCGACCGTTCATTCCCGAAGGATAATTCTCCCAACCGAAAACCTGGCACAGGGATGCTCACACAATATTTCGATACGAAAAAATATGACTTGAAGGGCTCATATACCATCGGCGACCGCAAAAATGATATTCTACTCGCGCATAATTTAGGTGCAAAAGCTATTTGGCTGAACAATCACACCAACCTGGGTAACCATGAATTTAGCGGCAAAGACGAAGAAGAGGCAGTAAAAAGCACGATAGCGCTGGAGACGCCCGAATGGGAAAAGATATACGAGTTTTTAAAGGTGGGCGAACGGCTATTTGAACACCGCCGAGCGACTACGGAAACTGATATTTATATCAAAATAAATCTCGACGGTAAGGGCGACGCCAAAGTATCAACAGGGCTGCACTTTTTCGACCATATGCTCGATCAGATCGCGCGGCATGGAAATATTGACCTGGAGATAATCGCCAACGGCGATCTTCATATCGACGAACACCACACCATCGAAGATACCGGTATTGCATTGGGTGAAGTTTTTGGCGCGGCTTTAGGTGATAAAAAAGGCATTGAACGTTATGGCTTTTGCCTGCCAATGGATGATTGCCTGGCCCAGGTAGCCATTGACTTTGGCGGTCGAAACTGGATTGTTTGGGATGCGGAGTTTAAACGTGAAAAAATAGGTGAAATGCCAACGGAAATGTTTTTCCATTTCTTCAAATCATTTTCCGACGCGGCAAAATGCAATTTAAATATTAAAGCCGAAGGCGAAAACGAACATCATAAAATCGAGGCGATATTTAAAGCCTTCGCCAAAGCAATAAAAATGGCCGTTAAGCGTGATGTAAATAAGATGGTTTTACCGTCAACTAAAGGAGTGTTATAGGAGAGGCAAGAAGCAAGACAGAAAGAAACAAGACAGAAAGTAGCAAGGAGGAAGATTTCCTGCTTGCAATTTCAGCTCTTTTATCTTGACTCTTGGTTCTTGCTTCTAAAAAAAATATGGTAGGCATAATAAACTACGGCGCCGGGAATATTTTTTCATTGACTGCAGCATTAAACCGGCTGGGTATTGCCTATGGCATGGTCAATGACGGGCAGGATTTTGAGCAGTTTGACCGCTATATCATCCCCGGCGTAGGTCATGCGGGCGCTGCTATGCATAAACTGGAACAAACCGGGTTGGTGCCTAAGATAAAGGCGCTTAACAAGCCTGCCCTTGGCATTTGTGTAGGCATGCAATTGCTCACCTCGCATTCAGAAGAGGGCGATGCTAAATTATTGGAAATCTTTCCAATAAATACACTTAGATTTGCAAACAGTACGGAATATAAGGTGCCGCATACCGGTTGGAACCAGGTTTATCCCGAAAAAGAAAATGAACTTTTTAAAGATATTCCTGCCGGATCACACTTTTACTTTGTACATTCATACTTTATTGAGTATAATATTGCATATACTTTATCATCAGCAACTTATAACACCAAATTTTCGGCATCAATTATGCGGGATAACTTTTACGGGGTACAGTTTCACCCCGAAAAATCCGGCGCGTATGGTGAAATCCTACTCACAAATTTTTCAAAACTCTGAAAGCCATGTATATTATTCCGGCAATAGATATTCTAGATAAAAAAGTCGTCCGTTTACGCGAGGGCGACTATCAGCAAGTAACCGAGTACGATGTTACTCTTGAAGAAATGATAGAACGATATCATTCTTATGGTACAAATCTGATTCATATTATCGATCTGAACGGCGCAAAGAACGATTTCTCAAACCAGCAATACTTGTTTAATGTGATCCGTAAAACGGACATGCAGGTGCAATACGGGGGCGGAATACGCAGTATCGACAAAGTAAAAGAACTCATAGATGCCGGCGTTCACCGTGTTATCGTAGGTACGCAGGCGATAACCAATCCAACTTTCCTGGAAGAATTGAGCAAGGAGATATGCGGTAAGGATAAATGTTCGGACCAGGTGGTGATTGCCATTGATGTGCTTGACGAAGTGATCAAATATTCCGGCTGGATGGAAAGCTCGCCCATTAAACTGATGGATTACGTTGACAAATGCTTGTCGTTAGGCTTTTTCCGTTTTTTATGCACAGATATTAATAAAGATGGCAAACTGGGCGGAGCGGGGATCGACTTATATGAAAAACTGCTTGACCACTCTCCTTTTATAAAGCTCATCGCATCGGGCGGCGTAAGTTCAATGGATGATATTGAGCAACTGAACGATATTAAGGTAGAAGCTTGTGTAGTGGGCAAAGCGATTTATGAAGGCCATATCAGCATCGATGAAGTTAAAAGCTGGAACCTGGAGTCGCTGATTTCCATTTAAAGCACCGCGAAAACCTTTACCATTTATTTATCCCTCACTTTAATCGGGCAGCTTTATCAAAAAATAAATTAGATTTGTGATAGTATAAACCTGATTCAAATTAATGAATACTGCAGCTGAGCGGTCGACCATTCCGAGCCTTATACGGCATATTGTAGAACATATTCATCCGGACACCCAAACGTTTATGAGCCATAAGGTAAATGACAGTTGGGTGGATATCAGCTACAGGCAGGCGCTGGAGAAAATTGACGCCATATCAGCCTGGTTCCTGGAAATAGGCATTAAAAAAGGCGACCGGTTAGCCCTGATCATTGAGAACGGCCCTGATTATATTTATTACGACCAGGCGCTGCAGCAAATCGGTGCCATAAATACATCGATCTACCCTACCCTTACCGAGGCTGAGATCGAATACATTTTAAATGATTCGAGCTCGAAAACTATACTGGCGGGCAACCCGTTTTTGTTGCGAAAGGTAATAAAGGTTGCCAATAACTGCCCGGCTTTAATACGCATTATCCCGGCGTTTGACGATACTGAAAAAATTCAAAAGCAAAGTCTGAATGCAGGAGTTGTTGGATTTAAACAGGTGATACAGGAGGGATTGGCATTGGTTGAAAAACACCGGTCGGCTATTAATATTGCCCGTGAGGCTATTTTACCTTCGGATCTTTCATGCCTGATTTATACATCCGGTACCACCGGTACGCCTAAAGGCGTAATGCTTACGCATTATAACCTTACCGAAAATGCAAGGGTAAGCCTTGTACAGTTGCCTATTATTGAAAGTACGGATGTGTTTTTATCGTTTCTGCCTTTATCCCATGTATTTGAACGCACTGCGACCTACCATATCTGCCTGTTTGCAGGCAGCAGAATAACATTTGCCCAAAGCCTCGACCTGCTTTCCAAAAACATGGCCGAGGTAAAGCCAACAGTGATGAATTGTGTACCACGGCTTTTGGAGCGCATCCATGACCGGGC
>JAQBOH010000148.1 GCA_028288125.1 Mucilaginibacter sp.
GCATAGCGTAAAAATGACCGCCTGGCCATATTGGCTTCGCCGGTGCTAACTTGTGTTTCTGTTTTCATAATGTATAATTAGTTTATAGCGGGATATACGTAGCTATGGTTACGCCTGGTTTTTAAAATCTTTCCAATAAAGAAACTTTTTTTAAACAGTGTGGTTGTAAGAATATAATACCTAAGATTTAAAGCGAATAGGCCGATGGAGAAATTTTAATTAAAAAGAAACACACTTCGCATTCTCTACAAAAAAGCCAAAATAAAATACGATTTAAATAGATCATCCAATTCTGAGAATAGCCAATTAACGGAAACTATCAACATCAAACGTTGTTACACTCTTATGGATTACAATGTATATTTATTAGCCACAGACCCGAAGAATGCCTGCCGAGACATTATTCATTCAAGAGATACCAGCCTAAAGATCAGGGTCGTTTGCGTCGATGAGGATCCGTTTAGAGCCAACAGTAATGAGATCCAGCTTTATGGCTACGCCAATGGCAAGTTATATGCCTTTGAAACAATCAATATCACACCCGAAGATGCCTTGGATGTGGTGGGCGCCATACAATGGTACGCTGACTATATAGAATATCCCGAAATGGAGATTTTGCCCGATGATCCCCGTCCCGGGCAGCATATCGCTATATGACCGATCTGAAAGATAAGAACCCTGCATGAACAATGCGGCGGAATTTTATGTTCACCCAATTTGTTGAAAATCACTTATTTAATGCTTGTTAGTTAATTTATTAGTCATATATATAAAATATTTCAATAATATGCTCGTTTTATTTAATACATTAACCATTACAATATCATTATGAAAACCATTTTAAAAACAATTAAAAACCGACCTTTATTACTTGCACTTTCGGCATTGATGGCACTATCGATTTCGCTATCTTCCTGCAAAAAGAGCAGCAGCAGTGCCAGTCTTACAGCCTATTTAATGATCACCAATTCGGCCCAGGGATCGCCCCCTCAAGACTTCTATCTGGATAATAACAAGTTAAATAGTTCGGCGATGGCCTATTCACAAAGCTCGGCTTTTATCAGTACAAGTACAGGCAGTCACCAGGGACAGTTTAAAGCTTCAGGTACCGGAACAGTAGACGCAACTACGACCCTGTCGCTTGCGGCGGGGAAATATTATAGCGTTTTTTATACTGACGGCAATTCTTCAACAACTGCCGAAGACGACAGAACCGCACCGCAGTCTGGCAAGTCCCGGGTTCGCTTTATTAACCTTAGTTCGGCGTTAACTTCAAATATTGATATTGCCGCCACAGGGAGCGCTAACCTGGTATCTGCATTAGCTTATAAAGCAGCTTCTGCTTATTATGATGTTGATCCTGCTACCTCTTTTTCTCTGAAGGCGTCAAACTCTTCTACCGTGTTATTGAGCATTCCTTCCTCAATGCAGGCCGGACATGTTTATACCGTTTACTTTTCGGGCGCCACCAGCGCAACCATCGCAGCAAATGTGATCACTGAAAAATAAGCAGATAATATTTAAAAACATAAACGCCTGTTACTGCAAAGTTACGGGCGTTTCTGTTTTAAGCCGCTGCGAATTGCCGCCTGAATAAAAAAATATGCTGTTTCCTTGAATGTAATAAGCACTATAATATTATATAGGACAATCCAACTAAACTATTGATATATAATATATCTATTAATTAAAATATAAATGTATGAAAAAGCTTGTCTTACTTTTAGCGATTGGTCAAGCGTCCATGCTTGGCCGAATAAAGAAGCGACAACCATTAGGTCGACCGCTTTTTGCGGTGGGAGTTACTGCACGGATTTTAAACAAATTCCTTTCTGATTTCGGTTTAATAGCAGATTTAGTCCAATAAATTCACGGTTCGATTAGAACCTTCACTAACTTCTACCCTGCGTTTTTAATATTTTCATTTTGCAGAATTCCTATGGAAACACTACTAGAACATTCTTTATTTTCTTATTTCGTAACATAGTTCCACCATTCCGCTTTTGTAGGCTGTTACGCCTTTTAGGTGTAATGCTCGTTCTTGTCCTATTTGATCAAAAAAAGGTATTCCATCACCCAAAATAACAGGCAGAATTGACTGTCTTATTTCGTCCGCTAAGTTTAAATGAATGAAATCTTTAGCCAGTTTAGCACCGCCTACCAGCCAAACATTTTTATAGTTTGGTTTAAGTCGTTCATTCACCAGTTTTTCCAGGTCGCCCGAATAAGTTTCAATATTTTGTCTGTCAACCGGCATTTTTCTGTGAGTTAATACAATAGTCGGCACGTCTCCGTAAACCCACCCATACGATTTTGAAAGTTCCAAAGCGTGTTCATATGTCCGGGAACCCATCACATAGCAGTCTATCGTTTTAAGAAATTCTTCGGCATCTTGTTCAGTAACATCAACTCCTTTCTCGTAGTTGTCGGATGTCTCAAACCACGAAATGCTATTGTCTTTTTTAGCAATATAGCCATCCAGGCTTGAAACCATATGGATGGTCATTTTAAATGTGTCTGTCGCCATCTTATGTGCTATTTCGAATATGCATTATCTCCGAAATATACAATTCTAAATCGCATGCAGAAAATATCAATAAGCCGTTTGTGCACCTCTTCACAAAAGCCGGCGCAATATTTGTCCCACGCCGGGTGCGCCCGCACTTGACAGAGTAGAGCGGCCACCATAGATTCTTGATGTTTCCGCGCTTGATCGAATAAAAAGCGCAACCGCGGGTTAACCGTTTTTTTGTGGAAGTTTTTGAACCATTTCCCTTTCTGATTTGCGCCTGACGGCGGATTTAGACCAATAATTTCTTTGGTTCAATATAATTTCAAGATTTGCTTTAACGTGCGTGTGTGTGCCAGCAATTTCCTTCCACAAAATCCCTATTGGTTTGCGATTGGCGAACATAAAACGTAGTTTTACTTCAAGCTGAAACACTTCACAAAACCTGCTACACTTTAATTTTACGGCATATATATGGAGACAATATACTTTGAAGAGACTCAGTACTTTCCCTGGGGATTTTTATTAATACCGGCGCTAGTCGCTATTTTGTTCGGCGTCTTTTTTTTCGTCCAGGTCATTTTTAAAATTAAAGTTGGGAACAGGCCTTTACCAAACTGGCTATTATTTTTAATATTTTTAGTAACGGTTGGATTTACTGTTTTTATGGGTTCGCAAAAATTAACACTTAAAATTACCAACAAGGCAGTTTATTTTAGTTTAGGCGCATTTGCATCAATGCAATCGATAAAAACAGCGGAAATGGCATCAATTAATTTAAGAAAATACAATGGCATGGACGAATTTTCCGGGTGGGGAAATAAGTCAAATGCTATGGAAAATTCTTATACAACCTCCGGCGACTACGGCATAGAAATAAAGTTTAAAAAAAGCGCTCAAAAAAGTATACTGATTGGCACCCACAAACCCAAACAAGTGCATGAGATACTCTCAAAATATTTTCAGGCTTTTATGAATTAAGCCACGTTTATTTACTACGCAGTTGTCTCCCGCACTGAAAATCGTTTTGCATTACCGAACCGGTTTGCCCTTTGTTACAGAATAAAGTATATAAACAAAATACATAACCTAAAGAAACGAAAAAAGCCTAACATTTCTGTTAGGCTTTGTGGGAGTTACTGGGTTCGAACCAGTGACCCTCCCGATTATAAATCGGGATGCTCTGAACCAGCTGAGCTAAACTTTACCAATCAGGTTTTCAATCATTTTCCGGCTTTTCCACGCCTTAATTTGCTTTTCACGCTTTAGCGCTTCAGCTTTGCCAGCATGTTCTTCACGCCATTTTATTGTCCAATCACCTGTTTTACCTGTAAAGCCTGAATGGTTAGTATTGTGCTTTACAACGCGTTTATTTACATCCTCGCACGAACCAATATAATATTTGCCCTTTGTTACAGAATAAAGTATATAAACAAAATACATAACCTAAAGAAACGAAAAAAGCCTAACATTTCTGTTAGGCTTTGT
>JAQBOH010000154.1 GCA_028288125.1 Mucilaginibacter sp.
AAGATAGTATTTCAACTCCGTTAGCTTGCGGGCAGGGTTATCTAAAACATAATAGCGTGTTTTAATATTATCAGTATAGGCATATAACGCTGCATTTTTACCGGGACTTATCAGGCGTAAAAACACAGTGTCGGTAGTATAGGTTGAGTCAATGGAGTTCCCTAAACGGTTTAAGGTAATATAGCCTTTGCTAATGGTGGTAGTGAATTTTTCAAAATAGTTATACCCGGTTATAACAACCTTATTAGCATCGGCCAATGAAATTTCTTTTGGCTGTTGATTTTGGTCCGTTTTAAAATAAAATATTTTAGGATTATTAAACCGCTCACGCTGGTCTATAAAACCTTTTATAGTATCGTTTTTGGTATTTATATAATAGCCTGGTTTGTAATTACTTTGGGCTTTTAACAGGAACGGTAGCAGGAACAGCGCGGCAAGCAAAAAATAATACTTCATGGGGCGTGATTAAGGTTTAGTCCTATAAATATAGCTATTATTTTGAGACTGTAAATAAAACCGATTTTAATAAGCGGATATAAAGTAAAGATTTTTATCTTTAAAAAACTAATTTCTTTAGCATAGATTTGCGCTCGGATTATAACAAACATTCGCTAATTCACTCATTCAACAACTCACTAATTAAAAACCACCGTGGGAAAACTAATAGAAGATTTTGAAACCTATCGTACCAAAATGAACGACAGGATAATGGAAACATCCAATACCAATATTAAACGCTTTTTCGCGCTGGACACCACCACCTACGCCGATGGCGCGCTGGATGTAAAAACCAAGGAAATGCTGGGCCTGGTAGCCTCGATGGTGCTGCGCTGCGATGATTGCATCAAATACCATTTAGGCAAATGCCACGAGGCCGGTGTTAATCATGATGAAATGAACGAGGTGTTTATGATCGCCAATTTGGTAGGAGGGTCGATTGTAATTCCGCATTATCGCCGGGCGGTTGAATACTGGGATGAACTGAATGGGCAGTAAATAGTTTAACTTAGCTCCCATTGTCATTGCGAGGAGGAACGACGAAGCAATCTCCTCCTCGTGCATTAGCGACAGATTGCCGCGCTATCGCTCGCAATGACAAACTTATTTATTTAACAAAAAACAGTATGCAAAATCAGGACTTAAAACGCTGCTCCTGGCCTGGCACCGATCCCTTATATATGAGATACCACGACGAAGAGTGGGGAAAAGAAGTTCACGACGATAAAAAGCTTTTCGAATTCCTGGTGCTTGAATCGGCGCAGGCAGGGTTAAGCTGGATCACCATTTTGCGCCGCCGCGAGGGCTATAGAAAAGCTTTCGCAGATTTTGACGTGGAGAAGGTGGCCGCTTTCGGGCCAGATGATGTGGAGCGTTTGCTGAATGATGCGGGCATTATCCGTAACCGGCTGAAAATTCACGCGGCCATAAGCAATGCCAAATTATTTCTAGAGGTGCAAAAGGAGTTTGGTTCGTTCGATAAGTACCTGTACAGTTTTTTGCCGGGCGGCAAGCCCATTGTTAACTATTACCAGCAAGCACCGGCCAGCACCGAAATATCCGACGCCATCAGCAAGGACATGAAAAAACGCGGGTTCAAGTTTTTCGGCACCACCATTTGTTATGCCCACATGCAGGCTACCGGCATGGTGAACGATCACTTGCCGGATTGCTGCTTTAAGTAAGGATTACACCGATTGGCGGGTGATTACACTAGTTGATAGGGATTCATTGATTATGCTGATTGATTTTATGGTCTCCGCGGGGTTTGGAATGATAAGAGACAAACATAAATCGTATTTTTGAACACGTTATTTTAGATTGCTACCAATACAATCGGTGCAATCAAAAATCAAATCGGTGTAATCGTAATATTCAAATCGGTGTAATCACAACAATGAAAAAACTATTTCTTTTAGACGGCATGGCCCTGATATACCGGGCGCACTTTGCTTTGAGTAAAAACCCGCGGTTTACCTCGGGCGGATTGAATACCTCGGCGGTGATGGGTTTCACCAATACCCTGATGGAGATTCTGCGCAAAGAAAAGCCCACACACATGGCTGTGGTATTTGACACCGACGCGCCGACCGAACGTCATACCGATTTTGCTGCTTACAAGGCTCACCGCGAGACGATGCCCGAGGACTTATCGAAAGCCCTACCCTATATCTATAAGCTGATACTTGGTTTTAATATTCCCGTCATTACTTCGGATGGTTACGAAGCGGATGACATCATCGGCACCCTGGCCAAAAAAGCCGAGGCCAAAGGCTACCAGGTATATTGCATGACCCCCGATAAAGATTTCGCGCAGCTGGTTTCCGAAAACATCCGCATTTATAAACCCGCCCGCATGGGTAACGATATGGAGATATTAGGCGTAAAGGAAGTACTTGAAAAATGGGAAGTTGAACGGGTAGAACAGGTGATCGATATTTTGGGCCTTTGGGGCGATGCGGTAGATAACATTCCCGGTATACCGGGAGTTGGTGAAAAAACCGCTAAGCTGCTCATCAAACAATACGGTTCAGTCGAAGAGATCATTAACCATAGCCATGAGTTAAAGGGCAAGCTCCGCGAAAATGTGGAGCAATACGCTGAGCAGGGTTTATTGTCAAAAAAGCTGGCTACTATCCTGCTAAATGTACCGGTTGAGCTTGATGAGGGCGGGCTGGAGATATGCGCGCCAAGCAAAGACTTGCTGGAACCACTGTTTGCCGAGCTGGAATTCCGGACATTGGGCAAACGTGTTTTTGGCGACGATTTCAGCATTACCGAAATGAAATCGGTTGGCATACAAACCGATCTTTTCGGCAACGAGGTTGCTACCGGCCGCACCACCATGACCATAGATATGGCGGATATAGCCGAGCCGGAATTTAACGTCGTTTCAAAAAATATCAATAACGTTCCGCACGAATATCACTTAGCCGATACGTTTGAAAAGCGCGCCGAGTTGATTGCGCAGCTGCTTAAGGAAAAAAGCATTTGTTTTGACACCGAAACCACCGGCACAGATGCCAATCATTGTGAGCTGGTGGGTTTATCGTTCGCCATAAAGCCTGGCGAGGCGTGGTATATTCCCGTGCCTGAGAATGAGCAGGAAGTGATTAAGATAGTAAGTGAGTTTAAGCCGGTACTTGAAAACGCCGCGATCAAAAAAATTGGCCAAAACCTGAAATTTGATATTTTAATGCTCAAATGGTATGGTATCGAAGTAAAAGGCGACCTGTTTGATACCATGATGGCGCATTATGTGATCGACCCGGATACACGTCATAATATGGACGTGCTGTCGGAAAATTACCTGGGTTATAAACCGGTATCCATCACCGAGCTGATTGGCGCCAAAGGCAAAAACCAGGGCAGCATGCGCGATGTGGAAATTGAAAAAATAAAGGAATACGCCGCCGAAGACGCCGACATCACACTGCAGCTCAAAAATATATTTGAACCGCGGTTAAAGGAAGTGGAAAGTGAAAAACTGATTCACGAAATTGAGCACCCTTTAATTTATGTGCTGGCCGATATTGAATATGAAGGCGTGCGAATCGACCATGACACGCTGAAAGAATTTTCAAAAGAGCTGGAAACGGACATTGCCCGTCTCGAAAAAACGGTTTTTGAAAAAGCTGGTGTGCGGTTTAACGTGTCCTCACCAAAACAGCTTGGCGAGGTTTTATTTGAAAAGCTGCAGCTCGATCCAAAAGCAAAAAAAACAAAAACCGGCCAGTACCAAACCGGCGAAGACGTTTTGTTGGCGCTTGCTGCAAAAAGCGATATTGTGCGGGACATTCTGGATTTTCGCCAGCTGCAAAAATTGAAGTCGACCTACGTGGATGCATTGCCGCAAATGGTGAATCCGAAAACCGGCAGGGTGCATACCTCCTACAACCAGGCCGTAGCAGCAACCGGACGGTTGAGCTCCAATAACCCCAACCTGCAAAACATCCCCATCCGTACCGAGCGCGGCAGGGAGGTAAGGAAAGCTTTTATCCCGCGCGACAGCGGCCATACCATCGTTTCGGCGGATTACTCGCAGATAGAATTACGCATTATTGCCGAGATCAGCAAGGACGCGAACATGATGGAAGCTTTTGTTAAAAACCTGGATATCCATACGGCTACGGCAGCCAATGTGTACGGCCTTACGCTCGAAGAGGTAACCAGCACACAGCGACGAAACGCTAAAGCGGTGAATTTCGGGATCATTTACGGGCAGTCGGCATTTGGTTTATCGCAGAGTTTGGGCATTCCCCGTAAGGAAGCTGCTGATATTATCGAGAACTATTTCGCGCAATATCCCGGCATCAAACAATACATGAGCGATACGATGAACTTTGCCCGCGAGAACGGCTATGTATGCACCTTGATGGGCCGGCGGAGATATCTGCGCGACATTAATTCAGCCAATCAAACCGTACGCGGCTTTGCCGAGCGAAATGCCATCAACGCGCCGATACAGGGCTCGGCGGCAGATATGATAAAAATCGCCATGATCAATATCCATCGTGAATTCAAGGCCCGGAACCTGGATGCCCGTATGACCATGCAGGTACATGATGAGTTGGTTTTTGACGTGCCGCACCACGAGGTGGAGATCGTAAAGCCGATCATTATGGAAAACATGAAAAATGCCATAAAAACCAAGGTGCCGATTATGGTTGAAATAGGCACAGGGTCAAACTGGCTGGAAGCGCATTGAATTGGTGAGTCGTTGATTGGGTTGTTATTAACTCTTTATGCCGTTTTTACGAATTATTTTAATCAAAACTCCTAATTTCGCCTGAATGGGAAGCACTGCCGAAGAATTTATAACCACCTCGGAAGATAAGGCATTTGACCTGGATCATCGCCGTATTATCAATTATAATATCGGCAAGTATGATGCCGCGGTTGACAATGGGTTGTCGAGAATGGTTAACCTGGAGAATGCCAAACGCAAAGGCCATGCCATCAAGTGGAAGGTGATGGAAAACCTGGATAAATACATGCCCGAGTTCGAAGCCAATTTTCAAAAAAACGGCGGAAAAGTGATATGGGCCAATGACGCTGCGGAAGCCAACCGCGAAATTCTCAATATCCTGCAAAAGGCCGGCGTGAAAACCGTGGTGAAATCCAAATCGATGGTGACTGAGGAAATTGAGTTGAACGAGTTCCTCGAACATCACCATATCGAATCATTAGAAACCGACCTGGGCGAATACATTGTGCAGCTGCTGGGGCAAAAGCCTTATCATATTGTAACCCCGGCCATGCATCTTTCGAAAGAAGATATCGCCAAATTATTTAACGAACGTTTCGGCACACCGATAGACGCTACACCCGAGCAGCTTACCCAAAAGGCCCGCGAACTGCTCCGCGAAAAGTACCTGCAGGCGGATGCCGGCATAACGGGCGCGAATTTTATCATTGCAGATACGGGCAGCATAGCGATAAGCGAAAACGAGGGCAACGCGCGATTAACCACATCTTTCCCTAAAATACAGATCACCGTGGTAGGTATAGAAAAACTTATCCCATCGATAGCCGATCTGGATCTGTTTTGGCCCATGCTGGCTACGCACGGCACCGGGCAGAACCTGACAGTTTATAACACCATTTTAAGCGGTCCGCGCAAAGCGGAAGAAACCGATGGCCCCGAAGAAATGTACGTGGTGCTGCTGGACAATGGGCGCACCAATTTATTGGCGCAAAAGGAACAGCGACAGGCTTTGTATTGCATACGCTGCGGCGCCTGTTTAAATGCCTGCCCGGTATACAAAAACATAGGTGGCCATACTTACGAAACCACCTATAGCGGTCCGATAGGCTCTATTATTACGCCGCATATGGCTGGGATGGAAAAGTTCAAACACCTGAGCTACGCCTCCAGTTTATGCGGTAAGTGTACCGAGGTTTGCCCCGTAAAAATTGATATCCATAAAATGTTGCTGCTTAACCGTCGCGACGCGGTGAGCGAACGCCTGGTCACCACCAAAGAAAAATGGGGCTGGGCCATGTGGAAAAAAGGCATGCTGAGTCGCAAAATGATGGATTTCTTCAGTGGCAAAACCAAAAACTTCATGATGCGCCGGTTCTTTAAAAAATCATGGGGCCATTTCAGGGAAATGCCAAAGGTAGCGGCAAAATCTTTCAGCCAGGCCTGGAAAGAGCAGAACGGGATTAAGGATTAGTATTATTTTTATACTTGTGTCATTGCGAGCGATAGCGCGGCAATCTCCTCAACATACATGACCGCCGTGCATAGCTATGAGATTGCCGCGCTATCGCTCGCAATGACAATCGCTTATTTTTATTATGAAAAAACATGAATATTGTGTTTACATCTTAACAAACCAAGTAAATACCGTATTATATGTAGGCGTCACCAGCGATCTGGAAGGCCGGATTTACGACCATAAGCATAAAATATATAAAGGATTCTCAGCAAAATACGATTGTAATAAATTGGTTTACTACGAAGAATATCAATGGATTCAGGACGCCATAGCGAGAGAAAAACAACTAAAGCCGGTTCGCGGCAAAAGAAAATCAATTTAGTAATTGCCGATAATCCTTCGTGGCTGGATTTGAGTGAAGGATGGTACGATAGTGCAGATCAAATAGTCATGTAGAGATGGTGATGCCCATGTCATTAACGCATGTTGAAATGATTGCCTCGCTATTGCTGCCGATGACAAGTTAAAAAAATCTGAACTCGAAACGGCCTAGCCCTATTGAGGACCTAAAAAAATAATTAACTGCGAAAAATTCAAGCCTGCGGCGGGCTGGCGAAATCCGAAATCAGTTAATGAACATTCCCGAACCCAAACTCCTTATAGCTGTTTGGTAACTCATCCGAACTACTGAACGGGAAGGTATAGGATGCCCACCAGCCTATAAAGTCAGCGTCTTTATCATTAGTTGGCTCGATGCGCACGCTGCGCAGCAGGTAAATGCCTTCGCGGGTTGTCGTGAACGATACTACGCCATCAGCGTCAGCTATTAATTTTTGGGGGTAAACATTCCCGCTTATCGTTTTTATATACAGCATAACTATTGCGCCTTTAACCGGTTTTCCTTTAAATTTTATCGCGGCTGTCATGTCCTCGCCGTAGTTTCTCTTATATGGATTGCTTTTTAGGATGATCTCGTAGTCCTCATTTAAAACTTTGCTGTAAGCACTCCCATCGTGGTTGTCAACCGAAACCAATGTCTTCAAATAACGGGTGTATTTTTCCTTTATCCTGAATTGGTTGCCGCCCTTAACCTTTTCAGCCAGTTTGTCCATTCCTTCACCCGTTAAAAAATCGGCGTAGCTGTCGCGTGAAGCATCCCCATGTTCTTCGCTCCGGGTCATCTCCACCAAAACCTGCCCCGGATATGTCAGCGGGTAGCTAATTAACGGCGTGGCGCCGTCCCTGGCAATTTTGGTTAGGTCAGTTTTTTTGGAACCTTCATACAGCATAAACCGGCCTGTTTTCGCCTGTTGATATTTGATCTCATCCTGTTTAACAAACTCGTCGCCCATTAATAAGTGCAGATCCAGTTTATCGCCTTTATGCAGAAAAAACGCTTCAGGCACCAGGAAAAAGTCATGCGTGGTAGCGGCCAATCCAATGGCAGCGGCAAGTATCAAAATAAAAAGGCGCGTACGTTTCATGTTAGTCATTGGTCAGCGGTCATTAATCATTGGTTTAACAAGGGGTAGAAAAACCATTTCACTCGCCGGCAATTGATCGGTCATCCGAAAACAACGTTTTCAGTGACCGATGACAAGTGACTAATGACCAGCGACAAACATACCAAAGTTTTAAAAACTTCTGTAGTTTTACGGGATGATTTTCGAAAGAAAAGGCCTAAATAATAACCAGTTAATAGATTTTTATAAAAGACTGCTATGGCCAAGGCTGGTTGAGGAGAAAATGCTGATCCTGTTACGCCAGGGACGAATCGGCAAATGGTTTTCCGGGATCGGGCAGGAGGCTATTGCCGTCGGCAGCACCCTGGCCATGAATAATGATGAATATATTTTGCCGATGCACCGCAACCTGGGTGTTTTTACTAGCCGTGATATCCCGCTTTCGCGGCTGATGGCGCAGTGGCAGGGCAAGGCATCGGGTTTTACGAAGGGGCGCGACCGTTCATTTCATTTCGGCACACAGGAGTATAAGATCATCGGTATGATATCGCACCTGGGGCCGCAGCTGGCTTTAGCCGACGGTATTGCGCTGGCAGATGTGCTGGCCAAACGTAACAAAGCGACATTGGTATTTACCGGCGAAGGCGCAACCAGCGAGGGCGACTTCCACGAAGCGCTGAACATAGCCGCCGTTTGGGACTTGCCCGTTATTTTTTTGATCGAGAACAACGGTTACGGGCTGTCTACCCCAATAAATGAGCAGTACCGCTGCAAAAACCTTGTCGATAAAGCCATAGGCTACGGCATGGAAGGCCGACAGATCGACGGCAATAACTTGCTGGAGGTTTATCATGCCGTTAGCGAGCTGGCAAACAGCATGCGCCAAAATCCCCGCCCGGTTTTACTGGAGTGCATAACCTTCAGGATGCGCGGGCACGAGGAAGCCTCGGGCACCAAATATGTTCCGCAAGAGTTATTTGATGAGTGGAAGGAAAAGGATCCGCTTGTCAATTTTGAAAATTTTTTACTCGATGAACAGGTGCTGCGGCCGGAGTGGGTTCCGCAAATGAAAAGCGAGTTTAATGCGTTGATCGAAGCTGAAATTGAGCAGGTATTTAGTGAACCCGAGATCGTTCCCGATACAGCTATCGAAATCCGGGATATGTACAAACCATACAACCCGCCGACAATCCAACCATCCGGCAATAAAACGATAATTCGTTACATCGATGCCATAAGCGATGGCATGCGCCTGGCCATGCGCAAACACGATAACCTCGTTATCATGGGCCAGGATATTGCTGAATATGGCGGTGCGTTTAAGATTACCCAGGGATTTGTTGAAGAGTTTGGCAGGGAACGGATTAGGAACACACCCATTTGCGAATCGGGCATTGTGGGCGCGGCCATGGGGTTGGCCCTGAATGGCTACAAGGCCATAATGGAAATGCAGTTTGCCGATTTTGCAAGCTGCGGGTTTAACCAGGTCGTGAACAACCTGGCCAAAACCTATTATCGCTGGGAACAGCCTGTTGATGTGGTCATCCGCATGCCTGCCGGGGCGGGCACAGGCGCGGGGCCGTTTCACTCACAAAGCAATGAGGCCTGGTTTACCAAAACGCCGGGGTTAAAAGTAGTTTATCCCGCTTTTCCGGATGACGCCAAAGGTTTGCTGATGGCTGCCATTGACGATCCCAACCCCGTGATCTATTTCGAGCATAAATACCTGTACCGCAGCATAACCGGCGAAGTGCCCGATGGCGATTATTATATTGAGTTCGGTAAAGCAAGAACGATCCGGGAAGGGAATAATGCCAGCATTATCACTTATGGGCTTGGGGTTCACTGGGCTATAGAATATGCCAATAGCCATCCGGAGCAATCCATTGAGATCATCGACCTGCGTAGCCTGCAGCCCTGGGATAAGGCGGCGGTGGAAAACAGCGCCAAAAAAACCGGCCGGGTATTGATCCTGCACGAAGATACGCTAACCTGCGGTTTCGGCAGTGAGCTCGCCGCCCACATAGGCGAGCATTGCTTTAAATACCTCGACGCACCCATTATGCGCTGTGCCAGCCTTGACATTGCCATCCCAATGAATAAAGGGCTGGAAGACCAATTTCTGGCCAAAGCCCGGCTGGAAGAAACAATGCAAAAACTGCTTAATTACTAGCTTTAACCTGTATCGAAGAAAAAACAAAAAAGGAACAAAACTGGTTATCAGTCTAAACTTTTTTGTCGTGCAAATCGAAAAATTATATAGCCGTGCCTATGATTGGCTTCTCACTATCGGCCCGCGATTTTTAATCGGGATGTTTGCTTTGATAACCGGCTTATGGCTGATCAGGGTGTTTGCCCGCTGGTCGCACAACCGGATGCAGCGAAAGAACGTCAATCCTACCGTTAAACCCTTCCTGGTTAGCTTGCTAACAATAGCTTTGCGGGTATTGCTGGTAATTGGCGTAATGCAGATCATCGGGCTGCAGCTTACCCTGTTTACCGCGCTCGTTGGCGCTTTCGGCGTAGCCGCCGGCCTGGCGTTATCCGGCACACTTCAAAACTTCGCGAGCGGCGTGCTGATTCTGCTGCTTAAGCCATTTGTTGTGCGCGACAACATCATCACCCAGGGGCTTGAGGGTACCGTAACCTCGATACAAATATTTTATACCCTTGTAAAAACCTATGATAACCGCATGCTCATCATCCCCAACGGCCAGCTATCCAACAACACCATTATCAACATCAGCCGCGAAGGAAACAGGCGGCTGGATATCAACTACAAATTCAATAACGGCATCGATATTAAAAAGGTAAAATCAGTTATTAATAAAACAATCGATGATTCCGAAGACGTGCTGGCCACCCCGGCACGGCGCATCGGCGTTGCCCTGCTTGAGCCCGATGGTTATACCATCGCCATTAATGTATGGGTGAAGGCGCATGGTTTTGAAGATACAAAACTTGTTTTGCAGGAAGCTGTTTTGCAGGATATTAAGGACGCGGGAATCAAGATACAAGGCGTTTAGCATCTGGCGAATTTACTTGGCCGGATGCTGCGCCCTGATATCCGCCAGCATTTGATCAAGTTCTTTTAAACGCGCCTTTTTTTTCTTAATATCGGCGTTCATTTTTTTCATTTTCTCGTTCAATTTATCCAACTGGCTATTTGCCGACTTTGCGTCCTTTGCTTTAGAATAGGCTTCATTGGCTTTATTCTTCGCAGTTTTTACATCACCGATATTCCCGCCGGTGGCCCGGGAGGCTTTTTGACGGCTGTCTGAAGCTGCAGATTGAGCGGCCTCCTGTGCCGTTGACGCTTTGGATTGGTAGTCTGGTAAACTGTTTTGTGCCGTGGTAAGCTGCGAATTCAGGCTGGCAATGTCATTATTTAGTTTTATATATTCCTGGTTCAGCTTAATGGTATCGGCCGGTGTTTTATACTTTTGGGCATAGCTGCTTAAACTGGTTGCTATAAGCAATGCCGCCCCGGCCAGGTAGTTAATATATTTCATAGTCGTTACAGGTTAGTTAACTGGTAATTGCTGATGCAATATTGTTACCAGTGCAACACCCGCAGACGGGCAAAAGTTTTAACTAATATGATAAAGTATAATTCTGTCCTCTCGTTTAATAGAAGTAAGAATGAATCGTGCCTCTTTACAGCAATGACATGATGGCGAACGCTACCTTGCCGTCAAAACAACCGTTGCCATTTGCAACCCTGCAGATGTCGCCGTAAAGGTGATATTACCCGATTTTTCCTTCGATTGTACAATTGCCAATGCCAGGCCGTTGAATGCTTTTCGGTAACTGGCCTTAAACGGATCATGACTCACCTCATCGCCGTTGTCGACACCGGCAATAAACCCTTCGCCGTTAATTTTAAAGTTGATCATGTTTGCGGCATTTGGTACCAGGTTGCCGTCTTTATCCAGTATCCTTACGGTGATAAAAGAAAGGTCTTTGCCGTCGGCCTTGATTTTTCTCCGGTCGGCAACCAGCTCAATTTTGGCGGGTGCCCCTGCGGTATGGATCTCGCGGGTTAAAACGACTTTGCCGTTTTTGCGCGAAACAGCTTTTAATGTGCCCGGCTCGTATTTCAGCCGCCACATCACATGCAAGTCGTCCCCGGTTTTCTTTTTAATGCCGGCTGATTTTCCGTTGAGGAATATTTCCACCTCGTCGGCATTGTTATAAAATGCCCATACATCCACCGTTTTGCCCGGGTCCCAGTTCCAATGTGGAAAAATGTGCAGTACAGACTTATTGGTCCACTCGCTTTGGTACATATAATAAATATCCTTCGCGAACCCGGCCAGGTCAATAATGCCAAAGTATGAGCTGCGCGACGGCCACGAATAAGGTGTAGGCTCGCCTAAATAATCAAAGCCAGTCCAGATAAACATCCCCGAAAGGAAATCATATTTTTTCATCACCTTCCAGGTGGCCTCGTGGGTAGATCCCCATGCCGGGCGTACATTGTCGTATGCCGATACGCTGTTGTCGGGGTTGCCTTCGGTAAACGGTTTATCCCACCTCGAGGGCCAGACGCGGATACTGTCCGAAGGCATATCGTAATGCCCGCGGGTTTCAAGGCCCGAAGTGGTTTCCGTGGCAATGAATTTTTTCCCGGGAAACCGGTCATGAAACTTAGCATAATCATACTCATGATAGTTGTAGCCAATCAGGTCGATTGCCCCCGACTGGATAATTTTATTACCCTTCCCGGGGTTGTCGTTGGCAGAGGTTATCGGCCGGGTTTTATCAAGGCTATGGACAATGCCAGCCAGTTCGGGCGCTATGCGCAGGGCGCTGGTATCGCCTTGCTGCGGTATTTCGTTGCCTATGCTCCAGATGAATACGCTCGGGTGGTTACGGTCGCGTAAAACCTGGTCTTCCAGGTCGCGTTTGTGCCATTCTTTAAAATACAGGTGGTAGTCATATTTGGCTTTTTTCCATTCCCAGCAATCAAAGGCCTCGTCCATCACGATAAAGCCCATCTTATCGCACAGGTCGAGCAGCTCTGGCGCAGGCGGGTTATGCGAGGTGCGGATACCGTTGCAGCCCATCGCCTTAAGCATTTGCAGCTGGCGCTCAAGTGCGCGTGTATTTACCGCGGCGCCCAGGCTGCCCAAATCGTGGTGGTTACAAACGCCCAATATTTTCATGGGCTTACCGTTTAGGGAAAAACCTTTATCGGCATCAAAATTGAAATAGCGGATGCCGAGGGGGGTGGTGTAAGTGTCGCTTAGTTTATTAAATACATAAACCTTTGTTACGATTTTATATAAATAAGGATTATTGACAGACCATAAATTAGGCTTCTTAATAGTGATTTCTTGTTTGTAAGATTTTACATTCCCATCTAAAGTACTTGTCAAATTTTTTGATGAGGAATTTGCAATCTCAATCCCTTTTTGGTCGTATATAAATGTTTTTAGCTGAAAAGGTTCAGCGATAAAATCATCCTGCGATGGACTAAGGGGGCCGCCATTTCTAATTGAAATATCAAAGTTAATTGTGGCTGAATTGTTACTTACATTGGTAGTGGTTACATAGGTTCCCCAATGGTCAACTGCAACTTTATTCGTCGTCACCAACCAAACGTTCCTGTAAATGCCCGAACCCGAATACCAGCGTGAGTTGGGCTGAACCGAATTATCCACTTTTACGGCAATAATGTTTTTACCGCCCCAATTTAAATAAGGCGTTAGCTCATACCTGAATGAGATGTAGCCGTTCGGCCGGAAGCCAAGGTGGTGGCCGTTTACCCACACATCGCTTTTTTGATATACGCCGTCGAAATCGATATAAACCAATTTATTCTTTTGGTCGGCGGGAATGGTAAACATTTTGCGGTACCAGCCTATGCCGCCGGGCAAGGCGCCGCCCTCGGGCGAAGCGGGGTTGTCTTTGCTGAATTTGCCTTCAATGCTCCAGTCGTGCGGCAGGTTAAGCACGCGCCAGTTGCCGTCGTTTACACCAGCTTTTTCGCCGCCGGATACGTCGCCTAAATGAAAATGCCAGCCTTTGTCGAAATCAGCAACGGTACGGCCTTGCTGGCCGTATCCTCCCAAAGTAAATAGTACAAAGGCTAGCGGCAGGCAAAATAGTCTTACCACCTTTTTGAAAAAAGCTTTACCTGGAAGCATAACCGGTTAATTTTAGGAATAACTGTAAACAGGACACCAAATTAGAAATTATTTATTGATTGGGGAGTGATCATAATTATATAAATTTGTACTATGGAAAACATTAATCGTCCATCCAAACTAAAAGACTTACGAAGTTTTTAAAACTTCGTAAGTCTGAATGGAAACCCAACGTTCCAACATCTTTCGTATTTTTGCACTATGAATACCGCTGCCATAAAAACGCTCCCGGGCCGTTACTGTAATTCATTAACGAAATACTCGCGTTTTGTTACGCGTGAGGTGGCTATTGGCGATGTGCCGATGGGCGGCAATAATCCCATCCGCATTCAAAGTATGACCACCACCGATACCATGGATACGATCGGCACGGTAGAGCAGTCGATCAGGATGGTGGATGCCGGCTGCGAGTATGTGCGGATTACCGCGCCGAGCATTAAGGAAGCACAGAATCTGGCCGAGATAAAAAAGCAATTACGCCGGCGCGGGTACAATGTACCGTTGGTGGCTGATATTCATTTTACCCCCAATGCTGCCGAAGTAGCCGCACGTATTGTTGAAAAAGTGCGGGTAAACCCCGGCAATTATGCCGATAAAAAGAAATTCGACCAGATAGATTACACCGATGCCCAGTACCAGGGCGAACTGGAACGAATTTACCAAAAGTTTGCGCCGCTGGTGAAAATTTGCAAGGAGTATGGTACGGCTATGCGCATCGGCACCAACCATGGCTCGCTGAGTGACAGGATCATGAGCCGTTATGGCGATACACCGCAGGGCATGGTTGAATCGGCTATGGAGTTTATGCGGATGTGCGAAACGCTCAATTACTATAATTTGGTGATATCGATGAAATCGAGCAACCCGCAGGTGATGGTACAGGCTTACCGGCTGCTGGTTAAAACCATGGTTGCCGAAGGTATGAACTATCCGCTGCACCTTGGCGTAACCGAAGCCGGCGACGGCGAGGACGGCCGTATTAAATCGGCAGTGGGCATAGGCACCTTGCTGGAAGATGGCCTGGGCGATACGGTACGCGTTTCCCTCACCGAAGAACCCGAAGCCGAAGCGCCCGTGGCGATTGCTTTAGTGGAGCGATATGTTGAAAGGGCGAAAGGCGAAAAGTTAAAGGTTAAAGGCGAAAGGTTAAAGGCGAAAGGCGATTTGCCTGAAGTTGAAAACAACCTTTCACCTTTCACCTTTCACCCTTCACCTCCTCACGACCCATACGTATACCAGCGCCGCCACACGTACGAGGCTAACGCCTTCATCGGCGGGCACATGGTGCCGCGGGTGGTGGTCGATATGTCGCGGCAAAACTTGAAAGACCCGGCGGTACTGAATGAAGCGGGTTATTTGTATTCATCATTGCTGGATAAATACAATATGGCAGATCAGTCGGTTGATTTTGTTTACCTGGCCGATGCATTGCCGTCGTTTACGCTGCCCGGTAATTTAAAGCAGCTTTATAATTATGATACGTGGCGAAAGCTGGCTGACAAAACCAACTGCCACCCGGTATTTTCGTTGAAAGAATACACCGTGTCAGCTGATCGCTCATCAGCGCTAAATCTGGTAAAAATAAAACCCGCCGATATAGATACCGAAGCTTTCGGCCTGCTGCCTTTAAATCAATCATTGGTATTTATATTAGAAACAGAAGCCCTCCACGGCATGGCCGACCAGCGTTCTTTCTTTTTCAAGATGGAAGAGATGGGATTGGATGTTCCGGTTATTATTAAACGAAATTATTCTTTCGAACCCAAAAATCCGGCTCCAGATTTACAACTTATAACTCACAACTCACAACAACTACAACTATACGCCGCTACCGACCTCGGCGCCCTGCTCGTTGATGGTTTCGGCGACGGTATATGGATTGACGCGCCGCAGATGCCGGTAAATGTGATCACTTCAACTGCTTTTGGTATTTTGCAGGCCACCCGGTCGCGCATTTCTAAAACGGAATATATATCGTGCCCCAGCTGCGGTCGGACACTGTTCGATCTGATGGTTACCACGCAGATGATCCGCAGCCGCACCAGCCACCTCAAGGGCTTAAAAATCGGCATTATGGGCTGCATCGTAAACGGTCCCGGCGAAATGGCGGATGCCGATTATGGCTACGTAGGCTCCGGAACGGATAAGGTTACCCTTTACCGCGGCAAAGAAGCGGTGAAGAAAAACATCAGTTCGGCCAACGCGCTTGATGAATTGATCGGGATCATTAAAGAGGACGGCAATTGGGTTGAACTGGAGACGCAGGCCATATAACTCAATATTTTCTAATTGCAGGGTAACTTATGCGTAAACAAAACCCTATATTTATTTAACCCAAAGTTAAACCTAAACCCAGATATTATAAGCCCTTCCGGGACACTCCGTTTCCTTCGTTCACATTTTTTAAAACCCTTCTGTTTTTAATCGGTTAGCCATATAAACACATTCATCATGGCAAAAAGTGTAGCAGACCAGCTGGTTGAAATGCTGGTTAACGCCGGCGTAAAACGGATTTACGCGGTAACCGGGGATAGCTTAAATAAAGTGAACGACGCCGTGCGGCGCGAGGGCAGCATACAGTGGATCCATGTACGGCACGAGGAGGCGGGCGCTTATGCCGCCAGTGCCGAGGCACAGTTAAACGGATTTGCCTGCTGCGCCGGCAGCAGCGGCCCGGGCCATGTGCACCTGATTAACGGGCTGTACGACGCGCATAAATCCGGCGCGCCGGTTATCGCCATCGCATCCACCGTTCCCAGCTTTGAGTACGGCACCGAATATTTCCAGGAAACCAATACCATTAAACTTTTTGACGACTGCAGCCTGTACAACCAGCTTGCTACAACGGCCAAACAATTGCCGCGTATGCTGCAGGCCGCCATACAAGCTGCGCTAAACCGCAAAGGCGTAGCAGTGCTCGGTATTCCCGGCGACCTGACCGGCATGGACGCTGAGGAAATTGAAACTTCCATGCAGGTTTTTCAGCCGGTTCCCGAAGTAAAGCCCTCTGCTGAAGATTTGCAGCAGCTGACCGGTTTGATAAACAAGCATCAGAAGATTACCATTTTCTGCGGCATCGGCGCCGCCGACGCGCACGATGAGGTGGTAGAGCTGGCGCAAAAGATAAATGCGACGGTGGCTTATTCTTTCCGCGCAAAGATGGATATCCAGTATGATAATCCCAACGAAATTGGCATGACCGGCCTTTTAGGCTTACCGGCGGCTTATCATAGCATGCATGAGTCGGGCCTGCTTTTGCTGTTAGGAACCGATTTCCCTTATACGCCTTTTATGCCCATGGATTGTGAGATCGTGCAGATTGACATTAAGCCGGAACGCATTGGCCGGCGGGCAAAAATTAGCGTGGGGCTATGCGGATCGGTAAAAGACACCATCACTGCGTTGTTGCCGCTAATTGATAAAAAGAAGGACGACACCTTTTTAAAAGCCCAGCTAGCGGTTTACGAAGAGGTAAAAAAAAGAATGCTCACTTACGTGGAGGATACAGGCACTGAGGGGAATATCCACCCCGAGTTTGTTGCGATGCAGATCGATCTGCTTGCCGCAGATAACGCGATATTTACGGTGGACACCGGGATGTCGTGCGTTTGGGGCTCGCGTTATATCAATGCTACCGGCAAGCGAAAAATGCTGGGCTTATTTAATCATGGGTCAATGGCCAATGCCATGCCGCAGGCTATCGGGGCGGCATTAGCCTGCCCTGGCCGGCAGGTGGTTGCCCTTTGCGGAGACGGCGGGTTGTCGATGCTTTTAGGCGATCTGGCTACGATCACCCAGTATAAACTGCCGGTGAAAGTGATTGTATTTAACAACCGGTCTTTAGGCATGGTGAAACTGGAAATGGAAGTAGCCGGTATCCCCGACTGGCAAACAGATATGGTGGACCCCGATTTCGCAATCGTGGCGCAGGCTATGGGGATGAAAGGAGTTACTGTGCGCGATGCCGGCGATGTAAAACAAGCGCTGCAGGAGGCCTTTATGTTTAACGGCCCCGTCCTGGTTAACGTAATGACCGACCCGAATGCACTGGCTATGCCGCCAAAAGTTGAGTTTGACCAGGTAAAGGGCATGGCTTTGTCCATGACGAAGATGATATTAAATGGCCACATGGACGAAGTGCTTGATACGGTAAAGGCGAACTATAAGCATTTGAAGGAGCTTATTTAGATGTGCAAACGAGTAGAAGTGCGGATTACAAATGCCAGGTGTCGCAGTTTTTGTCGCACTGTCGCACCGCGACACCTGCGCATAAGTTCTGCGTTATTATTTACATATCTGTAATCCGCATCTGCACATCGTTAAAACTCCAGCCACCTGTGTATCCGCAAATTAACCTTATTGCCCTCACTGTATTTGCCAAATTTGTCATTCAGGACGCGTAAGATGAGGCCATTGTGCTCAAGCAGCAGGTCTTCATTATTGCCTTTGAATAAGATTTGCTTTATTTCCCAGTTGCGGCGTCCCCACGTTTTGGCGGTTTCAACCCATTCGGGATAGATCACTACATGATCCGTTTTAGATTTTATACCGCAAATTTTGGCCTCGTGGTGGGTTATTACGTTACAATTGGTGAGCAACCGTGCGGTGTATAAGTTGCCCGGGGTATGATATATCGTCTTTGGTTCGCCGGATTCTATTATCTCCCCCTCTTTTAATACCAATAATTCATCAGCCATGGAAAGCACTTCGGCAGGATCGTGAGAAACAATGATCACAGTTAAGCCTGTTTCCTTTACGATTTGCCTGATATCCTGCTGCAGCCCCTCGCGGAAGGAAGTATCCACCTGGTTAAAAGGTTCATCCAGCAAAAGTATTTCCGGGTTGGTGATCAGCGCCCGGGCGATCGCCACCCGTTGTTTTTCGCCGCCGCTCAGCTTTGCCACTTGTTTATCTGCCAGGTGGGTCATTTTTAGCTGGGCTAAAATGTGATTGGTTTTTTCTTCTTTTGCCTTTAGGTTGGTATGTGGCAGCATGGTTGCCACGTTATCCCAAACCTTGGCGAAGTTGTTCAGGTCGCCGGTATTTTGCGTAACCATCTTCATGGCATCATGGCCGGGAATCAATTTCTCTTCCGGGCCCCAAATCCGTGTACCCCTGAAAGTCACCTCGCCGCTATCAGGTGATAGCAAACCATACAGCAGCTGTAATAAGGTGCTTTTCCCGCTGCCGCTTTCGCCAATTATAGCGGTGATCCGCCCCGGGCTGATTGTTAAACTCGTTTCTTTTATTCCCGAAAATTGTGTGCCGGGATATATCTTGCTTACCGAAGTTGCCTGCAAAAAAGGTGCTGCCATGGCTGGCAAAGATACGGTGTAAGATGGTTGTAAGGTTGGAATGTTGAAAGGTTGTAAGGTTATTTATTAAAGAAGTTGTGTATAGCAGGCTTACTTCCGGTTATCCGTATAGGTATAGAAATTGAAGTAATGAATCAACGTAAGTAAAAATCATTTAGCGGATAAAGCAAGTTGAAGTTGAATTGGTTGCATAGATCGAAAATAAATTTGTTATTTTTGGGTATGAAAGTGATCACTGTAAATATACCGGACTCGGCTAATGTCGACGCTAAAGAAGCGGCGATGATTTTGGCGGCTGGTTTATATGAAAAAGGAAAACTTTCTTTGGGGCAGGCAGCAGAAGTTGCGGGCCTTACGAAACGGACTTTTGCCGAGTTACTGGGAGGCTATGGGGTTTCAATCTTCAACTATCCTCCAACCGATCTTATCAAAGACGTGAAAAATGCCTGATGTCGTAATCGCTGATACCAGTTGCTTTATAATTCTTTCAAATATTAATGAATTGAACCTTTTAAAGGAGGTTTATGGGAAAATTATTACAACTCCCGATATTGTAAAAGAATTTGGAGGCAATTTACCCGATTGGGTGACTATCAAACAACCCGCCGACTTGCAAAAACAGCAAATTCTGGAATTACAAATTGATAGAGGCGAGGCAAGCGCAATTGCTTTGGCTTTAGAACTGGACGGAAGTCTGCTTATAGTTGATGATTTGGAAGCCAGAACATTGGCCGAAAATTTAGGCATTTCAATAACCGGCACACTTGGCGTAATAATTAAGGCGAAATTAAATAGCCTTATACCATCAATAAAACCTTTCATTGCAAAAATAAGAAAGACCAATTTTAGGATTTCAACGACATTAGAGCAACTGGCGCTTAGTCAGGCTGGAGAATAAATTTATGAAAAATCTATTTTGTTTCATTTTCATTTTGTCATCCTGCATTACGTTCGCGCAGCCACATGCAGACGATAGCTACATCCTGCTCAAACCCGACCGCCTTTTTGATGGTGTACAAATGCATACCGGCTGGTGGGTATTGGTAAAAGGCAATCATATTGAAGCGGCTGGTGAACCCGGAAGCATATCTGCACCCGCCTCGGCTAAAATAATTGATTTAAAAGGGATGACTTTAATGCCCGGCCTGATTGAAGGCCACTCGCACCTTTTTTTGCATCCATATAACGAAACCAGCTGGAACGATCAGGTGCTGACCGAAAGCCGCGCCGAGCGCACCGCCCGCGCCGTTGTTCACGCAAAGGAAACGCTGATGGCAGGTTTTACAACAGTCCGCGATTTGGGTACCGAAGGCGCTGCATATGATGATGTGGGATTGAAAAAAACAATTGAGAAGGGTATCATTCCAGGTCCGCGGATGCTGGTGGCAACCCGCGCTATCATAGCTACAGGGAGCTACGGCCCAAGGAGTGAAGTTGCCGAAACTGTTTTGCCGCAGGGCGCGGAAGAAACTGATGGATTAGATGGCATTAGCCACACCGTCCGCTCACAAATAGGGCATGGTGCAGATGTCGTCAAAATTTATGTGGATTACCGCTGGGGATTGGATAATGCTGCCGCGCCCACTTTTACTGAGGAAGAGATAAAGACGGCCGTACAGGTTGCCAAAAGCAGCGGACGAACAGTTGCCGTACATTCGGGTACGGAAGAGGGGATGCGCAGGGCTATTGCAGCAGGGGTAACCACTATCGAACACGGCGATGGCGGCACGCCGGAATTATTTAAGTTAATGAAGGAAAAAGGCATCGCTTTATGCCCTACTATTGCCGCAACCGAAGCCATTTCAACCTATCGCGGATGGAAAAAGAGCGTTGATGCTGATCCTGCAGGTGTAAAACGCAAGCATTATATTTTTACCGAAGCTCTGAAAGCCGGTGTTACGATTTGTATGGGCGGCGATGTGGGCGTATTTCCCCACGGCGACAATGCCCGCGAAATGGTGCTGATGGCTGAATATGGTATGAAACCTATTGACGTTTTGCGCTCTGCTACTTCGGTTAATGCCGCGGTTTTTGGGTTGCATGATTTAGGAAACATCAAAGCCGGTTACCTGGCCGATTTGATTGCGGTGAATGGCAATCCCACCGATGATATAAAGGCCGTAAAAAATGTGGGTATGGTGATGAAGGATGGGGTGATCTATAAGTAATATAATTTTAAGATTAGTCTAAAATAAAGCGGGGGATGTTAGATGAAAAGGCAATATTGAATACCTAATTTTCCTATATTTATACATGCAAATAAATATTGAAATTAACGATAGTTTGATGGCTAAGGCACAAAAACTTAGTAATATCAAAGATAAAGGCGTTTTGATTGAAAAGGCTTTGCAGCTATTAGTCGCAATTGAGAATCAAAAAGGGCTAAAAAATTTATGGGGAAAAATAGAATTAGATGAAGGTAATTGAATATTCATTTCTTCATCCTATAATACTTATAAATCTTCACAGCACACATAATAATCACCGAAAAAGCGATTATACCGATAACGCCAAATATCCAGCTAATAGCGTTTTTTAATACGGCCAGGAAAACGATCGCGAATAAAAATATTGTGGCAACTTCATTCCAGATACGAAGCTGGGTTGACGTCCAGGTATAAATACCACTGGCCATTTGCTTCATCTTGTTTTGGCAGATAAAGTGGTAAACCAGTAAGCCCACAACAAACCCGAGTTTAATTTGCATCCATGGCTGGCTTAGCCAGGCGGGGGCCAATACCAGCATGGTAATACCCGCCGCCACAACCAATACCATGGAAGGAACGGTGATGATGTACCATAACTTGCGCTCCATGATCTCAAACTGATCGGACAATATTTTACGGTCGGGTTCGGGTTTTTGCTGCGCTTCGGTGTGGTAGATAAATAAGCGCACCATGTAAAACAGCCCCGCCATCCAGCAGACTACAAATATAATATGTATGGCAAGAATGTATGGGTACACTAATTTTCTTTGATTATATCGAATTTCACGAATTGCCAATTAGTGTAAATTAGTGCCAATTCGCGTAATTCGTGTCTTTTAATTTCTGTATTCTTTTATGATATTCACCGCATACTTCACATTATCGAACGGTATATCCGGCATAATGCCGTGACCTAAGTTAAATATAAATCCGCTTTCGCCTTTCATGCGGTCGAACAAGCGGTAGATCCTTTCTTTGATCACCTTTTTATCGGCATACAAAATATGCGGGTCCAGGTTACCCTGTACGGCTATGCCGGCCGGCAACCGCTTTTTGATATCCAATAGATCAACGTTCCAATCAATAGAGATCACGTCCGGTTTGACTTCCGCCATTAACGGCGCAAAAACAGAGCTTCCTTTGCAAAACGAAATGACGGGGATATCTTTCCTGTTCAGCTTGCTGATGATCTCGCTAATGTACCGGTGAGAAAACTCTTTGTAATCGTCCCAAGCCAAAGCCTGCGCCCAGCTGTCGAATATTTGCACGGCATTTACCCCGGCGGCAATCTGCAGGTTTAAATAATCAGCCGTTACAGTCGCTATTTTTGATAAAAGCTGGTGAGCCAGTTCAGGCTCGTTGTGCAGCAGCAATTTGGTTAGTTTAAAGTCTTTTGACGAACCGCCCTCAACCAGGTAGCTCATCACTGTAAACGGCGCGCCGGCAAAGCCGATCAACGGAATACTGCCATTTAATCTTTGCTGAACAACCTTAATTGCATCGGCTACATACTGTAATTTGTGTACAACCTGTGTATCCAGTTTATCCACATCCGCTTTGGTGCGAACAGGATTTGCAAACTTAGGGCCTACACCCTGGGTAAAGCTCAAATCGCCACCCATGGCTTCGGCTGTAACCAATATGTCGGAGAACAGGATAGCGGCGTCAATGCCCAATAAATCAACCGGCAGCATGGTAACATCAGCAGCCAGTTCGGGTGTTTTGCACATTTCCAGGAAAGAATATTTGTTCTTGATATCCCAATATTCCTTCATGAACCTGCCCGCCTGGCGCATCATCCATACCGGAGGACGTTCTGTTTTTTCTGAAAAGGCTGCTTTAATTAATAACGAATCTCTCATAATATAATTCCGTAGAGACGTAATGCATTGCGTCTCTACGTCGTGTGTTTTTTTAATTCCAGGTGAAGGCGATCGATCACATCCTTCATTTTGGCATTTATATTATCATGGTGTTTTTCTGCAAGCTCCAAATAGGCGCCTGCCTTATCGAATTTTCCCTGCCTGATGCTTATGTTAGCCACATGCACCAGTGCTGCCACGTGATCGTTAACTGATCGCAGCGGATATTGGGCCGCTATTTCATAATGTTTTTCGGCGTCTTCAAAATCCTGGTTTTGTAGGCAAACACCGCCCATTAAAAATTCATAGTAACCCCTGCGATTCTTGCCGAGCCATTCCGGCTTGAATATTTCCTGTAAAGTTTGTTCTGCCTTATCATATTCTTTATGATGAAAATAACGAGCCGCCACCACCAGGGTACCCTGCCTGAAATAATCCCATCCCAGCAAAATGATCAGCATCAGGGCCACCGCCGCCAGTTCATATAAACGCAAATCGGCCAATATGATCAGCGACAGCAAAAATAAAACACCAATGAATAAGCGTGTCCGGTTGGTAAACATTAATGCTGGTTATCAGTAAATTTATAGCCTACCCCGCGGATAGAGTGAAAATAAACCGGGTTTTTAGGATCGGGCTCAAAGTATTTACGGAAAGTCAGGATAAAGTTATCTATGGTGCGGGTTGAAGGGTAAACATCATAGTTCCATACTGTTTCCAATATCTGCTCGCGCGAAACCGCGTCGTTCCGCCGTTCAATAAGCAGTTTAAGCAGCATGGTTTCCTTCTTGGTTAGCGGCGTAATCGAGCCATCGCCGTTTACCAGTTCAAATGAGTTAAAATGAATGGTTTTATCACCGATTTTATAACTGTTAAACTCTTTCAGCTCATCGCCCTTAAGGCTTCGTTTAACCAGGTTATTCACCCGCAGGATCAGCTCCTCAAGGTTAAAAGGTTTGGTCAGGTAATCGTCGGCGCCTTTTTTAAGGCCCGAAATTTTATCCTCGTTGGTATTTTTAGCGGTCAAAAACATGATCGGAACCTCGGAGTTTTCCAACCGGATAGTTTCAGCAACCACAAACCCGTCTATCTCGGGCATCATCACATCCAGGATCACCAGGTTAAAACGTTCTTCCTTAAATAGCTGCAAAGCTTTTTTGCCATTGGTGGCGGTCGAAACTTTATATCCCTCCAGCTCGAGGTTCAGTTTAATGGCTTCCAGCAGGTGGTCTTCGTCTTCGGCCAGCAGGATCCTTTTTTTATGCGGTGCTTCCATTTGTTATGATTTTAGGTAAAAACAATTTGTGTTTCAATCAAATACGACTTCAAATATACTACCCGCAGGACGATTATCCTTTACTTTTATGCTGGCCTGGTGCTTATCCAGCACTTCTTTTACAATATACAGACCTAAACCCGTGCCTTTTGTGTTACGCGTCTCTTCGCTGCCCACCCGGTAAAACCTGTCGAAAATACGGCCTTTCTCTTCATCGGCTATACCAATGCCATGATCGGCAACCTGTAAATACACCCTGTCTTCCTTCGAAAACAACTTTACGGCTACTGTTTCGCAGGGGCCGGAATATTTAATGGCATTTTCTATAAGGTTGGTAACAACAGAAGTTAAAGCAAATTTATCGCCTGTGATCTGAATCTTTGGTTCAATTTCGGCATCGATGATCTGCTGGCTGGATTCACACTTGGTGATCTGCAGCCTGTTTACAATGCTGTCAACCAGCACCGACAAATTGAATTTAGCTTTCGGGAATGTGTACGATTGGTTTTCAATTTTCGAGGCCAGCAGCATATTTTCAACCATATCGTCGAGCCGCTCAATATCCATTAATGATTTGCCGATAAAATCAAGTACCTGCTCCCGGGTAAGGTCTCTTTTTTGAATCGTTTGCAACAGTATCTTGATGGATGCAAGAGGCGATTTAAGTTCGTGGGTAACCGATAGCAGGAAATTCTTTTTTTGTTCCTGTAGCCGGCGCTCGCGGCATATCGACTTATGGAGCCAGATAGCCCCAGCTAAAAAAACGATCAAAAATAACGAACCCTCGCCCACGATCATACCCAGGCTGCTGGGCATCTTTTTAACCAGCAAGTATCCCCACCATATCAACTCCGTTGAGGCGTAAATAATAAGGGCATAAAATATGATAAATGTTCTTCTCATCTTGTTATTAGTTTAGCCCCCTCTAAATCTCCCCCGGTAGGGGAGACTTTATTTAATTTGAAATTATCTTTAAAGCCCTCCCTACCGGGGAGGGTTTGGGTGGGGCTTGTTCTATTTCCCCCTAAACACTACGTCTAAACTTTCAAATATAGCGCGTTTTGCTTTTTCGAGGTCAATTTTTGTATGGGCCGATGATATGAAACCAACCTCGTAGCCGGATGGGCCCAGGTAAACGCCCCTGTTGATCAGTTCGCGGTGCAGCATTTTAAACTTATCCATGCTTGCAGGGTCAATTTCATCTGCCCGGCGTATTGCTTCCTGGTCGGTAAAAGCGAACCAGAAGATTGAACCGATTGAAAATACTTTAAATATATAGTTTTTTGCTGAAGCATATCGCTGTATGGCTTCGGCAAATTCCTCTGTTTTGTTATGAAGGTCGCGATAAAACCCGGTTTTCAACAATTCCGATAACTGCGCGATACCTGCAGCCATAGCCACCGGGTTGCCGGATAAAGTGCCTGCCTGGTAAACTGCGCCTTCAGGCGAAATATTCCCCATAATTTCTGCAGACGAGCCGTAAGCGCCTACCGGCAATCCTCCGCCGATTATTTTGCCATAGGTAATAATGTCCGGCTTGACCTGGTAATGACCGGCGGCGCCTTCAAAACCAATCCTGAAACCGGATATCACTTCATCAAAAATGAGGAGCGCGCCATTTTGAGTACATATTTCGCGTAAAAATTGCAGGAATGCTTTTTCCTGTAGCAGCAACCCATTATTAGCCGGTATTGGCTCAATAATTACGGCGGCTACCTGGTCTTTAAATTCGTCGAATGCTTTTTGTAAAGCGGCCTTATCATTTAAAGCTACCACTATGGTTTCATCGGCGAATGATTTGGGGACGCCTGCGGAAGACGTTTCACCAAAAGTAACAAGACCAGAACCCGCCTTTACCAGCAAAGAATCGGAATGCCCATGATAACAGCCTTCGAATTTTAATATCTTGTCCCTTTTGGTATATCCCCGCGCCAGCCGGATGGCCGACATCACAGCCTCGGTCCCGGAGCTAACAAACCGGAGTTTTTTAATGAATTTATTATTTTTCAGGATAAGTTCAGCCAGCTCATTTTCCAGTGCCGTCGGCGCGCCGAACGACATACCGTGCTGCATAACTTCAATAACCTTTTCGCGTACTTTGCTATGATTGTGCCCCAGGATCAAAGGGCCCCACGAGCAGCAGAAGTCAATAAACTGGTTGCCATCGGCATCCCACAGGTAACATCCATCGCCTTTTTCAATAAAAAGCGGGGTACCATATACAGATTTGAATGCCCTTACCGGGGAATTCACCCCGCCCGGGAAAAACGTCTTCGCCTTTGCATACAATGCGGCCGACTTCTCCCGGCTGATATCCGGCTTACCTGTAGTGCTTACCGTTTCATCAGCATCGCCTGAAAATATTTTCTTTATTGAATCCAACATCTTTTTTAGCGCAAAGCAGAAAGCACAAAGCTTAAAGCTATTTTTCTATTTTTAGTATTTTAAAAGCTTTCAGCTTTAGACTTTATGCTTTTAGCTTCTACAACCATTTATTCTCTAAAACTTCTTTTGCGTGATAGGTTAAAATTGCGGTTGCGCCTGCACGCCGTATGCTCGTTAATACTTCAGTAATAGCGCGCTGCTCATTTAACCAGCCCTTTTGTATAGCGGCTTTGATCATAGCATACTCGCCACTCACGTTATAGGCTGCCACCGGCAGTTCGGTATTGTCTTTAATTAATTTAATCACATCCAGGTAGGGCAGTGCAGGCTTTACCATCAGGAAATCTGCCCCTTCCAGTTCATCCAGGTTGGCTTCTATCAATGCCTCACGCTGATTGGCGGGGTTCATCTGGTAGGTTTTTTTATCGCCGAATTTAGGAGCCGAATTCAGCGCATCTCTGAAAGGGCCGTAAAACGCGCTGGCATATTTGGCCGAATATGACATGATAGACACGTTGGTAAACTTATGTTCGTCCAAAATCTTCCTGATATAACCAACACGTCCGTCCATCATATCCGACGGGGCGATAATATCCGCGCCGCATTGGGCGTGTGCGAGGGCCATTTTACCCAACACCTCCAGCGTTTCATCATTCAATATTTCGCCATTCTCCACAATGCCGTCATGCCCGTGGCTGCTGTAAGGGTCCATCGCTACATCGGTGACAACACAGGCCTCCGGGAAATTCTTTTTTACTTCGCGGATCGCGCGCAGGTACAGGCTTTCCTCCCGGTGGCTTTCGGTCGCGTATTTATCTTTTAATGATTCTTCAATGTTTGGGAATAAGTCAAAAGAATTCAACCCCAGCTTCATGCAGCTTTCAATTTCGCGCAGCAGGTTGTCGATCGAATAACGGTAGATGCCCGGCATGGAAGCCACTTCGCTTTTTTGAGCAGTGCCGTCCACAATAAACAGCGGGAATATCAGGTTAGCCGCGCTAACATGCGTTTCCTGGACCATCTGCCGGATGACTTCACTTTTTCGATTTCTTCTTGGACGTTGAAGCATTATAAGTTCATGGTTAATTGTTCACGGTTCATAGCCATTTCGTTATAAACAACAGCCGAATACCGCTTCAGCAAGCCCGGTTTCGTCGGGCGAATATGGCAGCACATAAGTTAACCCAACCTCTTCCAGCTTTTTGCCGGTTGACTTGCCGATAGCGATAACCTGCTGGCCCGGGTCGAGCAAGTTACCTGCAAAGTAAGCATCTACGTTTGAAGGGCTGGTGAATATCAGTATTTCGGCAGCGCTAGCCTCGACGTCATCTTCATGTATCGTTTCATATACGGGCAGGTCGATGATCTTTGTATCGTCAGACAATGCCTGTTGAATGCTGCGCATGGAGTTTTGCGCGGCCGGGAACAATACCGTTGTTCCGTTAGCCACTTTAGCAAATTCTGTAGCAACATCTGATGTATCGATACCTGCCCCGGTATAATCTACAAAAAAACCTTTGCGCCGCATCGTATCTTCCGAGCCGCTTCCCATAACGCCGAATTTTACTTTTTTTGGCAATGTGGGATTGAGATCAAAAAAGTATTCTATGGCGTTTTTGCTGCTGAAGAATATCCAATCGACGTGCCTTAAAATAAAAGAATCAAGTATGGTGATCATCGGCACGGTGCGGATCAATGACCGGGCTTCTATCTCAATATTGTGTTTATTTAAAGCTTTGCGAAAATAACTTTGCTCATTCAGTTCGCGGGATATAAAAACCTTCTTCGGAAACTCGCGGTCCTCATCAAAATAAAAATATATTTTTTTAGCCAGGCCTTCTGTTGTTTCCGCTTCTAAAAATAACCTGTCCGGGAAATCATCGCCTTCATTGGCTTTTGAGGTGAATACCTGGTAAGTATTTTCATGTTTACGGCAATAGCAACCCAAAGGTAAATGGCACCCTCCTCCAAAAAGTTTTAATAAGGTTCGCTCAACTGCTAACTCTTCGGCAACACCCGGATGGTGTATGGCCTGTAGCACACCAAACAGTTCCCTGTCGCTCTCCCTGATCTGTATAGCTAATGCCCCTTGCGCCGGCGCGGGGATCAGTTCGGTCGGGGTCAACTCCTCCACATGAAACTCGCTGAGGTCTAAACCAAGTCTTTTAACGCCCGCCTTGGCCAGCATAATGGCATCGTAGCTTTCACTCCGCAGCTTGCTGATGCGTGAAGGAACGTTGCCCCGCAGATCGATCACATCCAGATCGGGGCGGTAGGCCAGCAGCTGTGCTTTGCGGCGGTTCGATGAAGTGCCCACGATACCGCCGTATTTAACGGATAATTTTTGATGCACGTCCACACAGTCTTTCAGTATCAGCAGCAGGTCAGAAGGGTCTTCCCGTTCTGAAACTGCTGCAATAATGAGTCCCGGTGGATTTTCTGTGGGCAGGTCTTTATGCGAATGTACCGCTATATCAATAGTGCCGGCTGATAGTTCTTCTTCAAGTTCTTTAGTAAAAAATCCCTTGCCTTCCAGTTTATCAAAGCTCAAATTGAGGATACGGTCGCCTTGCGTTTTAATGATCTTTAATTCGGCGGTAATTCCGAGGGCTGCCAGGCTATCCTTTACAAAATTTGCCTGCCATAGCGCCAGGTCACTGCCGCGGGTTCCTATTTTGATTTTTCTGTCCAAAGAGTTTTTGTACTTGTAACGACAAATTTAACTTTTTACAAGCAAGATTTATGGATTAATTGAGGATATGAAAGTTGGGTGACTTTGTTAAGTAAAAAGTTAAAAGTTTAGCTTTTATTAAGGCAAATCAGTTATTGATCAATATATCCTTCGCCATGATCATGGGTACGCTAATATATTTTTTCTCCATGTAGTTGATCACTTTTTCCAACACTTCACGCGATTGCTCGTCCATGCCCTGCACTTCATCGGCGAAAACGGAATTGATAGCGGTGTTGCGTATCTCCTTGATCTTTTCGGGCACCTGGCGCATGGCCAGCTCGATACGGCGTTGTTTTAGCTCAAGTAAAAAGGCAGAGATGTTTTCAGCAATTATGGCTTCGGCATGTACCAATTCCTCGTATCGTTCCTGGACGTTACGCTTAGCAATTTCATTTAATGAATGTACCTCGATGAAATTTACCGGGAAGTTTTCAAGCACTTCGGGAGCGGTATCGTTTGGTACGGCCAGGTCGACAATTGTTTTTTTGGAGGTATCGCCGTTCAGTAACGAAATGTAAATTTCATTGGTGATAATAGGTTCAGTTGCCGATGTACAGGTAATGATGGCATCAAAGCCCTGTTTATAGTCTTTTAACGCATCCAGGTTAAAAGCTTCGCCGCCGAGGTCGTCGGCTAACAACCTGGCATTGGCAACGGTACGGTTAAAAACCGAAAAGTTCGAAAACTTATGTTTTTGCAAGTATTTTGAAATGTTCCTGTTGGTTTCGCCGGCGCCGATGATCAGGATGCGGGCATTGGAACATAATTTAAGGTCTTTAAGTTTACGGTAAGCTAGTGAAACTACCGATATAGGATTCTTTGAAATATTGGTATGGGTGTAAACTTCTTTAGCTGTTTTAACCACGCAGTTCATAAACATGCGCAGGCAATCACCGGTAAGGCCAGCCTCTTTGCAGCTTTCATAAGCTTTGCGTATCTGTGCCAAAATTTCCTTTTCGCCTACAACGAGGCTTTCGAGCGAGCACGATGTACGAAGCAGGTGTTCAAGCGCTTCTTCACCCTCATAAATTGAGGCGGCATCCAGGAAGGTGCCGGTTGAAATCGAGCACAGCCCTATATTCAATGCCCCGATAAATTCTTTTGCAAATGCTTTGTCGACTACGTGTGGCGTAATCATCACAAATTCAACACGGTTACAGGTTGCCAGGTAGAAAATTTCGGATATGCCGAACTGTGTTTTAACCTGTTGAAGTTTATCTGTCAGATTCTCCTGGCAAATCACTAACCTTCCCAATTCCTTCAGCTCAATCTGTTTATGCGTAAAAGCTATTACCTTTAGATACTTCAAAGCGGTTTTAAATTTGACCCAACAAATGTAATTGGATTAATATAAGGCAGTGTCAACCCTTTGTCATACAGTTGAATTTAGAATGTTTATAAATTAGCTGTGAGGACTGCCATTTTTAGGAATAAACTAAATGGCTTTTACCATTTGCTCTAATGCCTCTATCCAGGTGGAAGCATCATTGAGGCTTTCAACCAATTGCACATGTTCCCCGCCAAGGGCTTTAAACTCGCCGCCGTATTCTTCGGTGACTTCATAAACCGTTTCGAGGCAATCGGCGACAAAGGCGGGACAAAATACCAACAAGCGTTTTTTGCCTTCGTTAGCGAGCTTTGCAACTACTTCGGTGGTATAAGGCTGTACCCACGGGTCGCTGCCTAAGCGCGATTGAAAACAAATGGTATACTTCTCTTTTGGGATATTTAATTTTTCGGCAATCAAACGCGCGGTATGATGCGATTGCGCCGAATAACAAAACTTGTTGGCATCAGTCAGTACCGCGCAGCAATCGCTTGTTTTTAAGCAATGATTATGGGTGTGGTCGGATTTTATAAGTTGCCGCTGCGGCAAACCGTGAAAACTGAACAGGATATGGTCAAAAGTTTCCGGCTGGTATTTTTTAGCGTTATTGGCAAAGGTTTCGATCATCAGTTCGTTATCATGGAACGAGTTGATAAACGAGATACTTGGTTTTGTGGGCCATTCAGCTAATAACTGCATCACCTTATCATAAACCGACCCGGTACTGGCGGAAGCATATTGGGGAAATAAGGGAATAACCTGTATGCTATCTACCAAACCGGCCTTAAGTTTTTTCAAAGCCGATTCAATCGAAGGGTTTTGGTAACGCATAGCCAGCTCAACCTGGTAATCGTCGCCTAAACGTTCCCGGAGCAATTTCAGCTGCAACTTGCTGTAATGCAAAAGGGGAGAACCTGTTTCATCACTCCATATAGTCTTATATAATTTAGCAGATTTTGGGCTGCGGAAAGGAACGATAATGCCTTTTACCAAAAGCGCCCGTGAAAAGGCGTTGATATCAATTACGCGGGGGTCCATCAAAAACTCGCCCAGGTATCGGCGTACATCCTTTGTTTCGGGACTATCGGGCGTACCCAGGTTTACCAGTAAAACTCCTTTTTTTGCCATAATTTTGGTGTGCGCAAAAATAGTGATTAGAGGCTAGAGTTTAGAGATTAGTTAAAAAGGGACATTAGCCTGATAATACTACAAGAGATACTGCCAACTGCATACTGAAAACTGCTAACTTTTAAAACTTCTCCAGTTCAGCTTTTACGTCCTGCATCAGCCACATGGGGGTTGAGGTGGCGCCGGCTATGCCGACTTTGTCGCCGGGCGAGAACATGGATTTTTGCAGCTCGCTGGCCGAGGAGATAAAATAGGTGTTGGGATTATGCTTGCGGCAAACCTCAAATAACACCTTTCCGTTTGATGATTTACGGCCTGAGACAAATACGATTTTATCAAACTTGCTCACAAATTTCGGCAGGTCCTGGTCGCGGTTGGATACTTGGCGGCAGATGGTATCGTTTGCCTTCAGGTTATAACCGCGCGCCAGCAGCTCATCCTTTACATGGTAAAATTTTTCCATGCTTTTGGTGGTCTGGCTGTAAAGCGTAATGTTTTGAGGCAGATCAATATTATCCAGTTCGGCAATGTCCTGGAAAACCAGGGCCTCGTTATTGGTTTGGCCCTGCAGGCCCACAACCTCGGCATGCCCGTGCTTGCCGAAGATCAATATCTTTTCATCGGCATCGAAGGAGTTTTTAATGCGGTTTTGTAGTTTTAGCACCACCGGGCACGACGCATCTATCAGTGTAATGTTATTTTCTAAAGCTGTACGGTAGGTATCCGGCGCTTCGCCATGCGCGCGGATAAGCACTTTTTCGTTAGAAAGATCTTTAAGATCGGCATGCTCAATGATCCGGAGGCCCATCTTCTTCAGCCGCTCCACTTCTTCATCATTATGCACAATATCGCCCAGGCAATACAGGTACCCATCCTCAGCCAGAATCTCTTCGGCCATGTCAATGGCATAAACCACCCCAAAGCAAAAGCCCGAATCCTGGTCGATAGTAACCTGTAGCTGGTAGTCTCCCATTGCACTGCAAAATTACTATAAAAAGTCCGGAAGTCCGAAAGTCGGGAAAGTTCGAAAAAAAAATTATTGGCGATAATTTAAACTGGCGTAGAAATTCAAAAAACGGTTGATTGAATATAATCAATTATCTTTTTTGTAGCG
>JAQBOH010000161.1 GCA_028288125.1 Mucilaginibacter sp.
CGATGCTCTGGTTAAAGTCAATGGCGAATTCCACGAACCTGAGTACATCGTCATCCCATACGGCTGTATTGCCTGAGGTTTGGTAGGCCACATGCACATCGTGCCCCTGGTCTACCAACCGGATAAACGTACCGCCCATGGATATCACATCATCATCCGGGTGGGGTGAAAAGATGACCGACCGTTTTTTTGCCGGCAATGCCCTCTCGGGCCTTTGCGAGTCATCGGCATTGGGCTTGCCGCCCGGCCAGCCCGTGATGGTGTGCTGTACCTGGTTGAAGATGTCGATATTGATATCGTATACCGGCCCCTGTTCTACGGCCAGCTGGGCCATGCCATGGTTGTTATAGTCTTCTTCGGTGAGTTTTAATATGGGTTTATTTAATGTGTCGGCCAGCCAGATGATGGCTTTCTTTTTGAGCTGGTTTTCCCATATGCAGTCTTTTACCAGCCAGGGGGTGTCAAACCGGGTCAGGGCGCTGGCTGCTGCTTCGTCCAGCACGAATTCTACATGGTCTGACAGCTGCAGATAGGTGGCCGGTACTTCCCCTGATATTTCTCCTTCTACTGCTTTTTTGATGATAGGGGCTTTCTTCCTGCTCCAGGCCATCAGGATGATCTCCCTGGCTTTGAATATCGTGCCGATGCCCATCGTGATGGCTTTCGTGGGTACGTTCTGCTTCCCGCCAAAATCCCTTGAGGCGTCGTTCCGGGTCAGGTCATCCAGCGTCACCAGCCTGGTGCCGGAGTTGGGCGCCGAGCCGGGCTCGTTGAACCCGATGTGGCCTGTACGGCCGATGCCCAGTATCTGCAGGTCCAGGCCGCCCAATTGTGTGATCTGTTGCTCATAGGCCAGGCAGAAGGCGGCTACGTCGTCTTTTTTTAAGGTGCCGTTCGGGATGTGCACGTTCTTTTTATCGATGTCGACATGATTGAACAGGTTCTCGTTCATGAACGTTACATAGCTTTGCTCGGCTGTGGGTTTCATCGGGTAGTATTCGTCCAGGTTAAACGTGATGACGTTTTTGAAGCTTAGTCCTTCTTCTTTGTGCTGCCGTACCAGCTCGGCGTATACGCCTACCGGCGTTACGCCGGTGGCCAGGCCCAGCACGGTCTTTTCACCTTTTTTTTCTTTCTCTCTTATTAGCTTCGCTATCCTGCCGGCTACTGCCAGCGACGCTGCCTGCTGGCTCGCATATACCGTTACCGGCAGCTTCTCGTAACGCGTCTCTTCTAATAGGTTTAATCTTGCCATGGGGGAATTAAGTCTAAAGTCCTGAGTCTGTAGTCCGAAGTCTGATTTCGGGCTTAGAAAAAATTGGTCAAACAAATATATCAGATATGTTCAAGATAGCATCGTGCCTGGTGAAATAACAATCGCGATCTTTAAATTTTGCACATCGCTTAACAATCCCTAAATTATGCCCATGTTAGCCCTCAACAAAAATCTGCAAAAGCTTTTTGAAGTTGCCCGGAAAACCGAAAAAACCGGCATTGGGTTAATGTCGGGCACCTCGCTCGATGGGCTGGATATTGCTCTATGCCGGTTTACCGGGAATGGCTTGAAAACGAAATTTGAGCTGCTAAAATTTATTACCGTACCCTATAACGAAGATTTTAAGGCGGCTATTCAATCCATATTTGCCCGCAAAGATGCTGATCTCGAAAAAGTTTGCCTGCTGAATGCCCAAACCGGCACTTTTCATGGGGAGCTTGTTTTGCAAGCGCTTAACGGCTGGGGAATTAAACCGGACGAAGTTGATTTTGTCGCCAGCCATGGCCAAACAATATACCATGCCCCAAAAAGTTTGCATCACTTACCGGGCTATCCAAATGCGACATTACAGATCGGCGACGGCGATCATCTCGCGGTAAAAACAGGCATTTTAACCATCAGCGATTTCAGGCAAAAGCATATTGCAGCCGGTGGTGAGGGCGCGCCACTGGCTTTATACGGGGATGTAATATTGGGAAGCGAGGTCGGCGAAAACCGGATATTGCTCAATATTGGCGGCATTGCCAACCTTACTTTTTTGCCTGCAAGCGGAAACAATGCTGATATTTTATGCACCGATATCGGCCCGGGCAATACGCTGATCGACGCGGCCTGCCGAAAATATTTTAATCAACCTTATGACGAGGATTCAAGGATCGCGTTTTCAGGAAGGGTAAACGAACCGTTACTAAACACATTGCTTAACCACCCATTTTTTAGCGAACCAACACCCAAAACAACCGGGCCGGAATTGTTTAATTTGTCCTATTTGGAAGAAGCACTACAAAAGTCAGGCATCATAGCCGTAAGCCCCGAGGACATCGTTTGTACATTAAGCGCGTTCACGGCAAAATCCATCACCAGCTTTATTTTGCAAAATTTCAAAGCAGATGATATTAAAATATTCACGAGCGGCGGCGGCGGCAAGAATATTTACATCATCAAATACCTAAAAAAAGCATTATCAAATACCACTATTGAAGACACAAGTAGTTTAGGGATTGATCCCGATGCCAAAGAGGCTATTCTATTCGCGCTATTGGGTAACGAAGCTTTATCAGGAGAACCAATTGCGATTGGTAACAACCCCGCGGTTTTGATGGGGAAATTTAGCTTCCCGGGTTAAAAACACTATAGTCAATAATCCGTAAAACGACTTAAGACTACAGACTCAAGACTTAGACTTAATTATCAACTACAATCCCGAATAATAATCATACCCCTGCTCGGCCCAATAGTCCCGCGGGCGGCTGTTGCTAAAGGATATTGTTCCAATACGTTTTAAATTTTTAATGCCGTATTTAACCGGGATGATAAGTCGCAGAGGGGCGCCATGATTTAACGGCAATGGCTGGTCGTTAACCTCGTAAGCCAATAGCGTTTGCGGATGCATAGCGCTGGCCATATCTATTCCAACATAATAAGCCTTATCCGGCGTTTCCATGCCCACATATTGCATTTTGGCCAGGTTATCAAGCTTATAATGGGCCATAAAATCGCTGAACCTCACCCCGGCCCAATGCTGTATCTGGTCCCAGCCTTCAACGCATTTAAAATCATATATGATCTCCGTCTTTGGCAAGGCCTTTAACTCGTCAAGGCTTACCTTGAAAACGTCGCCCGGTTTTTTAACGACCTGTAGTTTCCAGGTTGCCGGGTCAAATTTCTTTTCCGCCTCAATACCAATATCGCTGTTCACCCTTACCCGTTTGGCGGCCATTGATTTGGGGTAGGTTTTTACCAGGTGATTATTGCTAAACAGCCTTCTGAAAACCAGTTCGGTTTTATTAAGCGCCCGCCTAAGGGGTTTATGCGCGCCCGCAGTAATGCCCGCGGCTTCGTCAGGCGATTTATACAGCAACCGCCAGCCTTCGTAAGCCCCGCCCGCTAAAACGGCGAAAGCAGCAAAAGATAAAAAATTTCGCCGGTTTATCTTTTGCTCGATGGTCAGCTCTTTTTCAGACTTTTTCTTTCGTGTGCGCATTTTCGTTAGCTGTTTGAGTAGCCGGTTTAACATCTTCATTAACTACTTCGAATCCCGAGATCACGGACCTGAAATTATTCCACCCGGCCAGCAATACCTGCACCACGTGTACCACAAAAAAGAATACATATCCAAGGGTTAGCGCGAAATGCAGTACCCGTGCAAAATGATAACCTCCGCAAAGCCAGGCTAAATAGTAAAACTGAACCGGCTTATAAATCGCCAGGCCGGTTATCACCGAGCCAATGCCCATCAAGATAATGGTCGTGTAGGCAATTCGCTGCGCCGCGTTATATTTGTTTTGCGGGGGCGCCGTTTTCCGGATATGCAGATCATGCAATAGCACCAGCCAGGCTTCCTTAAATGAATTTTTCTTCGGCGCCAATTCACGCCATTCACCTGATATCAGCGTGTATAAAATGTAAATGACCCCGTTAAGGGTAAAAAACCACATAAACAGGAAGTGAAATGCCATTCCTTCGGAAAGCCTGTGCGGTATCTTCAATGTGTTATAGAACCAATCCGGGAAAAACCGGAAAAAGGTATGGCCAAACAACGTAACGGAATACTCATCATTGGCCCAGTATATCAGCATCCCGCTCCATATCATAATGGTGAGTATCGGGAAGTTAACCCAATGGCACCACCGCATGGCTAAGGAATGTTTTTCTTTTATCGCTTTCAAAAAAGTATAAATTAATAATCAGAATTTTTTGCAGCTTCAACTGAATTGGCGCTAACCTCATTTTCAAAAGTCGCTCTTGCCGCGCCTGTAACCGCCCCGTTTGAAGTATTTTGCAGAAACCCGATGATCTCCCAGTTCCGTGCATCAAATCCATTTGGCAGCGCTATATCTTCTACACCGCTTTTACCATTTAACGCCACCCGTTGTAATTTACGGACAATTTGCACGTGCGACAACGTATGGCCCCCGTTTTCGCCGCGCATCACTTTTGTTTTAGCCGCTTTTTGCAAAATCGCTACAAATAATACCGTGTTTTTATCGGCGCCTTCAGTCGTATACTTTAAGCTTACCTGGTTTTTATTTGCCTTTAAAATACTCAGATCGACCCGGGCGGACGCCCCCTTTTGCAGGCTGGTACGGATAGCATTACGCAAGACTCCTTCCTCCGAACCAACAAATTCCGTCTTCCCATTCACTACGATTTGTGGTGTATAAACGGATTGCAAATGTAAATAATTAGCATAATCATGCTGCCTTTTTGAAAAATCAGCGCTGCTAAACTGGTCCTTCCAACCCAAATGATTCCAGTAATCAACGTGGTAAGCCAGTATATAAACAGGCTTGCCCGCGCTTTCTTTTTGAATTTTGGCAACCAGATCATCCGCAGGCGGGCAACTGGAGCAACCTTCGGATGTAAACAGCTCAACAATAGCAAACGCCTTGTTTTCGCTGTCTATTTTGTTTAAAAGCCCTACCTTAATAAAGGCGCTGGCGCCCAGGGCGACTGCGGCGAGAAAAGCGGTAAAGAAAAAAATTTTAAATTGTTTCATGGTTTAATTAATAAATTTAAATCTTTATCTGATTTAATCCAATTTACGAGAGGCTTTTTTACATGGATTGTGTAGAAAACTTAATTTACATTAAAATGAAATACGTTGACAGGAATGACACCAATTGCACGAATTAGTGTATATTCAGTTCATGCTCCGTCAATCCCTCCAACTCCTGCGGGTAGTGGCTTACTATTAAAACGGTTGTCCCCAACTCTGTAAAAAGTAATTTTAGATCACTTATTAATTCCGAGCGCATTTTGGGGTCAAGCGCCGAGAATGGCTCATCCATTAAAAGCAATTTTGGTTTAATGGCGAGCGCGCGTAAAATAGCTAACCGCTGCTGCTGTCCGCCGGATAGGTATTCGGGCTTATGCGCAACAAAGGTCTCAAGCTTTCCAATCTTTAATAACCTGCCGATCCATGCTTCGTCGCTGGCAGCATATGTCATATGTTCATGGACAGTCATATTGGGAAATAGCGCGTAATCCTGAAAAACAAAGCCCGTCTTTCTTTTTTGCGGCGGCATAGATATTTTCGAATGGGTATCCAGCCAGGTGATGCCGTCAACTACAATACTTCCTTTTTCGGGTTGAACAAACCCTGCGATGATCTTTAACAGCGTGGTTTTCCCAGATCCGGAGGGGCCAAAAATTTTGATAATGCTGCCCGCCTCAAATTCCCTTACAACACGCAATGCCTGTTGCCCGCTATAAGCCTTTAGCTTGGTTTCGATCGCTACCCTTATCATTCCAGCGGACTTTTGAGGTGGTATTTATTGAACACGAAAACAGCTACAACCAACACGAAGGTAATTGAAAACAATATAAGTGAATAAGTATTGGCGGAGCCATAATCCATTTGCTCGACAGAATCATACACGGCTATTGATGCCACACGGGTAACTCCCGGGATATTGCCGCCTATCATCAGCACCACGCCGAATTCGCCTAAAGTATGGGCGAAGGTAAGCACAATGGCTGTTAATAATGATGGCTTTATGTTGGGTAGTAAAACATGAGTGAATGTTTGCCATTGACTTTTACCGAGCGACCAGGATGCCTGCGACAATGAAGCCGGCAATTGCTGCAAAGCCGATTTAACCGGACCGATCATAAAAGGCATGCTATAAATAACCGATGCCAGCACCAGTCCCTGGAAAGAAAAAACAAACTGGATGTTGAATGTGTGCTGCAGCCACGCACCTATGCCGCGTTGCGGGTTGAATGCCATTAACAAATAAAACCCCAAAACCGATGGCGGCAGCACCAATGGCATGGTAATGATCGCCTCGAGTACAATTTTAAAAAACGACCGGCCCTTTGAAAGCCACCACGCCACAGGCACACCAATAATAAACAGCAGCAAGGTGGTAATAACCGCTAATTTTAAAGTGAGCCAAATAGGTGTAAGATCCATTTATTGCAAGTCAAAATTAAAAATTCAAAAGTAAAAAAAGGTGGCTATCAATGCTATAAACGCTCCGTCAACAACAAAAGCGGTTTTGAATTTTGACTTTTTACTTTTGACTTATATCTATCTGTAGCCGTATTCTTTAAAAATAGCTTTGGCCCCGGGGCTCAAAATATATTGGTAAAATTTTTCGGCATTCGCATTGCCGACCTCATGTTTTAGCAATATTATGCCCTGCTCAATAGGGGTATATATCCGGGGGTCGATAGCTTTCCAGTAAAGCGGTGTTTTTGTATCTTTTATTAACGATTGAGTGGTAAATCCAACTTCGGTCACCCCGGTTGTGATGTAAGTATTAACCTGCGAAATACTTTCTCCATAAACAATTTTTGAGCTCACTTCGGTAAATATTCCTTTGTGTTCCAACGCTTCTTTAGCAGCTTTTCCATAAGGCGCGATGGTTGGGTTGGCAATAACAATTTTTTTTATCCTTGCGGTCATTAACACCCTTTCCCAATTCTCAAATCCAATATCCTGGCTGCTGCAAATGATCAGGCTGCCCAGTGCGTACGCAACCGGCGCCTTTACACTAAACCCCTCTTTAAAAAGCATTTCCGGAAAGCTCATGTCAGCTGATAAAAAAACATCGTAAGGTGCACCGTTCCTGATCTGTGTGGCCAGGTTGCCTGACGACCCAACTATAGGTTCTATTTCAATCCCGGTTTTTTGTTTAAAGTCATTTTGCAATTTCTTAACAACTGACTGTAGGTTTGCTGCCACGGCTACCTTAACGGCCTGGCAAAAACCCAGGCTGATCGTTAACAAAAGAGCCGCAATTAAACTTGTTGGTTTTTTCATCCCCCGGTTATTACAAATAACGATCACAAATATAAATACTATATTAGCTAATTAAACCAATAGAATAACCTATAAAATTTATACTCTTTATGAAAAAACTACTTGGAAGCCTCGCCGTTTTAGGCCTTTTTATCTCGATTTCAGCAACAGCGCAAACCACTAAATTTATAGGCGTCAGGGGCAAAGAAGTCATCGGTACCGATGGTAAACCCTTTCTTATCCGCGGCACAAACCTTGGTAACTGGCTGGTGCCTGAGGGCTATATGTTCAAATTTAAAAGCGTGAACTCCCCCCGCCTGATCAATGAGGCAATCGCCGAATTGCTTGGCCCTGAAGAAGCTACATTGTTTTGGAAAAAGTACCAGGATACGTATATAACCGCCGCCGACATTCATTTTTTAAAGGCATCAGGCATGAATTCAATTCGTATACCTTTTAACTATCGTCTTTTTACATCTGAAAATTACTGTGGCCAAAACAACCCTAACCGCGGTTTTGAATTGCTCGACCGGGTTATTGGCTGGTGCAAAAAAGAAGGTTTATATGTGATGCTGGATATGCATTGCGCGCCGGGCGGCCAAACAGGTGACAATATTGATGACGGTTACGGATACCCGTTTTTGTTTAAAAGCACGGCCATGCAGCAGCAAGCCATCGAAATATGGGGCCGCATAGCCAATCATTATAAAAATGAAACCATTATATTGGGTTACGACTTGCTGACCGAGCCGATAGCGCATTATTTTAATACAGCCGAGCTAAACCCATACCTGGAACTTGTTTACAAACAGATTACCAGGGCCATAAGGCAGGTGGATAAAAACCATATCCTGTTTTTGGGCGGCGCGCAGTGGGATAGCAATTTTAAACCGTTCGGGCCGCCATTCGATGCCAAACTGGTTTATACTTTTCATAAATACTGGACCAAAACAACAGGCACCGAAGTGATACAAGATTATATAGATTTCCGGAATAAATATAACGTTCCCATTTACTGCGGCGAAACAGGCGAAAATACCGATCAATGGGTTGGCGATTTTAAAAATACGCTTGAAAAAAATAACATTGGCTGGCATTACTGGCCGTATAAAAAAATGGATAATACGAGAGGCATTATAACTTTTGCCGTGCCCGCGGGATATGATAAGATAATTGAGTATACCGAGAAACCCCGCGCCGATTTTGCGGCCATCCGCAAAGCAGCCCCGGCCGACCGTGAACAAATCAAGCAAGCGCTGTACGATTTCTTAAAAAACAGCTCATTTGAAAACTGCAAACCCAATAAAGGATACATAGAGGCCCTTGGATTTAAGGTTCCTTAATTAAGGCAAAACGAAAAGGCAGAGGGCGAAAGGTGTTTTTTTAAAGCGCTTTTCGCCCTTTTTTGTCGACAGGAGATTTTTATCCCCGCTAAATACTTTAATTACTTTATCGTTTTTGAGAAATGACACGCTATCATTTGCCCACCGGTAATCGATTGACAGTGCCGGCTATGTTGTTTTTCCGGTCGCCTAATTGTATGAATTTGTTTTGTTAAATAAATTAACATAGCTTTGTTTTACCAGTTATAATATACAACAACTCGATTAACATAGCCCAGGCATTTTTGCTCCCTGATTAAGATGTCTATGCTTTTTAGTATAAGTTAATACCCGCGAATGACACTTTCATTCATGGGTATTACCGGATATTTTAAACCAATCAATAAACCTATATCATTATGAAAACAAACAAACTAAAATTATTGCCTTTATTATTCCTGGCGCCGGCATCGTTGTATTTATCATGCCAAAAGGATATCGTAACATCTGCACATAACCTAAGTATTACACACGGGGCAATGGTTCGTGCAGCTAACGAACCGGTCAGCCTGTGGGTTACAAGCGGCGACCAAACTAAGTTATTACAGCAGCAGCCGGGTATAAACTTTGCCGCTGACGCGGGCACCAATAAAACCACCATAACGATTGATGAAAACACCACCTACCAGGGAATTGATGGCTTTGGCTATTGTTTAACAGGAGGCAGCGCCACATTGATTAACCAGTTAAGCGGCGCCCAGGGAGATTCACTACTTCATGAACTATTTTTAACGGGCCCCAACCAAATCGGGATAAGCTATTTGCGTATCAGCATAGGCGCGTCCGACTTAAGCGCATCTGATTTTACATACGATGAAGTTCCTGCCGGACAAACAGATGTCAACCTTACCAATTTCAGCATTAACCAGGAACTTACCGACCTGGTACCGGTTTTAAAAAGGATAATCGCTTTAAACCCAGCTATAAAAATTCTTGCCTGCCCATGGACACCTCCTACCTGGATGAAATCAAATAACAGCTTTAAGGGTGGTCGTTTAAATACCGCCTATTATGATGCATACGCCAGGTATTTTGTAAAATACATCCAGGCGATGAAGGCGCAGGGCATAACTATAGACGCCGTAACGCCACAAAATGAGCCTTTAAATCCCAACAACAACCCGAGTTTGCTTATGTATGCCAAAGAAGAGGCGAATTTTATAAAAAACAACCTCGGCCCGCAATTTCAAACCAACAGTATAACTACAAAGATCATCGCTTACGACCACAATTGTGACCATCCCGATTACCCGGATTCTGTTTTGGCCGATGTAAATGCAAATCCCTATGTTAATGGCTCTGCCTTTCATTTATATGCCGGAGCGATAACCGCATTGTCAACGGTTCATACAAATTACCCGGCTAAGGACCTATATTTCACCGAACAGTACACATCGTCTACCGGAACTTTCAGCGGCGATTTGTCATGGCATGTCAATAACATGGTTATTGGCGCACCGAGAAACTGGAGCAGAAACGTTTTGGAATGGAACCTGGCATCCGATCCTAATTACGGCCCGCATACCAGCGGCGGCTGCACAACATGCAAAGGAGCGCTTACGATTGGCGGCACGTCTATCACCCGGAATGTTTCGTACTATATCATTGCCCATGCCTCGAAATTCGTGAGGCCGGGCGCTGTTCGCATATCCTCAAATACATTTTCGGGCGGCATACAGGATGCAGCCTTTAAAAACGCGGACGGTTCAAAAGTGGTGATCGCTTTAAATACCGGGCACACCAGTCAAACATTTAAATTAAAATGGGGGTCGGAATCATTTACCTATACTTTGCCGGTTGGCAGCGTGGTAACCTTCAAATGGTCGGGCACGCAACTTTAGTTAGAATAATTAAATCAAATGCTTATAAAAACCAAATTTATGAAGAAACAATTTTTACAATGCTTAACCGGCGCCGGTATAGTACTGGCGTTGGCCATCCTGGCTGTTTCCTGTAGAAAAGATGCCAGCACTCCTGCGACGGGCACAATCGCGACGAAGAGTTTCCAGGCCAAAGCCAGGGCAGTGACATGGCAGCTGGCATGGTCGGACGAGTTTAACGGTACAAGTGTAGATGGCACAAAATGGAACATCGATAACGGCAACCCCGGCGTAAATAATGAGAAAGAATACTACCAGAGCGCCAATGTTGCCGAAACCGGTGGCAACCTGGTTATCACCGCTAAAAATCAAAGTGTTGGCGGGCAGCCTTATACATCAGGCAAGCTGGAAACTTCCGGGAAATTCTCTGCCCAATACGGCCGTATCGAAGCAAGTATTAAGCTGCCCCAATTTCAGGGCTCATGGCCGGCGTTCTGGATGCTTGGCACCAATATCGGTTCGGTTGGCTGGCCGCAGTGCGGCGAAATTGATATCATGGAACAAATAAATACCAGCAATACCATTTACGGCACTATACACTGGTACAACAATGGCAACTCGCAATATGGCGGCAATACGACCACCAACGCCAATGCTTACCATTTGTACGCGGTTGAATGGGATACCAATTCCATAAACTGGTTTGTTGATAACACCCTGTATGCGACCGCCAATATTCAAAACAACATTAACAATACCGGGGCATTCCACAATCCCTTTTATATTATTTTAAATTTGGCTGTCGCGGGTGATTTTCCGGGACAAACTGTTAATACCGCCGCTTTACCTGCAAGTATGTATGTAGACTATGTCCGCGTATATAGAGCTGTAAATTCAAGCGGCCCGCCAATTGGCCAAACCATTACGCTGAAAGGTTTCAACAATCAGTATGTGAGCGGCGAAAACGGCACCCAGGCTATGTGGTGTAACCGCCCCACTGCACAGGCATGGGAACAATTCCTGGTTGTTGATGAAGGCAGCGGCAACGTCGCGTTGCAAAGCATGGGCAAATATGTGTCATCCGAAAATGGTACACAGCCTATTACCTGCAACCGGACAAGCGTTGGCGCATGGGAAGTATTTAAATGGGGTACTAACTCCGATGGCACTATAACCCTGCAAGGAAACAATGGTAAATTTGTTTCAAGCGAAAACGGAACACAGGCTATGACATGTAACCGCGCTACAGCTTCGGGCTGGGAATCTTTCGGGGTAAATAAATAAGTTTTATTAAAAAACTGCAAGGAGCGGTATTATACCGTTGTTTGCAGTTTTATACGCATAACACAAAACGACCCGCTTAAGGTGCGCGTAGCGGCGGGATAAAGCACCTGAAGAAGACGGCACAGGCAAGTAGCTGGCCTTCCCCTTCCCAACAATTAACAGATGCTAAGCACGTAGAAAGCTTACCTTATACATGTTTGGACGAGGGGTCGAAGTTCTTTCTTGAGCGGGTTTATGACAATGTTGTGCGAGTGAAAATTCCTCCGGCTTCATACGAAATGCCCATACGTTAGTGGCGAAACAATTATTCTTCAAGAAACTTCTTAGCTTGTATAGGAAATTTCTTAATAATCCATTCCAACACATCAAGTTGGTCACCCGAAGGTGCACGCCTTATTTGGGCTAGCAATTTAATTGCATGCGGCCGGTTCAATGTTAGATTGGATGCGCCCTCGTTACAAACAGAACAAATTGCCCGGAGGTTTCCCGGGTCATCCGTGCCACCCATCGACTTATCTATAATGTGGCCGATATGTAGTCTTGTTTTCCGGTTAGCATCATACGGGTTGGGTTCACCCGCAGCAGCACCACACATCTGACAGGTAAAACCATTTCTGTCCAATACAAAAGCCCTCGTTTCCTTTGAAATTCCTCTTTCGAACGAAGGAACAGGCTTGAGATCGACGAGCATATATTCACCGGGCTTAAGTGTGCTCCGGTCATTGTGGGTAACTATATTCATGCCTTCCTCATTGCGTAATTCGCGGACACGACGTGCCCACTCACTTGTTCCGGCAATTTCCCTTAACGTATCCGAATCAAGCACAATACCCACATTCTCAATAAAATAATCACGCAGCTTCGTTCTCGATCCTCGTCCTCTCGGTGCTTTTTTGTTCATAAGATTTTAATGCGCTAATAATTGATTCACCAACAGCTTTGGCAACAGGCGGGGGAAATGCATTTCCTACTTGGCGGTATGCAGGGGTTTTTTTTCCGGCAAATTTCCACGTTGGCGGAAATCCCTGTATTAGTGCTGCCATCTGTAATGTCAACCGAGGCATTCCGGTGAAATCTGCGTTCGGCGGCGAGTCTGCAAGGCCTTTTCCACAAACTCCCAAATTGGCCCATGCTTCTTTTGCCCTGGTAGGTCCAAGGTCAGCGCCTCCGTGTTTTTTTGAACCACCTACTAAGGTTGGTGCAATACTGCTTGCTTTATTTAACCAGCCAGAAGCATTCCAGCCTAATGAAGTAATCTCCTCATACAAAAGCTGACCTACCGATGGTGCAATAAATTTGTTTTTTTCCGGCCAGGCAAATGAATTGAAATATTCATTTTTTAACGCGACCAAAATTGCCCGCGGCCTTAACTGGGAAACACCGTAATCGGAGGAGTTTATTAATTTCCAGCTACATTGATAGCCTAAACTATTGAGCTCAGCGATAATTTGGTCCCGGTAATTATCAAATTTAACGGAAAGTATTCCCTTCACATTTTCAAGCATTACTGCTTTAGGCAAACATTCACGTACCAATCTTAAAGCTTCAGGAAACAAATCCCGCTCATCGTCTTTCCCTAATTGTTTGCCGGCTATCGAAAACGGAGGACAAGGCACCCCGCCTGCAAGAAGATCAACTCCCTGGTATTTAGCAGCAGAAAAACTTCTTACATCTTTTTCAACAACATTCCATCCCGGTTTATTATATCTTAATGTTTGGCAGGCCAAGTGTTCAAGTTCGACTAAGGCCAAGTGTTCAAATCCAGCCTGATCCAGGCCGATTGCCTGGCCACCTGCACCTGCACATATTTCAACTGAAGTAAAGATCCTTGCCATTCAGACAAATATAATCTCTTTATTTAATTCTTCTTAATTTCAAGAACTAATTTTATTAGCAAACACTATTTTGTTAACATATAGTGTTACACGAAGCTAGCGTAGAAAATTAACTATATCTGTTATTGTTAAAATACAATCGTTTAAATTTTTTTTTATCTCCGTCTCCCAAAAACGTATTACCACCCATCCGGAGTTCGTTAATCGTTCATTAGTTTTCTTATCTCTATAGATGTTATTTTGAATTTTGTTAATCCAATATTCCTTGTTGGTATCTATTCTCTTTTGTTGGGAATCCCAATCTTTTCCATGCCAAAACTCGCTGTCACAAAAAACCGCCAATTTTATTTTCTTAAAAACAAAGTCCGGTTTGCCAACAACACTCTTGTCATTTCTTCTATATCTGTATCCTTTGGCCCACAATGCCCTCGAAAGAACAATTTCAATCTTAGTATTTTTGTTCCTTATTCGCGACATATTGTAACTGCGCGTTTCTTTACTATGTACATCTGCCATAATAATATAACTGCGAAAGCTGTGAATTGTGATGAAATCACCAGATTGGCGCTAGGGCACGAAAGATGAAGCTGGCCGCTTAAGGTGTGCATAACGGGTGAGATAAAGCAGCTAAGGAAGATGGTGCAAGCAAGTAGCTGGCCGGGCTTTTTAGTTCATATGCATTGCTATCAGCTTTTTACAATCTCATCTATAATTTGTTTCGAGATGTGATGATGAAAGTGTATCCCATCGGGATAGTTGTCCTCCTTGTTCGTAAAGGCATTATGACCGGAAAAATCATACAGGTGACCGCCAAAAATTCTTTGCAAAACTTTCATATCATTCGGGCTGAATTTCATCTGGTCATATAAGGGGGTAATTACGATGTAATAACGGGTTTTATGCTTATCAAACAACTCTTTCATCTTCAGCATAACGGTTTCATCATAAGGGATGATCTGATCGGCCAAGTATTTTTGCTCAGCGGGTCTTTTATAAAAAACCTTATTTGTTTTTTTCAGGGAGTCATATAAACGCCTGTCATATTTATTCAATACCGAATCTCCGAAGACATTGATACTGCTATCTGAACACGTATGGTACGAATCGTTGGTTACAGGATCTGAATGATAATCAGGCTCACCGGGCACATGAAAGCCTAACAAGATTTTAAAAGCGTCGGCATCGGAAAGTAAAAAACGGAAGTGGTTATAATAATAAAGACCTTTACTTTCGTTGTTGATCAAATAATGATCATTGATTTTAGGCCGGCCGGCATTTGCAAAACTATTATCCGTATCCAGGTAGATCAGGGCGTTATCCAGCGGATAACCTAAAGAATCAAGCAACCGCATTCTTGCATACATGCCGCCGATCGTTTCAGCAAAATTGGCATAATTGAAAAATTGGCTATTGGGTATCTTCTTTTGAAGATAACATGCATAAACGCTTGTGGCCCTGCTGCTCCCTAGTATAAAGGAATTGTACTTTGCAGGAGAATGTAACAGTTTTTTGGTTGCGAGATCGCCCAGAGATTGAAAAGTGTATTGCCAGGAATAGTTTTTATAGACCTTAAAGTCCATAAACAGGTCCTTTTTTGAATAGAAGCAGGCCAATACGGCAATTAATAAAGCGGGAAGCAGGGAAAACAATGCGAGAGATTTTAAAAATTTGTTCATCTTCTAAAATTTTGCATAAATAAATGTTTCCTGTTTACTTATAAATAACATAATGGCGATGATAGCCGCATAATAAATGCTCCACCGCAGAAAGCGGCTTTTTAAAAAATCAATTTGCAGCCCGTAATCTTTTTCCCGCTGAAACCACTCTATAATAAACATCATAAAAATAAACGCCAATATGGCAAGCACTTTTGATTTGTGGGTATCAAATATGCTGAGCACAGGGACCGAAAAAAGCGAAGGAGATACCAGGTCGTGATAAAACTGGAATGCTTGTTTAATAGTATCCGCCCTAAAAACCACCAGCGTTAACATCACCAAAATAAATGTACCAAGCATATTAAGCGCCTCTTTTAACGACGGCACCGTTTTATTAGCGGCCGCTTTTTTCTTCTTATTCATGGTGCCCGCGATAATAAGGGGTATAAAATAGCAGCCGTGCATAAAGCCAAACAATACATAGGTCCAGTTTGCGCCATGCCATATACCGCAAATGGTGAAATTGATAATGATAGCCAACGCTAACCCTAATTTGCCATAGTCGCGGAACGCGATGCTAAGCGGGGTAAATACATAATCGGTTAGCCACGAAGTTAAAGACATGTGCCACTTACGCCAGTATTCGGCAATGTTTTGCGAAAAGAACGGGAAATTAAAGTTTTTGGTAACATGAAACCCGATGAGCCGTGCAATGCCAATGGCCATATCCGAATAACCCGAAAAATCGGCATACAGTTCAATCGTATAAAAAAAGGCTCCCAACAGCAATGTACTGGCCGGTAAAGAGTGGTAGTTATTAAAGCACTGGTTGACGAATGAAGCGCAATTATCAGCAATAACTATTTTTTTAAACAAACCCCATAATATTTGACGTAAGCCATGGGTGGCATCTTCATTATCAAATACCCGCTTTTTCTCCAGCTGAGGAATAAATCCTTTAGCCCGGTCAATTGGGCCGGCCACGATGGTGGGAAAGAATGCTACATATGCAAAAAACACGACCCAATCGTGGGTTGCTTTCATTTTTCCCTTATCAAGGTCCAAAATATAACTGAGGGTTTTGAACGTAAAAAAGCTTATACCTAAAGGAATAATAATATGCAGCGTTTGCAAATTAAGCCCCGATCCTAAAAAATTAAAGGCATCATTAAAGGACGAGATAAAAAAATTGAAATATTTAAAATAGGCTAACCCGCCCACTCCCTGGATCAAGCCAATGTATACCAGCACTTTCCTCACACCCGGTTTCGTTGACTTTTCGATATAAATACCCAGGTAATAATTTAATAACGAGCTTCCGATTAAATAGGCCAGGAAGCGCCAGTCGACCCAGGCGTAAAAAATATAACATGCCACCAACAGGACTAAATTTTGCAGCTTTAAATTCCTGTTTACAACAAACCAATACAGGATAAAAAATATACTAAAAAAACATACAAATTCAAAAGAGTTGAAGATCATGTGTTTACTATTTAAGCTTCCGGTAATTTCGATTTAATGCTGTCAATCATTTCGCCCACATTTTTCCAGCTTTGAATCTCCATGGAAGTAAAACGTATTTTAAAATGTTTTTCAATAGCTACAACCAGTTGTATATGGTTCAATGAGTCCCAATCTTCAACATCCTCGGCGGTTGTAGTATCATTTAAAACAATGGTTTCGTTATCCAGGATATCCTTAAATATCGCTGTTGTCTGATCTAAAATTTGATTTCTTTCCACTTCTTTAATTATTTTTTGTTGATGAAACTTTTTTTATTCTCGTACTTTAAAACATCTATTATCCAATATTCGCCTGATTTCTCAAAGCCTAAATTCTGGTAATGATCCTTTACCATTTCGTTTTTTGACGTGGGTATATATTCACCCTTCAAAAACCTGTATCCATTTTCGCTGGCAAAATTTACAATCGTGTTTAACACAAAGTTTTCCATTCCCCGCTTTAACACCCGGCAACTCATAAACCAGGTATCGATAAACAAAGTTTTCCCATCTTCCTTTTGTAAAATGATTACGCAGATCATCCCGTTATCGCCAAGTTTATCTTCCAGGGTGAATGAAAAGGTAAAATGGTCCGGCGAGGCGCCAAGCACTTCTATCTCGTTATCGGTATACCTTACGGTGCGCAAATTAAACTGGTTAGAACGCTGGGATAATTGGGCTACCCGCGGCGTATTGAATTTATTGAACGGCTCCACAAGAGAAACCATTTCTAAATTTTTTAGAAAATCGTCTTCGTTGGTAAATTTTTCGAATAAGGTTACCCTTTGCGCCTCTACCTGGTATTGTTTCGTTCTTTCGGTATCCTCGTTCGAAAACGAAATGGTTTCAAATAAATTTAATGTATACAAATACTCGAGGTACTCGGCCGGGTCTTCCGGCAATTCGGGAACACAGATACCCGGGATATTTTCTCTTACTATATTTCTTTCGAACGGGTTGTCATCTAAAAAAACAATTGAGTCGAACCCGATATTCAGTATGCTTTGTATTTTTCTGATGTTATCCACCTTGGTTTCCCAATTGGCCATAAATACGGCAATGTCAGCTAATTTTAAAACCATATCCGGATGCTTTTCAAATGGCTCCTTAGCTATCGACTCGGTATTTTTGCTGCAAACAGCTACAATGATCCCCCGATTTTTTAATTTCCTGATCCAATATTGAAATTCGGAGAAGGCTTTACCTATTCCTAAACTGCCGATCTGTATATTTTCAATTCCGTCGTCGCCTATAATTCCGCCCCAGGTAGTGTTATCCAGGTCAAGGATAACGCACTTTTTAAACTTCCCTTCGATGGCATTGATAATATCGAGCGTTTTATAGGCAATTCGCGGTAAAACGTTAATACTTAATACCATTTCGGTATTTATATACACAGAAGGCTGAAAAAAATTAGTTTTCCCTATTAAGTTTTGAACTGAAGCGATATCGCATATATAAAAGCTTGCGGCTTGCAAAGCAAACTCCATTAATGTAAAATTGAGTTTCCGCAGCTGAAATAAAAATGAGGACTCTATTTTATTGGCATAATTCCCGAAAACCGCGTCGTCAATTTCAGGATAATTATAGAATATTATTTTTGTTTTAGGGTTCGCGGAAATCAAGGTATCACAAATGGCTTTTATAGTGTTCAGTTCCTTAGATGCAAAGGAGGCCTGATCTGCTTTTAGCTTGTTGTATTTCCCCAGAAGCTTATGTGATGACTGAAAAACAATAATGATTTGAGGAGAGAAATGGTAAAGTTCCGATCCGGAGTCAAAAACCTGGCGTTCTATCTGATTAAAGTCGGCTTCCCAAATTTGCAGATCAAACCCTGAATCAAACCCCGCACCTCTGAGCGCTTGTGTTAAAAACTGGGTAGCTGTATCTCCCAATATGGCAACTTTAACGGGCTTAAGTTTTGAAAAGTCTTTTTTTAGATTTCTTTTAAGCTCTGAAAATTCTTTCATTAAAAGGGTAAAGTTTAGTTATAAAGGTGTGCTTTAGATTTCCAAAAAACAACAGCATCGCGAAAGTGTTTTAAAGTATTTTATTTGCCTTTTTCTAACAAAACAGTACCCGGTATTTCTTCATATCAATCTGGCTGCGGCAAACCGGCCTAAATGCCGCAATCACTATACCTGTAATAATTAGTTTTATTGGATTTGATTTTTTAACTTTAATAACCAATTAACTATCAAGCCATTAAACCCAATTATCATAAATTCAACAGTTGAATTCATTTTCACCGTGGCAGCTGCTGCCCTGATATTGCACTTGCTGTTGTTATCGATTGCCGCGCTATCGCCCGCAAATGATATAAGTGGTATTCATTCTCCTCTAAACTTCAAGCCAATTTGCGCTCTTGCCGCATCCAGCATGCTAATCATCTGCCGGGACATCTCGTGGCTGATAACCGGACTTTCCGTCAATCCTGCTTTTATCAATCCGCAAAAATGTTCGATCTCGTAGTTTAGTCCGCCGGCGGTGTAGGGTTCATCGAGCTCAACTATGCGGCCATCGAGATAACTGATGGTCGCCTTTGCAGGATTCCACCAGTTTTTATGGATAGTGATATTGCCTTTGGTGCCGCATATCAGCGCATCGCCCATCCCGTGCAGATCAAGGCCGCAATAAAGCTGGGCATAGCCGCCTTTGTGTTCGCTTTGAAAGATGGAGAACATGTCTATCCCGGCTTCGCCAAACCGGCCTAAAGCCTGTACTTGCTTTGTCGCGCCAAGCCAATCGATAGCCAAAAACGCTTCGTAAATGCCGATCTGCATCAGGCTGCCGCCAACCAGCTCGTAACTGAAATTAGGATGATCGGGGCTGATATCCGCCACCGATGAGCCTGCCCGCACATAGCCAGCTTCGCCAATGGGATCATCAATCAAATAGGCTTTCAAACGGCGGTATAAAGGAAAAAACGGGGGCTTCATGCCTTCCATAAACAAAAGCCCTTTTGCGGCGGCTATGGCAAGTATCCTGTTTAAAACGGTAAGATTAATAGCCGCCGGCTTTTCGCACAGCACATGTTTCCCGGCGTTTAACGCGGCAATGCTATAATCCGCGTGACTGTCAGGAAGGGTCGCGATATAAACGGCATCGATATCGCTTAAAAGCAACTCTTCGACCGTGCCGCAAGGATTGCCGCCAAATTTCGAGGTGAAACCTGTAACCGATTCAGGGCGCCGCGACCATACCGACACCAGCGCATTGCCGGAAACTTCCGGCAGGCCCTGCATAAACCGGTGCGCTATCCGGCCGCAGCCTATGATGCCCCATCTTGTCATGTTCGCAATTATTGATTTGTCTATAAAGTCAAAAGCCTTAAGTCTGTAGTCCTAAGTCACCAACCAGGATTCAAACTTAAGACTTTCGACTTAAGACTCAGTACTTAATTACTGGTACTGAATATATATCGGGAACGGCCGTTTCTTTAACACCTCCTGCGGGGTAAGCATATGGTGCGGCGCCTTTTTTATATCATTTTTATAAAAAAGCTTAAAGCCGGTAAACTGTACGGGTTCCTCGCGGATGAAATAGCGGTACGTGCCCTCCTTCAGGTCGGGCTCTCCCCAGCCATCCATGTCCATTACCAGTTGGATCTCGGGGTGCAGCTTAATGCTTTTATAGTTGGTCACCATTTTTTTGGTGAAACGGTGTACGATTAAAATTTTTGGCGGCAGGTTGTATTTTTTAACCAGCCCGGCCAGGTAACCTGACACATAGTTGATGTCGGCCGCATCATATGTTCCGATCTTTTTGCCGGGATGCGTGCCGTCCTTCATCGAAAACTCGGGGTCCATACCAAAATGCACTTGCGGTAGGGCGAGGTATTTTTCGAGCAGCGGCAGTTCCGTATGGATATTGCTTAACGCGACCTGCACATCCAAAAACACAATAGCATGTGCTTTTTTGGCTAACTTTAATACCGTATCTATTTGTTTAAAAGGCATCCGGTGACGGTATTTGCCATCTTTACCCGGATCGCCGCTGGCTACTACGCAGATATAATGCAAAGCAGGCTGTACCGGTGTTTTCGGATCGGCCCGCTCCCAGTTCTTCACCTCGCCTTTTAGTTTGGCAAGCATTTCATTAGGCGGCAGCTCCCCTAATATACCCATCTTTTTTGCATACAAATTGCCGTAAAAAGCAACTACCCGTTTGAAAGGCAAGATAGCTCCCGGCAGCGGATACGGCGCGTTTTTTACAGGCCATCTCCCGGTTGTATCGCCATTTGCGAGGCGCTTCATTAATGAGTCGTATAACTTTTTGTCAATCGGCGGGTAAGTAACAGGTGCATTTACCACAGTATCGACAGATTTTACCACCGCAACTTTCGCCGGCGTTTTTTTATCAGCTTTGCCGGCGCTGTTGCTCTGGCTGCAATTGGATAAAAGAACAAATGAGCATAAAAGAATTAAGGCAGATAGAAGAATGTTTTTCACTTTCATTTTATATTGAATTTGTATATAACCGGGGTGCCGCAAAATAAAGCCTTTTTACGTGCCGGTAGATGTAAAGTTATCAACAGTTAAATATTTTTTGTGAGCGGCCGATAGAATATCATAGTTGTTAAGCTATTTATCGCCCGGGGTCTTATAAAACTTTCCAAAAACACCCAACGGAAGCTTGGGCCCTGATGTTGCCTGCAGGTAAAGCTCCCCTGTTTCCAGGTTTTGCACCTGCGGGTACGCGCTCCTGATCAGGTTTTCGATGATGACCGACGAGAAGCCCAGCGAATAGGTATTCAATATCAGGAAATGTTCGTCGGGGTCGAGCAGCTGCATCACATCCCGCATCATTTCGTTGATGTTGTCCTCCAGTTTCCATTTTTCGCCGTTGGGGCCATGGCCGTAAGCCGGCGGGTCGAGGATAATGCCATTATATTTTTTACCCCGCTTCAGTTCCCGTTTCACAAATTTGAGCGCGTCCTCAACTACCCAGCGGATATTGGTTAACCCGGATAGTTCCTGGTTTTCATTGGCCCAGGTAACCACTTGTTTGATGGAATCAACATGCGTGGTATCAGCCCCCGCGGCCTGGGCGATCAATGAGGCACCGCCGGTATAAGCAAACAGGTTGAGCACTTTCGGCTCCGGTGTTTTAAATTTTTTGATATTCTGACTGATATAATCCCAGTTAACCGCCTGCTCGGGAAAAATCCCCAGGTGTTTAAAAGAGGTAAGTGCCAGCCTGAATTTTATGGCGGCCTCCGGGTTTTTATATTCGATGTGCCAGCGGTCGGGCGTTTTGTGGTCTTTCTTCACCCAATCGCCGGATGTTGCGGAGCGGCCCCTGAATTTGATATGATGCAGTCGCTGCCATTCCGCGTTGCTCAGGGCTTTGCTCCAAACCGCCTGCGGTTCGGGGCGTATGAGCACCACGCTGCCAAACCGTTCCAGCTTTTCAAAATCGCCGCAATCGATCAGTTCGTAATCTTTCCAGTATGTAGGGGTTAAAAGCTGAATCATCTTTTTAGTATCAAGTCGCTAGTATCAAGTATCAAGATTTTTGCGTTACGCTGATGCTTCAATGATGCATGATTGTTTCAGCGCCGTCGTCAGGTTCAGTATCAACATTTATCTTGCTACTTGATACTAGCGACTTGATACTCTCTCACAATTTCGCCCTTGCGGCCTGCATAAATTTGCTGGCAAACACAAAGTCGTTGAGCGGTTTATTGTCGGTATGGGCGATTTGGTGATTGGTTCCCTCCCACCAGTTCTCGCCGTTGTGCAAAAATACGATATGGTCGCCAATTCCCATTACCGAGTTCATGTCGTGGGTTACAATTACTGTCGTGGTTTGGTATTCCTCGGTAATTTCGCTGATCAGGTCGTCGATCAGTATGGCGGTTTTGGGGTCGAGGCCCGAATTGGGCTCGTCCACAAACAAATATTTTGGCTGCATGGAAATGGCGCGGGCTATCCCCACGCGTTTCTTCATGCCACCCGAAAGTTCGGACGGAAAAAGCTTATTTTTCCCTTTCAGGTTTACTTTTTCAAGACAGAAATTGGCGCGGTCGATCTTTTCGGCCTTGGTCATATCCGTAAATAGATCAAGCGGGAACATGATGTTTTTTTCAACGTTCATCGAGTCAAACAATGCCGAGTTCTGGAAGAGCATACCTATTTGCTTGCGGATAGGGACACGTTCTTCAAAATCCATAGTGGTAAAGTTCTCGCCATCATACAGCACTTCGCCCCGGGTAGGCTCATGCAATCCAACGATGCACTTTAATAAAGTGGTTTTACCCGAACCTGAGCTGCCGATGATAAGGCTGTTTTTACCGGGCAAAAAAGTAGCGCTAATATTCTTCAGTACCTCATTTTCTCCGAATGATTTATAGATACCCTTAATTTCAATCATAATAAAAGGCTCGAAATTACAAGGTCACCAAATAATATCCAGATACAGCTAAAAACTACGCCTTTGGTTGCCGACTGGCCAACCTCGAGCGCGCCGCCTGTTGTATAAAACCCAAAATAGGAACAAACTGATGTAATAATAAATCCGAAAACGACTGATTTTACCGCGCAGACTGTAACAATTACCGGGTTAAAGTCATTCTGCAAGCCTGTAATGAAGTCTGTTGGCGCAATATCGCGGGAAACCAGGCAGGCAATATATCCGCCGGTCAGTCCAAGTACTACCGAAATAATAACCAGCAACGGTATCATTGACACGCCGGCGATGATCTTTGGCGATATTAAAT
>JAQBOH010000164.1 GCA_028288125.1 Mucilaginibacter sp.
TGTACAAGACTCCTTGCCTGTAATATACCTCCAATTTCCTCTTAGGATATAAATTCCTAAAGCGGTAACTGGTACTCCGATAAAAAATGAGTAATACCCTATTGTATTCAGTGCGTGGTTACGCTCAAAAGTGACAAAAAAACTTAATATGCCATATAAAAGCATTAAAAATCCCAATAAGGCTATCAAAAAGCCAAAAGCTAATGCAATAAATATGACTATCCATTTTAGCATAAAATAAAAAACACTTGTTAGATCGCTTGAAAGTATGAATAAGTGTTGAAAATCAATTCGCAAATCTTTTATTCAAACTGAGACATCTTCGGCCAATCCACTTCACCAAAAATTTGCACATTTGCATATCTGCAAATTTGCACATTAACATGACCCCTTTACAGGCACTGCAAAAATATTTCGGTTACAGCGAATTCAGGCACGAGCAGGAAGCCATTGTACAGCATGTTTTAAATAAAAAAGATGTACTGGCGTTAATGCCGACCGGCGGGGGCAAATCCTTATGCTACCAACTGCCTGCCGTGCTGCTGGACGGGCTAACCATAGTTATCTCCCCGCTCATCGCATTAATGAAAGACCAGGTCGACGCCCTTAACGTCAACGGCATCCCGGCAGCCTTTTATAATTCGAGCCAGACACCGGAAGAACAAATAGATCTTGCCACAAAACTCAAAAACAACCAGGTAAAGCTTTTATACCTCGCGCCCGAGCGCCTGTTTGGGAATGAAGGTAAGCTGGTCAGTTTTTTAAAGACGTTAACCGTTTCGCTGGTCGCGATCGACGAAGCGCATTGCATATCGCATTGGGGGCACGATTTCAGGCCCGAGTACCTTGCCCTTGCCGGATTAAAAACGGCATTCCCCGGCGTGCCGGTCATCGCGCTTACCGCGACGGCCGATAAGCTCACCAAAAAGGATATCCTCGAGAAATTAAATCTGCAAAACCCAGCGGTATTTATCTCGTCGTTTAACCGCGCAAATATCACTTACCGGGTGATCCCCAAAAAGAACAGCTTTAACCAACTGCTTGATTTTTTGGATGATCGAAAGGATGATTCGGGTATTATTTACTGCCTCTCCCGTAAATCAACCGAGGCGCTGGCGGCGGATCTGAAAGCCAACGGCTTTGCCGCCGAGGCTTATCATGCAGGTTTGGATCATGCTGTAAAAGCACGGACGCAGGAAGCTTTTTTGCGGGATAATGTAAAAATTATTGTCGCTACCATTGCCTTTGGCATGGGCATCAATAAATCAAACGTGCGGTACGTGGTGCACATGGATATGCCAAAAAATATCGAGGGTTATTACCAGGAAACAGGCCGCGCGGGCCGGGATGGCCTGCCGTCGGACGCCATGCTGCTCTATTCGCCCGGCGACGCCAACAAGCTGAAACAGTTTGCGATGATCGAGGACAACCCCGAGCAAAGCCGCATTATGCTGAATAAGCTGAATGACATGGTGCATTACTGCCAGCTTCATGCCTGCCGCCGGCAGTTTTTGCTCAAATATTTTGATGAAGCGTTCCCCGATAACTGCGGCTCGTGTGATTTTTGTTTGACCGAGTTCAAAAAGTTCGATGGTACGCTGATCGCGCAGAAATTGCTGTCGGCCGTTGCGCGGCTTAAGGAACGCTTTGGCGGCACGTACGTAGTGGATTTTTTACGCGGGTCGAGAAGTGAAAAGATACGGGCCGACCATAAAGAGCTGAAGACCTATGGCATTGGCGCTGATATCAGCAAAAACGATTGGCTACGGCACATCCGCGAGCTTTGCGCGATGGGTTACCTGCAGGTTACCGAGGATGCCTACCCTGTTTTAAAGCTAACCGGCAAAAGCGAGGCGGTTTTAAAAGGATTGGCAAAAGTTGAGCTGGTATTAAGCGAAACAACCGAAGAACAACGGCCAACGGAAGCTCTACCATTCGAAACGTCATTATTGACCGAATTAAAAAGCACCCGCCGCGACATTGCTCTGCATGAGAATGTGCCGGCATACATTATCCTGTCGGATGCCACTTTACAGGAGATCGCCACCTATCTGCCGCAGTCGATGGACGAGCTGCGTTTAATATCGGGCTTTGGCGATGTGAAACTGGCGCGGTACGGCCGCGAATTTTTGCTGCCGGTAAAAAGCTATTGCGTTAAAAACGGCCTCGCATCAAGGATCGGCCAGAAAACGCGCAAGCGCGAGCGACAGGCGAAGACAAGCCTTGCCCCGGTGCGAACAAGAGTTTCTGACACGCGGTCGGAAAGTTTAAGGCTGTATAAATCGGGCAAAAACATTAATGATATTGCCGCGGCAAGAAGTCTTTCACCTATAACAATTGAAAGTCACCTGGCATATTTTATACAAACAGGCGAGATGGAGGTGAAGGAAATGGTCAGCGAAAGCAAGATACCGGCCATTAAAGATGCTGTGGAAAGTTACGGCGCCGAAAGATTAGCGCCGCTGAAAGAAATATTGGGCGAGGATTATAGTTATGGTGAAATTAAAGCCGTGGTATCGTGGATGCAGCGGGAAGGAACTTTAACTTAACGAAAAAATAAAACCATGTCATTGCGAGCGAAGCGCGGCAACCTCCTCAACATACATGACCGCCGTGCATAGCTACGAGATTGCCGCGCTTCGCTCGCAATGACAAAGGATGATAATAATGATAACAGAAGACTTATACAAATTATTCCTCCAACACCCGCACATTAGCACCGATACACGGAAAATTGCTGCGGGCAGCCTGTTTTTTGCCCTTAAAGGCGATAAGTTTGATGCCAATACATTTGCCAAACAAGCCCTGGAAGCCGGGGCTGCATACGTCATTCTCGATAACCCTGCCTACCGTTTAAACAAAAGATATATCCTGGTTGACGATGTGCTAACGGCCCTGCAGGGCCTGGCGCGTTATCATCGCAGGCAACTGAACATACCTGTTATCGGCCTTACGGGCACCAACGGCAAAACCACTACCAAAGAGCTCATCAGCTCGGTTTTATTACAGCATTTTAAAACACAGGCCACGCAAGGAAACCTGAACAACCACATCGGCGTGCCGTTAACCATATTAACCATTGATAGCTCGCACGAAATAGCCGTTATTGAGATGGGTGCCAACCACCAAAAGGAAATTGAGTTTTTGTGCAGCATTGCACAGCCCACGCAGGGCCTAATCACCAACGTGGGCAAGGCCCATTTGGAAGGTTTTGGCGGCGTTGAAGGAGTGAAAAAGGGAAAAGGTGAACTGTATGATTTCTTGAAGAAGTCCGAAAGACTGGAGCGTGGCGTTGCTTTTGTTAATAGTAATGACACGGTTTTATTGGAAATGGAGCAGGCCCGGGGGTTAAAGAACGTGGTGTTTTATGGAGCAGGCGATGAGCAGAACCTGATTACAGGCAAGATCGTTGAAAATTCGCCGCTACTTACTTTGCAGTGGACAAATAATCAAGCCAGCAAAACATCCACGGTAAAGACACAGCTTACCGGGGCTTATAACCTCGACAATATCCTGGCGGCTATATGTATCGGTGTTTATTTTGGTTTGACAGATGATGAAATTAATAAAGGTGTTGAGGGGTACCAGCCGAAAAACAACCGTTCGCAGATCGTCAAGACCCAAACCAATACCCTGATCTGCGATTATTACAATGCCAATCCGAGCAGCATGTTTGTTGCGATTGAAAATATCGGAAAGCTGGATGCAAAACGAAAAGTGCTGATATTGGGCGATATGTTTGAAATGGGCGATGAAGCCGCTGCCGAACATACATCGGTCATAAAAAAAGCAATGGGTACCCCGGTCGACGAACGAATATTCATCGGCAAAGATTTTTCCGAAGCAGGCAAGGCTATGGACTATCGGCTATCGACTATGGACACTTTTTACCCCACCGCCGAAGATGCGATAAACGCGTTAAAAGCCAATCCTATCAAAAATTCAACAATACTGATAAAGGGCTCCAGAGGGATGGCGCTGGAGCGGCTGGTTGAGCTGTTTTAAAAAATGCCATTCCACTGGAGCTCCGGTGTGTACAAAAAATAGCAAGATATATTCCCCGTAGGGGATACCTCTTTGTAGAAAATAAAATAATCAAGCAAATTTTCCCCATTAGGGGCTACCCAATTTGCCACGGGTAGCCCCTAACGGGGCAAAAGCGGTCTGAAATGATAATTCTACAAATGGGTAGCCCTTACAGGGCAAACAAAAGATTTAATGATTGGTGAATTGGAGATTACACCTTCTTCCGTAAAAACTCAAAAACCAAATAGCCGATTATCGCCGCCACTACCGCGATGAGAAAATTATGTGCCGTAAAAATATCATGAAGCGCCCAGGCAAGGCCGTTTTTATGGCCGTTACCCGTCCGGTTATACTCGCCCATTAATAAATTGGAATAAAACAGGAAGATAATAAACCCGGCCTCCGTTAGTGCCAGCAAAATGCTGCCGGTAAAAGTTTTTTTGTTATTGCTCATTGCAATACCGGATCAATCCCGGTAATGACGGTAATATAAGAATTATAAAGTCATTTTGTTAATCCGCGATCATAAATTTTCAGGCTTCAACACTTGCATCTTTTAACAATAACGAATTAATTGCCACCTTTGAGAAAATTTTCACCTATGCGAAAACTGGTACTTATTATTGTTATCCTGGTGTTTTGCTATGCTGCGGACGCACAGTCAACGGCAGATAGCACCGCAAAACATTCCCCGTTAAAAACATTAAGCAACCAGCAATATAACGCGCTGGTAAAAGGCGAGGACATTTACGGCATGTCGTTAGCGGCCGAGCTAAACCACTACCCCAATCCCGAAAAGGTAATGAAATATAAAAAGCAGCTCGACCTAAGCCCCATACAAGTTAGCCAGTTTAATGCCATTAATAAGGAGCTGCACCGCAAAAAGCTGGAAATGGGCCAGATCATTATCCATAACGAACGGACCTTAGACAGTATTTTCAAATATCACCGGCTGGATAACGGCTCACTTATATTTTTTGCCAACCGGTATGGCTTATACCAGGGCGAGATGCGGAACGTGATATTACAATCATGCCTTAAAGCATGGGAGTTGCTTACGCCCGAACAGATCAGGAAGTACGGAGCTTTGGAGCGCCTCACCCCGGCCCTCTCAAAAGGAGAAGGGGTCAAAGAGAAGTAGGTGAATGTTAAGTTTGCAAGTCAAGTCCTCTCCTTTGGAGGGGATTATTCACGCTGTTATTTTATTTTTAAAGGCGTTCATGAAAGCTTCGCCGTTTAGGTGAGGTTTAAATAAAAAATACCATTTGATTTATTTAATTTAGCGGCCCCAATAAAGTATATGAAGATTACTTTTGATTTTGAAAAACCTTTAGCCGAACTGCTGCTGCAGATCGAAAAGGTGAAACAGGTTGAAGACAAGAACAAGCTGGACATGTCGGCAACCCTGGCGGAGCTGGAAAGTAAACTGGAAGCCACTAAACACGAAATATATACCAACCTTACCGGCTGGCAGCGCGTGCAGATAGCGCGTCATCCCGAAAGGCCCTACACCCTGCAATATATTGAGTTAATGTGCGATGATTTTATCGAACTGCATGGCGACCGTACAGTTGGCGATGATAAAGCGATCGTAGGCGGCTTTGGTACGATAAACGGCCAGACAGCTATGTTTATCGGCCATCAAAAAGGACGCAATACCAAAGAACGTCAATACCGTAACTTCGGGATGCCAAACCCTGAGGGTTACCGCAAAGCTTTGCGGCTGATGAAAATGGCCGAAAAATTCAACAAGCCCGTTATTACATTAATCGATACGCCGGGCGCATTCCCGGGGCTGGAAGCTGAAGAGCGCGGACAGGGCGAGGCTATAGCGCGCAACCTGCTCGAAATGTCGGTTTTAAAAGTGCCTGTAATTTGTGTGATCATCGGTGAGGGCGCATCGGGCGGGGCGCTGGGCATAGCTATAGGTGATAAGGTGATGATGCTCGAAAATTCGTGGTATTCTGTTATCTCTCCCGAAAACTGTTCAACTATCCTGTTTAAAACCTGGGAACATAAGGAAAGAGCCGCCGAAATGCTGAAGCTTACCTCGACAGATATGCTTAAAAACAAGCTGATCGACGGTATTATAAAAGAACCCCTCGGCGGCGCCCACCAAGACCCCGTTGCCATGGCAGCTACGCTTAAAAAGCAACTTTTAAAAGACCTGAAATTACTAAAAGACCGTAACGTTGATGAGCTGGTAACCGACCGCATCAATAAGTTTTGCTCAATGGGTGTGGTGATAGAGGATTAAGGAAATCGAAGGCGAACTTTAACAACTATGAAATTACCACTCTCCAAATCGGACATCGAACATCCGAAACGGCGTAGCCTTCTTGAACGCCTTTGAAAAACAAATAAACCGTGAAAAATCCAAAATTCTTACAAATACGCTTCTCTAAGCTTGATCAGCCGTATCCAGTGCATGAATTTCATTACCGGGTAAACCGGGTCGAACTCAAACCAGCGGGCGGCAAAGTTGGCGTTGTTTGGGCGTTTGTGGTGATTGTTCTGGAATAGCTCGCCCAGCATAAAAAAATCAAGCGGGGTAGTGTTTTTTGATTTGTCGCCGTTCTCGAAATTGGCGTAGCCGTATTTATGGCCGCACCAGTTAACAATAGCGCCATGGATAGGGCCCATCATTAGATGTATCGGCAGCAGCAAAAACATCCACCAGTGCGTGGCGAAAATAATATAGAATGCGATATAAAAGCAGCCGAATAATATCCTCGATAAAAAGGTTGATCCCCAATAATCCAGGATGCGCCATTCGGGATAGTTTCCTTTAAACTGCGCTTCTGGTTCTTTTAACCGTTTTTCGTACAGCTTATAGCTTTGCGCGGTGCGCCACATCATTTGGAAAACGTCCTTAAAAAAGTAAGGCGAATGCGGGTCCTTTTCGGTATCGCTAAAAGCGTGGTGCTCGCGGTGCATAATGGCATACGCGCGCGGGTTTAAATATGACGACCCCTGGCAAATAAATGTTAAGAGGTGAAAAATACGCTCATTGAATTTATTGGTGCTGAACATTTTATGCGACGCGTAGCGGTGCAAAAAAAATGTTTGAAAGAACAAAGACAGGAACCAATGGGCAATGAAGAAAATTAAGATAATCACGAAGCTATAATATAAAAAATGGGAGAATTGTTTATAATTTCTTCAAAGATACGATTTATACCGGAATGTGGGTTGCCGATATGTAATTGAAGCGTAAAACCAGAGAAAAGGCCGCCATAAGTAAGTTCCGGAAATGTCGTTTATTGTGATGGGTCCGGATCGTTCTCTCAAATATTTCTTAGCTTACGGCAGCCTATTCAATAGTTGCGCATGTGGATCAAGAAAAAGAGAAAAAGGCACTTCATTTTTACAGCTTTGAGCTGAAATGTTTTCTTTTTATGGATTTTTCTCTCCTGAGGCTATTTCTTGACTCCTGATTCGCATTATACATTAAATTACGAGCCGGCTTCGGCCATATCCCGTATCATATCATGCGAGGCATTGATGCCCTGCTGCTGCCTTTCAACAACCTGCCTGATATCATCCGGCAAACCGTTATCGCTATTCAGCGCGTCTTCATAAGCTTTCTTTATCGCATCCTCTCCCCTTTCACATTCAGCTAAAATGCTCGCGCGGTCATGGCCGGTAAAGGTTGCCCTTACATCAAGCCAGTTACGGTGTATAGTGCCGCTTACGCTTTTGCCATCCTCCGCTTCGCCGCCAAGCTGGTTTACAGCCTTGGTTAACTCAAACGAATTCTGGCGGCTTGCTTCTCTCTGGGTCCGAAAGAAATCGCTCAGATCCCTATCTTCATCGCCCAGATCTTTGCCTGCATGCTCAAAGCCCGCAACGCGGTCGTTATTAATTTCGATCAGGTCATTCAATACCTCAACTGATTTTTCTATCGTTTCCATATAGTTATTGTTTTAATGTACCGGTTATAAAACAACTATCTTGCCAAGATTAATTTATTTTCGTTTAAATTAATTACAGTGAAGGGTTAAAGGCGAAAAGTGTTTAACGAAGATCGCATATTTTCGAACGAACAACCTTTCGCCCTTTACCTCAAAAAGGTTTCGGCAAGGAGCTTATACGACATCAATCTATCCTCAAAATCTTCGGTTATAGTCACCGCGATGATCTCGTCTACATCATAATCAACGGCCAGGCGGGTTAGCTTTTCCTTCATTTGGTCGGGAGTGCCCGTGACTACCCTTTTACGATTGTATTGGATACGCTCCAACTCGCCGGAAGAATATACTACAGCTTTGATGTCCTCATACCCCACCGGTACAATACCCGCGCCCTTTTCAAACTGAGTAAAGCGGTAGTCCATTAGCGCCTGGTGCCGGCGTATCTTCTCTTCGTCTTCTGAACAAAAAACAAATATGGCCATGTTTACCTGTTGCTGATGCATGTCTTCCGAGGGTTTGAACCGTTCGCGATATGCCGTTACTGCCTCAGGACCGCCGTTGGGGTTGATAAAATGGGCGAACGAAAAGCCCATGCCAAAATGCGCCGCGAATATGCCGCTTTGACCGCTCGAGCTGAGCAGCCACATGGCCGGTACGGTTTTCACCTGCGGAATAGCTCGTATCTTTGACTGTGGGACGCCTAACTCTCCCCTATCATGAAAGTAATTATTAAGATCGTACAACTGCTCCACGAAGTCCTGTTCGCGGAACTGGTTCGATGGGTTAAGCATGGCTGCCGTCAGCCTGTCGGTGCCGGGCGCGCGGCCCATACCCAGGTCGATGCGGCCGGGGAACAGCGCCTCAAGCATCCGGAAGTTTTCGGCCACTTTTAAGGCGCTGTGGTTGGGCATCATAACCCCGCCGGAGCCAATCCGAATATTTTGGGTTTGCCCGGCCAGGTGCGCCATCAGCACTTCGGGCGTTGAGCCGGCCAGGGCGCCGGTATTGTGATGTTCGGATACCCAAAAGCGGGTGTAGCCCAATTTGTCGGTGTATTTTGCCAACTCAACCGTTTCCTGTACGGCCTGCTCTGCGGTAACGCCCTTGCGCACCGGCGATTGGTCGAGTACGCTTAAGCGGATGTTTTTCGTGTTCATAGATTATAAAAACACAAAGGTACGGAAGGAGTTGTGGAGGGATTGTAAAGATTTGTGAGAACTAGATTTGTAAGATTTTAGGATAGTAAGATTCGGTTCGCACCTCTCAATCATCGGTAAAAACCTTCCTTCTGTCTATAAATTCCCCGTCAGGGTCGATTATAAAAAAAATTGAAATTCAGGTTGATTACTTTTAGCATACCAAAAAGCAAATCGTATGTATTTCAAAAAACAACTCGTTGTAATTGCCGGCGTGTTTACTGTAACCGCGATAAGTATCGCTGCGGCATTGCCCCAGCAGCAGCGGTCCGAGCCGAAGCTGGTCAATCTTAAGGTATTCCCTAAAAACGTCCCCTACCGGGTGCTGGATCATGCAATGGACGTTTGGTCGGAGTCCCTTGGTGTGCGTTGTAATTTTTGTCACGCGCGCAACGAGCAGACCAATAAAATGGATTTTGCCAGTGACGCAAAACCGGAAAAAACCGCGGCGCGCCAAATGTTTATGATGACGGCGAAGATCAATAAGAAATTTTTCCATGCACAAAAAGATACGCTTGGTATGGTACAGGCTATTGCTGTCAGTTGCAATACCTGCCACCATGGTACGGCACACCCCGAGCTAAAAATGCCCGAACAACGCAGAGGGCCAGGCGGGCCGGGCGGAACGCCAGGTAAATAACAATAGTCTTTACAAATAAAAGTGAAAGGTTATCATGAAGAAATTATTTGTTTTTATAGTGATCATTGTGACGCATTGCGCGGGTGCTTTAAATGCGCAGTCGTCAATCATACATTCGGCGGTAACTTTTGAGATTAAAAACCTTGGTATTGCTACGGGTGGCTCAATTGGCGGGTTTCAGGCCAGGGTGCGTTTTATGCCTGCCGACCTGAATACAAGTACTATTGAGGCATCGGTAGATGTGAATACCATTAATACCGATAACTCCAGCCGCGACGAACATTTGCGGAGCGAAGATTTTTTTGACGTTGTGCGCTACCCGAAGATCTCGCTTAAATCAGTTAACTTTAAACATAAAAGCGGCAGCAATTATACCGGCACATTTATACTTACGATGAAAGGCAGGTCGAAACAAATTGAGATACCGTTTGCTTTTTTGGATAAAGAAAGCACGATTGAATTTAAAGGAGCCTTCAAAATAAACAGGTTGGATTTCGGCGTAGGCAGTAAAAGCATGATTCTCTCCGACGATGTGGCCATCTCTATTGACTGCGAAGAAAAAAAACAGGAGCTAACTCGCCTTTGATCTCTTAATACTCGTTTATAACTGGTGAATAATATGAACAAAACAACATATCTTCCCCTCATTAAGTCCAGTCTGACGCGATTACTGACTGCAGGTTTTTTATTGCTCGCGTTGGTTCACTCCGCAGTTCAATGTACCGCGCAGGCTACGCCGCGGCGGTGGCTGCTGGCGCTTTCAAAAAGCGATCATGTGCTGGCGATTATCGACCCGGTTACATTTAACGTTGTGGCGCGGGTACCGGTTGGCCCCGACCCGCATGAGGTTATCGCTTCCGCAGATGGCAGGACGGCCTATGTGACGATATATGGCGGCGGCAGCCTGCACGAACTGAATGTGATCAACCTTGTGGGGCAAAAGGCTTTACCTTCTATTGATACCAGGCCACTGATGGGGCCGCATGGGATAACATTTGCTGAGGGTAAGGTGTGGTTTACCGCCGAGGGTACCAAAACTGTCGGCAGGTACGACCCGGCAACCGCCAAATTCGACTGGGTGATGGGAACCGGACAGGACCGGACACACATGATA